>NZ_JALAHP010000010.1:0-19675 GCF_022604695.1 Vagococcus sp. CY53-2
TTTGTTTCTACATAGTAGAAACGCCCTACACATTTGGTTCGTCTTACTTTGTTCAGTTTTCAAAGGTCTAAACTTTGTTGTCGTAACAACTTTTATATCATAACAAGTTTATAATAACTTGTCAACATTTTTTTGAATTTTTTTAAATTTTCTGAAAATTCGTTCGCTAGAATAAAAATCCTATTAGCTAAATGTTAAAAGTTGTGATTTTTAAAAGCTGTGTCTCAAGGACATGTATTAATATAACAAGATTATAGAGAAAGGTCAACCTTTTTCTAAAAAAAAAAATTCACAAATTTTAAATTAAAATTATATGATTTTTATTCGTTTTTATTCGTTATAAAAAATAATTTTCTAGATAAATCATTTTTAATAACTATTTATTTCTTTTTATAACGAACATTAACCGTTTAACGATAATTTTATATACTAAAATAAAATAAAAAAGTGAAGAAATTCTTCACTTTTTTATCTCATCGTTGGGAATAATAAGACATCTCTAATAGATTGTGAGTTAGTTAATAGCATCACCAGACGGTCGATCCCTATTCCCAAACCACCTGTTGGAGGCATTCCATATTCTAGCGCTTCAATAAAATCTTCATCTATTCCATGAGCTTCATCATTTCCTAAATCTTTTTCTTTCATCTGCGCTTCAAATCGTTCTCTTTGATCGATTGGATCATTTAACTCGGTAAAGGCATTTCCATATTCTTTTCCTACGATAAATACTTCAAAGCGATCTGTAAATCGGTCATCTTCTGGATTTTTCTTAGCAAGTGGAGAAATTGAAACCGGATGACCATAGATAAAGGTTGGTTGAATCAACGTATCTTCAACAAACTCTTCAAAAAATTCATTAATCACATGGCCATAATCCATATGTTCTTCTATAGTAACATTATGTTTTTTAGCGATTGTTCTTGCTTCTTCGTCTGATGTTACATTCCAGAAATCAACACCTGTGACTTCTTTAATCGCATCAACCATATGAATTCTCTTCCATGGTCCTTCTAAGTTAACATTAACATCACCGTATTGGATTTGTAATGTCCCTAATACTTTTTGAGCGACTGTTGTAATGATACCTTCTGTTAAATCCATAATATCTTTATAATCAGTATAAGCTGTATACACTTCTAGCATAGTAAATTCTGGATTGTGTGTCGCATCAATCCCTTCATTACGGAATACACGACCAATTTCATATACTTTTTCCATTCCACCAACGATTAATCGTTTTAAATGTAATTCAAGCGCGATGCGTAAATATAATTCCATATCTAATGCGTTATGATGTGTAATAAATGGTCTTGCTGCTGCTCCACCTGCCATATTATGTAGGGTTGGTGTTTCAACTTCTAAATAACCATGGTCATTTAAGTAATTACGCACTTCGCGGATAATTTCACTACGTTTAACAAATTTGTCAAAGCTATCACGATTACTAATTAAATCTAAATAGCGTTGACGGTATTTTTGCTCAACGTTTGTTAAACCGTGATATTTATCCGGTAACGGTCTAAGAGCTTTTGTCAAGAATGTAAAGTCAGTTGGCTTGATTGTCATCTCACCCATATCAGTTTTCATCACTTGTCCAGTTACTCCAACAAAATCACCTAAGTCAGCTTGTTTAAATAGTTCATAGGCTTCTTCACCAATCGCATCTTTACGAACGTAAATCTGTACTTGCCCTTCTCTATCCTGTAAATGAGCAAACCCTACTTTACCTTTACCACGTTTTGTCATGATACGACCAGCAATTGTCGCTGTTAGGTTTAACTCTTGTAATTCTTCTTTAGTTTTATCATCATATTTTTCATGCAATTCTTTTGCATTGGTTGTACGCTCAAAACGTGTTCCAAATGGGTCTAATCCCTTGTCACGCAACTCCGCCATTTTTTCTCGTCTAACGATGAGTTGATCATTCATTTCTTGATGCTCTTGATTATCTTTTGACACGTTACTTCCTCCTATACATTATTTGCCATTCTACTCTCTCCTATAATGCCATAAATAGCAAAAAAAAGGCAAGTTAATTTGCCTTTTTTATCCGACTAATCCTTTTTCTTTTACAACTAATACATACTCATCCAAAATCTGATTCATTTCTTCTTGAGTTGTCGCTTTATTAACGGCTAGTCGTGTTTTGGTTGCACGTGGGGCGCCTTTTAAATAATACGCGGCATGTTGACGGAATTCTAAACAGCCAATTTTTTCACCTTTCAAACGAATTAAACGGTCTAAATGAAGTTTAGCTGTCTCGATTTTTTCAGCTGGGTGTGGCTCTTCTAACAACTCACCTGTTTCTAGATAATGCTGTGTGCGATAAATCATCCATGGATTACCTAACGCAGCTCGCCCAATCATTACGCCATCACATCCAACATAATCAAGCATGCGTTTTGCATCTTCTGGGGTTCTCACATCACCATTCCCCATAAATGGAATGGTTAAATGCTTTTTAACTTCCCTTAGTACATCCCAGTTAGCTCTTCCTTCATACATCTGCACGCGTGTTCGACCATGCATCGCCACTGCACTCGCACCGGCTTTTTCAGCAGCTAATGCATTTTCAACAGCATACACATGTTCTTCATCCCAACCAATACGTTGTTTCACTGTCACCGGAATACTCACAGCACTCGCCACAGCTTCTACCATTTCATATACTTTGTTTGGATCAAGTAACCATCTAGCACCTGCTTCAGCTTTGATGACCTTATTTACTGGACATCCCATATTGATATCAATCATATCTGCGGTCGTGTATTCTTCGACAAATTTAGCTGCTTCGACTAAGTTTTCTTTATTGCCACCAAATATTTGTAGACTAAGCGGATGTTCTGTCTCATCAATATAAAGCATTTCTAGTGTTTTTTTGTTACGCTGTTGAATGCCTTTATCACTAATCATCTCACATACGACAAGCCCTGCACCAAACTCTTTGACTGTTACACGAAAAGCCGAGTTACTTACTCCGGCCATCGGTGCCACAACCACTCGATTAGGAATCTCGACATTTCCTATCTTCCACATCGGGTTTCCTCCTCTTAAGACTGCATAGCCTCGTCTCTTAATACTGATAACTCTTCTGCTGTATAATGATATTTTTCATTACAAAAATGACAGACAGCTTCTGCTCCATTGTCTTCTTCTATCATATTGGTTAATTCATCGACCCCTAAGGTAATTAAAGCTGAAGAAAAACGTTCTTTAGAGCAATCACATTGAAATTCGACGGGCATCGTATCTAAAATTTCGACATTTTCTTTCCCTAATAAACGATAAAGAATTTCTTCTGGTGTTTCACCTTGATCTAATAGATTAGAAACTTGTGGAATATCAGCTAAACGTTTTTCAATTTCAACTAGTGTTTCCTCTGAAGCAAACGGCATCACTTGAATCATAAATCCACCTGCCGCTTTCACAACGTCATCATTTTCATTATCAACTAATACACTTAACCCGACTGCTGAAGGAACTTGTTCTGATGTTGCTAAATA
This sequence comes from Vagococcus sp. CY53-2, assembly GCF_022604695.1. Taxonomy (NCBI): domain Bacteria; kingdom Bacillati; phylum Bacillota; class Bacilli; order Lactobacillales; family Enterococcaceae; genus Vagococcus; species Vagococcus sp. CY53-2. The sequence continues at coordinate 3,507 of NZ_JALAHP010000010.1, forward strand.
ATATGTAAAGTCTTCAGCTAGTTCACCTGAAACTAATGGAACTTGTCCTGTAAACGGCTCTCTTAATCCTAAATCTTTTACCACACTTAGAGATCCATTTGTTCCCACTCCACCACGCACATCAATTTTTCCTAATGCATTTGCTGGTAAATTAACTTGTGGGTTTTTAACGTATCCCTTTACATGTCCTTTTGCATCAGCATCAATGACAATAGCACCGATTGGACCATCCCCTTGAATACGAACAGTTAATTTTTCGTCACCTTTATGCGTTGAACCTAACATCAAGGCTCCTGTTAAAGAACGACCTAGTGCCGCTGTTGACGTGCGCCATGTATCATGACGTTGTTGTGCTTCAGCAACTAACTCTGTTGTGCGTGTTGCCATCGCACGAATTTCTCCATTAAAACATAAAGCTTTAACTAAATAATCTGTTGTTTGTTTACTCATTTATCGTGCCTACTTTCTTTCTTTATTATTCCCAATTAAAAAGTGGGCTATACTTTCGTATATCCCACTTATCATAACGTATTTGTTTCAATCTTAAAACTATTTTTACTCAGATTTATCTTCTTTCACAGCTTCTTCATCTTCTTTAATCGATTGTGATAATTCTTCATCACGCTCTTTTAAATTGTGCTCTGCTTCTTTTTCTTCAGCAAATTCAGCTTTTTGTTTTTCAGCGTCTTTTTTCTCTAACGCTTCTTTAACTTCTTCAAAAGAACCATCTTTTTCACTTGGATACTCTTCAGGTTTATCATCACTTGGCATTTTACCGTCTTCAAATAATGATTTAATTTGTTTCGCATCAAGTGTTTCGTATTTAAGTAGTGACTCTGCGATTAACTTATGTTCATCACGATGTGCTTCAATAATTTCAACCGCTTTTTGATGAGCACGGTTCAAGATATTACGAACTTCCTCATCGATTTGGAACGCAACTTGTTCTGAATAAGTTTTTGTTTGTCCATAATCACGGCCAACAAAGACTTGATGGTTTCCTTCATATTGTACAGGACCTAATGAATCACTCATACCATACTCAGTTACCATTGAACGAGCTAAGTTAGTTGCTTGTTCAAAGTCATTACTTGCCCCAGTAGATTTCACACCAAAGATAATTTCTTCGGCCACACGTCCACCAAGTAATCCAACGATTTGTTCGAACATTTCGTTTTGAGTCATTAAGAAACGATCTTCTTTTGGTAAAGCAATCATGTATCCGCCAGCACGTCCACGTGGAACGATGGTTACTTTATGGACAATTCTTGCATCGCTTAGCACTAATCCACAGATTGTATGACCTGCTTCATGGTAAGCAACCATTGAACGTTCTTTTTTACTAATCATGCGGTCTTTCTTAGCAGGACCAGCAATGACTCTATCTTGTGCTTCATCAATATCTGATGCGTCAATTTTCTTTTTATTACGTCGAGCCGCTACAAGGGCAGCTTCGTTTAATACGTTTTCTAAGTCTGCACCGGCAAATCCTGGTGTTTGTTGTGCGACAACTTTTAAATCAACATCGTTTGCTAAAGGTTTGTTACGAGAATGAACTCGCAAAATTTGTTCACGACCTTTAACATCAGGTGTTCCAACAAGAACTTGTCTGTCAAAACGTCCTGGACGAAGTAATGCAGGGTCTAACACATCTGAACGGTTTGTTGCAGCAATAACGATAACTCCTTCATTACCATTGAAACCATCCATTTCAACAAGCAATTGGTTAAGGGTTTGTTCACGTTCATCGTGACCCCCACCCATACCAGCACCACGTTGACGACCAACTGCATCAATTTCATCGATGAAGATAATCGCTGGAGCTGATTTTTTCGCTGTTTCAAACAAGTCACGTACACGACTTGCCCCAACACCGACAAACATCTCAACAAAGTCTGAACCTGAAATAGAGAAGAATGGTACGCCAGCTTCTCCGGCAACAGCTTTTGCTAATAATGTTTTACCTGTTCCGGGAGGTCCCTCAAGTAACACACCCGCAGGAATTCTAGCACCAAGTTCCACGAAACGACGTGGGTCTTTCAAGAATTCAACTACTTCTACTAATTCTTGTTTTTCTTCTTCAGCTCCTGCTACGTCAGAAAAACGAACATTGATTGATTTTTTATCTGCTTCTTTTGTTTTAGATTTCCCAAAGTTCATGACACGGCCATTTCCACCACCTTGTCCACCTTGTCCCATCATCATATAGAATAGGAATACCATCAATAAAACTGGTAAGAAACTAAACAATAATGATACCCAAACACTGTTGTTTGATTGTTCTTTAACAACAAATTTGGTACCAGATTCACTCGCTGTTTCGCTAATATTAGCAATGGTTGCATCATTAGGTAAGACAGATGTTGTAAATCGTTTTGATTTTACTTTTGTTTTACCAAATATTGGTAACCCACCTGAATCAGTAATTTTCTGATCTTCATGGTACTCACCCGTGATTTTGTAAACGCCATTAGCAGGTTGAACAGTAAAGTCTTTAATTTGATCATCTTTTAATTGTTGATAGAACGTTGAATAATTTATAGTTGGAGATTGGTCGCCGCCTTGTCCAAAGAAGAAGTATACTATTGTAATCATTGATAAAAATACAATAATATAATAAAGCGAGTTGCGCATCCCTGAATTCTTTTTATTCATACATGTCCTCCTTCTCTATATTAAATTTTTAGTTTGTAATCATTACTAAGAAATTATTGTAACACTAAATGTTCGAAAAATTAAGCATTTTCGTATATTTCTGGTTTCAATACACCGATATATGGAAGATTACGATAATCTTCAGCATAATCTAAACCATATCCTACAACAAATTCGTTTGGCACTTCAAAACCAACATAGTCAGCTGCCATATCAACAACACGACCTTCTGGTTTATCAAGCATCGTCACAATTTTAACAGAAGCTGCTTTACGGTGTTTCAATAAGTCAACAAGATATTTTAATGTACGTCCACTATCGATAATATCTTCTACTAAGATAATATGACGACCTTCAACTACTGTACTTAAATCTTTCAAAATACGAACTTCACCAGATGAGACAGTCGCATTACCGTAACTTGACACATCCATAAAATCCATTTCCATGTGAATTGGCATAGCACGAACTAAATCCGATAAAAACGGAACGGCTCCTTTTAAAATACCCACAACTAAAGGAAACTTATCCTGATACTCACGACTAATCTCTTCACCTAAAACAGCAACTCGTTCTTGAATTTGTTGTTCTGAATAAAATGTTTTTTCGATATCTTTTTCTAACATTGGGTTCTCCTTCCAAACTTACTCATCCCTTTGATATAAGTAGACGAGCTTATACTGTATTTTATCAGTTTCATGATGAATACTCAAATAAGATTCTCTAAATGGTAAAAGCCATAGAAGATACCCTTTTTCATCGAAAACGAGCCAACTTAAATCACGTAATTTAGTTGGTATTTTTTCATCAATAAAATATCGTGATACTTTCTTAGTCTGACCTTTATAATTATATACGAATCTGTCACCAGCTTCACGTTTTCTGACTCGAATCGTATGATGTTTCCCATGTGTGTAAATCATCTCTTTTAAGTGCCAGTTAATCAATTCATTCGGAATAACTTCTTTACCCAATTCAAAAAATCCTAACCACTGATTATTAGACAAAAATACACCCTGATTTTTTGCCAAATCAAATACAGTATATTCATTTAATGACTTTTTCTTTTGATAGATAGTGAGTATGTCATAATTTTTTTCAACAATCCAATTATTTCCTAATAATAACTGTTGATTTGGTTTATCATTACTAATCAGTTTTTGTAACTGATTCATATGCTCATATCCTACAACAAGGCTAGTTTTTTCTTGAATATCTGTTAATATATATCGAATTACTTCAGACTGTATCGCTAAATTGTGTTTTTTTAACGAAATATAATCTAATTGCCATGTATTATTTTGATAAGAAACAAGTAATTCAATTAAAGGCTGCAGTAATTCATCGATAACTTGCCTTTGATTGGAAATTTCTTGAGATAAGCGCAATATTCCGTTACCAAAATTAGGATTTTCTATTTCCAGCATAGGACGGATGTGATGACGAATACGATTTCGGAAATAATTATCAGAAAGGTTACTACTATCTTCATGATACGGGATATTTTTTTCTTTAGCGTATTCATAAAGTTCTTTTTTAGAAAAACTTAATAATGGGCGAATAACCTGATTGACTCCCAGTGAGCGTTTTTTTTCAATCCCAACCAATTTTCTTAATTGACTACCTTGAATCCATCGCATCAAGATTGTTTCGACAGCATCATCTTTATGATGAGCCGTTAATAAATACGTGCTATTTGTTTCTTGCATCACTTTATCAAAAAAAGTATAGCGAAATGTTCTTGCTTGTTGCTCTACATTTGTATCAACAGTTTTTCCTTCGTCCCATATACCGACAAAACAGGGTATTTGATATTTTTTGGCATAACTTTCTACAAATAATTGTTCCACTTCTGATTCAGCTCTTAACTGGTGGTTAATATGTGCAACATAAATCACTGGACGTTGATCTTTGGGTATTTGACACAACAAATGCAGTAACACCATTGAGTCAACTCCTCCAGATACTCCTACCACAATATGAGTTTGTGGCATCAACTGGTACTCTGATTGAATAATCTTTTCAAATTCTTGGTACACAAACTTTCCTCCCACTTTTCCATATAAAAAAAGGATAAGAGAACTCTCTTACCCTTCTATCTATTTAGTTACGACGTCCGCCACGTCCGCCACGTTTTCCTTCAGTACTGCGTTTTAATGTACTTAATCTATCATCACTATCTTTTAAGAAGTTAGTCATTAATGAATCAAAACTTTCTTTTTGTGGAGTAGCTACTGCTGCAGGTTTACGATTATTTCTACCACGGTCATTTCCACCTCGGTTGTTACGATCAGACTGGTAATTATTTGATGAACGTTTGTATTCTTTACGCTCACGCTGTGCTGGGCGTTCTTCTTCGTTGGCACGCTTGATTGATAACCCAATTTTTCCGTCATCTCCAACACTCATGACTTTTACTTCAACTTCGTCATTCATCTTTAAAACATCGTTGATATCTTTTACAAAGCTATTAGATACCTCACTGATATGTACCAATCCTGTTTTTCCATCACCTAAATCTACAAACGCTCCAAAATTAGTAATACCTGACACTTTACCAGATAACTTTGTCCCCACTTCGATTGACATAAAAAAATATTTCCTCCTTGAATCCTCTTTATATATTATTTTTTTATTAACTTAATACTCGATTGCCACTGCTTTAATTTGCACCACTCAGTCCTGGGATGCTATATACTTGTTCGCCTTCTTTAGAGTAAAAATATTTGGCACGTGCAACTTTCTCAACATATTCGGGATCCTTTAACAATTTTACTTCGTTTTCCAAATCCTTCTTTTCTGTTTTTACTTTTGCATATTCCTTTTTTACCTCTGTGTGATTTTGTTGTAGTGATAACAGATGTTGTCCATTGCGAAATAAGTTAATTCCCATGAACGTAAATAAACCAAAGGCTAACACAAACATAACCGTTAAGCGTCGTCGTTTGTAAATCATTTGCTTTTGTTCACGTTGAGCTTTCGCCATTGGTGACGGAAGTCTTTTTTCGCTTGTCTCAAGGGCTAATAACGTTTTTTTCTCACTCATGATACATTAGACTCCATTTCTGTTTATACTTGGGTTCATTATACCAACTAGCCTCATTAATGTCTAATACTTATCGCTGATTTTAGTTTTGATTTTTGATTTCGCTAATAATTTCGTATAAATCTTTTGCTTCATCTTTTTTAGTTGTGTCTTTTAAGTCTAATACTTTAACTTCTAATGTTTTATTACCAAACATGATTGTAATCACATCTCCTATTTTAACAGGGGTAGATGATTTAGCTAATTTGTGATTCACTTGAATCCGACCTTTATCAGCTATTTCTTTTGCAATTGTTCGACGTTTTATAATTCTTGAAATTTTTAAAAATTTATCTAATCTCATCAATGTCCTCCTAAATCAATTAATAAAAATGTTTATATATTTTTTGGCCAAATGGCAACATGTTCCATTCATCATAACTAAATAATTTAAATTTCACAATACTTATTAGATAGATAGTCACTCCAATAAAGACACCTATTAGTGTTAAAGCAAACGTCACTCCTCTATGAGTTATGAGTAAACCGTTAGCTAAACAGATAACTCTAAATCCATAGACTCCAATAGCCATCAACCCTAAACTAATCAATAATTTTATTAAAAAAAGTTTGCCAACCGCTACGTCAAATCCCTTACGGATCAGGTAATGATGCAAAACAAGTAAACAACCTAACAACCCCAGTAACGTACTTACGCTTGACCCCATTGTTCCAAAATAATAGGTTAAACATGGTGTCAAAATACTCTTCAATAACACACCAAATATTGCAGCGACAAATTGATAATGTACTCGGTTTTGACTTTGATAAATTGTTTGATACGTTTGAATCATTGAGGCAATACTAACAGATAGTACAAATAGCGACAATGTTGATGCGCCATCATTGTTGCTAAAAAGTGTCACATTGATAAATGGAATCATGATGGCCAATCCAATACCTGCTGCCACAGAAATACTCAATGACACTTTTAAATAGGATAACACCATTGATTGATAATCTGATTTCTTTTTACTTTTATAGTAATGAGTTAACGTCGGCATGAATGTAGCAGTCATTGCAATGGCCACAACCAATCCTAATTGTACCAATGGCTGTCCTCTATCAAAGACTCCCTTGGCTATTTTAGCTGATAGATCCGGTATCCCTGAAAAAACTAAATATTTTTTTATCGTAAATGAATCAATCAATTGAAAAATTACGAGGTAAGCACTAAAAAAGCAAAGCGTTCCACCTTCTAATATTAATCGTCTTAGCAATCCATTATCACGCTGTTCCTTTGAGGGAATTGGATAAAAAGATAACGGCTGCTTTCTTGCATAGTATATTAACACCACAATCGCACATATTCCACCCATAATCGCTCCTGATGTGGCAATACTTCCTACTTGGTAAACATCTAAACTTTGCGTATAAAACAACCAACCAGAAAGTAAAATAATTCCCACACGAATTCCCTGTTCCACTAACTGCGAGGTTGCAGTTGGTAACATATTCACCTCTCCTTGAAAATAACCTCTAAAAGTAGATAAAAATGGTACCAGTAAAAATACCAACGATACAACACGAATAAGTGGTATGAGCTCTTTGTCTCCCATCATCATGGCAATGAGTGGTGCCCCAACAAATAAGCCTAAAAATAAATAGATAGACAAGAAACTAACATAGTAAAAAAATTGGGTAAGAATTTTTTTTCTTTCAATCAAAGACTCTTCACTAGCTAAAATTTTTGATAAAAATACAGGCATACCAGATAACGACAATGTCATCGCAATACCATAGATAGGGTACACTTGTTGGTACACATAAAACCCTTCGTCTCCCACTAAATTTTGAAATGGCACGCGATACACAGCACTCAGTATCTTTACCACAAAAGACGTAATCGTTAAAATCAACGTTCCTTTTAAAACAGTTTTTTCTACTTTAATTTTTTCCATTCGCATCATCCCGTACATCTTTTTTAGCATATCGCTCTTGCCTTAATGCTTCAATAAATGTTGACACTTCATGTAACCATATTGCAACGGTTGTGTCTTTACCTAGTTTGAATGTCACAGCCAAATGCTCGTCTGTACTGATTTCTGCTTTTAAAGTTGTTTTTGATAAAGCTTTAAATAACTGCTCGATTGTGTAAGCAGACGTGCCTTCCTTGCTTAATTCAACATAAATTGATTGCTTTTTCTTTTGAATTTTATCAATTAAGGCAAAATCAGCATTCATTTTTATCAACCCAACAGTTAATAGATTTGCGACTTCATCAGGGTATTCACCAAATCTATCTAATAGATCAGCTTCTAATTCATCATACATCTCTTGATTTTCAAGTTGTCTAATTCGCTTATACATTTCAATTTTTTGACGCTCATCTTCTATATAATCACTTGGAATATACGCATCAATGCCCAAGTCAATTTCAGTTACTGTTTTCGTCTCTTTACTATCGACACCACGCTTACGATTAACTGCTTCATTAAGCATATGAGTGTACATATCAAACCCGACTGAGTCAATAAAGCCATGTTGCTGAGCACCTAACAGGTTTCCAGCACCACGAATTGACAAATCTCGCATGGCAATTTTAAATCCTGAACCTAATTCCGTAAAATCTTTAATCGCTTGAAGTCGTTTCTCGCTCACTTCATTTAAGACTTTTTGCGGTTCATACATAAAATAAGCATACGCCACGCGATTACTTCGGCCAACACGACCTCTTAACTGATAAAGCTGAGATAATCCCATGTGATCGGCGTTTTCCACAAACAACGTATTTACATTAGGAATATCAACCCCTGTTTCAATAATCGTCGTTGTCACTAAAATATCGTATTCACCATTAATAAATTCCATTAACGCATTTTCTAACTGAATTTCTGTCATTTGACCATGTGCATAAGAAATACGAGCGTTAGGTAATAGCATTTTTAATTCATCGACTTTTTGCTCAATCGTATCCACACGATTGTATAGATAAAACACTTGTCCACCACGCGCAATTTCTCGCTCACACGCCTCACGTATAGCCCCTGGATTTTTCTCCATCACATATGTTTGCACTGGGTAACGATTAGCCGGCGGGGTTTCAATAACCGATAAATCTCGCACCCCCAACATGGACATGTGCAATGTTCTTGGAATCGGTGTAGCTGTCAGTGTCAATACATCCACTTGTGCACGTAATTGTTTTAGTCGCTCTTTATGTTTCACGCCAAAACGTTGTTCCTCATCAATGATAAGCAATCCTAAATCCATAAACTCTAAGTCTTTTGATAAAATTCGATGCGTGCCAACAATAATATCTATTTGACCTTTTTTCAATTGATCAATCGTTTCTTCTTGTTGTTTTTTCGTTCTAAATCGACTCATTAACCCAATACTTACTGGAAAATTTTTAAATCGGTCTAACATCGTTTCATAGTGCTGTTGAGCTAAGATAGTCGTTGGGACTAAGAATGCGACTTGTTTGCCATCTCTAACTGCTTTAAACGCTGCACGCAAAGCCACTTCTGTCTTCCCGTAACCCACGTCCCCTACAAGCAAACGGTCCATTGGTCGTGTTTTCTCCATGTCTTTCTTAATTTCTTGGATACTTCGCAATTGGTCGTCCGTTTCTGCGTACGGGAAGGCATTGTCAAACTCATGCTGGTAATCGTCATCTGGTGAAAAAGCATATCCTACTTCAGCTTCTCTTGCTGCATATAATTGAATTAAATCATCCGCGATATCTTCAACTTTTGCCGATACTTTTTTCTTTGTCTTTGTCCACTCACTACCACCTAATTTATTAATACGTGGCGTTTTAGACTCAGAAGCCACATATTTTTGAATTAAATCTAACTGGGTCACTGGAATAAACAATTTATCGTTATTTTGATACAAAATGGTCATGTAATCCTGGTGTGTGCCACCACTTAGTAATGTCTCCATGCCAATGTATTTACCAATCCCGTGATTAGCATGAACCACATAATCACCAGGACTTAATTCATTATAACTCTTTAATCGTTCCGCATTAGAAATGGTTTGTTTACGTGCTTGACGTTTCGTTCTGGTATGTAGAATTTCTTTTTCTACTAACACGATTAAATTATCTTGTGGCAACTCAAACCCTGATTCTAATAAGCCAACCTGGATTTGTGCTTGCCCTTTTAACAACTCTTTTTTGTTATTGACGACAACAGAAATATCCGCATCAATAAACAAGCGTTCTACCGTTTTACTACGTTCGGTATCTTCGACTAGTACCACGACCGTTTGTTTTTGTTTTGCCCAACGATCCATCTCTGCCTTTAAAAGCGGCAATTGACCAAAGAACTGTTGCATCGCACGGTATTCAAACGGATAAATGGAAGAAAAACGCAAATTTCCCATCCCTTTTTGAAACAGAGAGAAAAATGTCCGATGTTGTGGCATTTTTTTCATAATCTGTCTAAAATCACCACCAAGCGTTCGGTCTTCAAACACTGGATTATCTTCTAACTTGATCGTTAACCATTCTGCTTCTTCTCGTAAAATCTCTTTTTCCGTATCAATCATGCGACTATAATCATCAAATACCACCAAATCGTCATGAGATAAATAATCACTTAAATGATATTTTTCCTCATAAATCATATCAATATATTGACTAATATCATCAGTTGGATGGCCACTGCCCCACTCACCCACTGTATAATTTTTATAAGCAGTTAACTGATTTTTTCTATCAATATCTTTTATGCCATCAATTTTTTTACTTAACGCCTCATCTAATACACTTGCCGCGTTTGCTAATTCATCTTTTGTTACCACTTGATCCATAGCTGGTGGAATTAATATATTCTCTACATCTGATAACGAACGTTGGGTTTCTACATCAAACAAACGCAACGAATCAATCTCATCATCAAACAAATCGATACGCACAGGGTATTCACTAGTTAAAGGATAAATATCAATGATACTTCCTCTAATACTAAATTCACCTGGTTTTCCTATCATTTGTTCTCTAACATACCCTAGAGAGACTAATGTTTCGGGTAAAGTTGTTAAATCGATTATACCTCCTACTTCAACAGATAACACACTATTTTTCCAATTATTAGGAGCTGGTAAAAAACGACGTAATCCAGCTAATGGTGTAACGATAATCCCTGGCTCATCACTATTTAAAAACACCATGCTATTAATCCTCTCAGCTAGTGCTTCCGGAGAAGAAAAGGACATTTCAACTGCTGCCACTTCATCAACAGGGAAGAAATGCAAATAAGACTCGTCAACAATGTGTTGCAAGTCGTCCATCAATTTAGTCCCATAATATAAATTAGGGGTCACAATCATGATCTTTTTATTTTTTTTCAGCAACGTCGACATCACTAAGCTCTTAGCTGAACCAGCTAAACCTGTAATCAATTGTGATTTTTGTGTCTCACTATTATCAAGCCACTCTTTCACTTGTTCATCTTGTTCTATTATAGTCATCATACTTTGATTGAGGTACATATTAATCATCTGACCCCCTTTATTTCTTACTATTGTATTGATTCATAGTCTCAACAAATGAATGCCCTTGTGCCCAATACAAACTCGCATCTGCCGCTAATTTTACAGCTGACAGCATGTCTTCATGTGTGTTTTTAGGAAAATTACCTAAAACATGAGCTATCACTTCTTCTCCGCGATTTGGGCGATCAATCCCTATTCGTACACGATTAAACTCAGGTGTTCCAATATGTGAAATTAAACTTTTAATACCATTATGTCCACCAGCACTTCCTTTTTGACGCAATCTTACTTTTCCTACAGGTAAATCTAAATCATCATAAATGACTAAAACATTTTCGGGTGAAATGTTATAATAAGTCATCAATGGTCCTACACTACGACCTGATTCATTCATAAATGTTTGAGGCTTTGCTAATAACACCTTTTCACCATCTACAAAAAACTCTGCCGTGTCGGCTTCAAATTGAGATTTATTAAATTCAATATTTTCTTGATAGGCAATCTCATCTAATGTAATAAATCCAATATTATGTCGAGTTGTTCGATACTTCGCTCCAGGATTTCCCAATCCAACAATTAATTTCATAATCTATATCTCCTATAACATCAAAAAACACGGGTTAGAAGACACGTGTTTTTTCATTGTATTTAAACTAAAAGGCTCTAAAATAGTATACCATACCTTTTTATATTCTATAAATAAGAAACTATTAAGACTTTTAATTAACGTTTGATTAATAGACTATTATTTGTTAAATGATCTTTTTCATAGGTTTTTTCATAATTTAGTGTTATAATTTAACATGGAGTAAATAAAAAAGGGAGCGATTGTAATGGAACACATAAGTATTGATCATCAAAAAATTATCGTTGTCGGCAATGGGGCTGTTGGTTCAAGTTATATTTTTTCCCTTGTGACACAAAACATCGCACAAGAAATTGGTATTATTGATATTGATGTAAACAAAGCAGAAGGGGATGCCCTTGATTTATCTCACGCTCTAGCATTCACTTCTCCTAAAAAAATCTATGCTGCAACTTACGCTGATTGTAAAGATGCTGACATAGTGGTGATTACTGCAGGTGCTGCACAAAAACCCGGTGAAACACGTCTAGATTTAGTTAATAAAAATTTAAAAATTTTCAAATCCATTGTTGATGATATCGTTTCTTCAGGATTTAATGGTATCTTCTTAATCGCAACTAATCCTGTTGATATTTTAACTTATGCTACATGGAAATTCTCTGGATTTCCAAAACACAAAGTTATCGGTAGCGGAACTTCTCTTGACTCTGCTCGTTTTAGACAAACCATTGCTGAGTTAGTAGACGTTGATGCAAGAAATGTCCATGGATATATTTTAGGTGAACACGGTGATACAGAATTTCCAGTTTGGTCTCATGCTAATATTGCTGGATTGCAAATTTACGAATGGGTTTCAGATCATCCTGAAATTGATGAAGAAGAATTGGTTAACATTTTCTTTAAAGTCCGTGATGCAGCATATACCATCATTGATAAGAAAGGGGCTACTTTCTATGGAATTGCTGTTGCTTTAGCTCGTATTACTAAAGCCATTCTTTATGATGAAAATGCCGTATTACCTTTATCTGTTTACTTAGATGGACAATATGGATTAAACGATATTTATATCGGTGCTCCAGCTGTGGTAAATCGCCAAGGAATCAGCCATGTTATCGAACTTCCCTTAACAGATGCTGAACAAGAAAAATTTGACTTATCTGCAAAACGTCTACAAGAAATACTAGATGAAGCATTTGAATAAATCATGTTCTTATTAATTAAAATAATAAAAGACTAGAATGATAAATTCTAGTCTTTTCTCATTATATAGGTGTTTTTAAAGCACTTATATTGTTTTTAGAAAAGAATATGTTACAATAATATTACAATTTTTATCATAGGAAGGGGCTTCACATGAAACGTAAGTCGTTGTTATTAGTGCCTTTAATTATGGTACTAGTCATTGTTAGTATCTATTCGTATTTTGCTATTACTTATCAGAATAAATTTTTGCCCAATACAAAGATTGGACAAATAGATGTCAGCCAATTATCTAGAAAACAAGCAGAAAAAAAGCTTGAGGACAATATTCATGAGAATGAATTCGTTATACTAGATAATGATAAAACTTGGAAAGCCATTCCTAAACAACAACTAGGAATCACTTTTGATGTTAATAAGACTGTCTCTGATACTATTGCAAAACAAAATCCTTGGTTGTGGTTTATGAATTACGTCAATCAACCTAAAAATGTGCCCATTGTGATGACTGATTATAACAAAGACGAACTAACTAAACAATCTAATGCTTTAAAAACAGCCTTAACGAACTTTAATAAAGAGCGCACACCCACAAAAAATGCAAAAATTGAAATGAAAGATGGTTCATTTCAAATTACAGACGAAGTAGCTGGAAATTCTATTGATGTTGATAAATTTATTTCAGCATTTGAATCTCATGTTAAAGAAGGCAAAGGGTCTATAAACTTAGAATTCTATGTCCAAAAACCAACTGTTTTGGCAACAGATAAGCAATTAAAAAAAGAATTAGCGGACATAAATAAGTTAACAGAGGTCAATGCTACGTACCTCATTAATGGGCAAAAAGTGGCAATCCCTAAAGAGACAATTACTAGTTGGTTAACAACAAACGATAAAGGTGATGTTACTTTAAATCAAGACTTAGTAAAAGAATATGTCACTCAACTTGGGCAACAGTACAATACTAGTACTAATCCAACAAAATTTAATAGCACCAAACGTGGAGAAGTGAGTGTTCCTGCTGGGTCTTATAGTTGGACAATTGCAACAGATAGTGAAACAGAACAACTGACAGAACTAATTTTATCTGGCAAAGGTTTCACAGATCGTGTTCCTGCTTATCAAGGAAGCGCTACTCCCGAATCAGCTCTTCTATCAAATACTTATATAGAAGTTGACTTACAAGCTCAACACATGTGGTACTACAAAGATGGAAAAGTTGCTTTAGATACAGACATTATTTCTGGAAAACCAAGTACACCTACTCCTTCCGGAGTGTTCTATGTTTGGAACAAAAAGCGAAATGAAACTCTTCGCGGTGAAGATTATGCAAGCCCTGTTGATTATTGGATGCCAATCGATTGGACAGGGGTAGGAATTCATGATTCCCCGTGGCAAAATGCCAATGCTTATGGAGGAACATCATATACGACAGTGGGATCACATGGCTGTATTAACACACCCCCTGATGTGTGTGCTAAATTATTTAATATGATTGATGTTGGTGTTCCTGTAGTTATCTTTTAGACAATAAATAAAAAACAAGATTAGAATAAAGCTCTAATCTTGTTTTTTATTTTTATAGTATCAACAATGTTAATCTACTTTTTTAAGCATCCTTCATATAAAAAAACAAACTAGATACTACTATTAATAGCCAGTTTGTTTTTTACTATAAAAATGCCTATATTACCATTTTTATAACTATATTATTCTGTGTAGGTATAATATTTTTCGATACATCATAGATAACAACCCTATTTTGTCGTTTAGTGCTATGCTATAGAGTTATATCTTTACTATAAAATCTCACCTCCTTTATTTATAAGTGTTTTAATAAATACTTGGTTTTTCTTGAAGCATAACATTTATTTTTTCACCTTTATTTGTTGATTCCGTTCCTGCTGTTGTGATAATAGAAGCGACATACCCATCCCATGAAGATGGTCCTTCCAATTTATTATTCAATACGCCATTAACCCATAATTGAAACTCTGTATCATACGCTTCTTTAAAACGTGTCTGCCAATCAGGCGATATTGGTGTCTGATTAGAAAAATTATGTTTGACATAAGTATAGTGTGGATCCACTAATCCTAACTCTCCATTTTCACATACTACTTCACATTTAATATCATAACCAAATTGACAATTAACGAAAATTTCTAACTGGATCACCACACCATTTTTTGTCTCTAATACTAAAATTTGTGGATCATGTAAATTGTCATGTGTCATTTTAGTTTGTTTTTTAGGCAGTATACTTTCAACTGAAACATAGTCGTCTTGTAATAACCAACGTAGCACATCAATTTCATGCACTGCCGTTTGGATAATAGACATTGGCGTTGTGTAGTGTAAGCCAGATTCTGGATTTCTATGCGCACAATGTAGCATTAATACTTCCCCATATGATTTAGATTCAATTAATTTTTTTAACTCCATATAACCTTTATCATAGCGTCTCATAAAACCTACTTGTACCAAGCGTCGACCGCATTTCACTTCTGCTTCAACAATTTTAGCGCATGATTGATTATCTATAGCTAAAGGTTTTTCACAGAATACATACTTTTCTTGTGCTAACGCTTTTAATACATAATCTGCATGTGTTTCATCAATGGAAGTAATCAATATGGCATCGACGTCATCTGAAGAAATTAAGTCCTCCCCACTACCATAAAATATGATTCCCATTTCATCTGCTAATTGCTTTTTTTCTTCTTCTAAAATATCATAAATGCCAACGACTCTAGCACCTTTTATTTTATGATTAATTCTTTTTATATGCTCTGTTCCAATAGCTCCAACACCTATTACACCGATTCTTAATTCTTTATTTATCATTTTTTCACCCTTCTTCTAAGAAAAATTTTCATTATAAACCAGTAATTAAATTAATATAATTACGAGCAGCTTTTGCATAAATAAATGGATTAGCTTTTGATGGATCTTGTTCTGCCTCTACGACAATCCATCCTTCATAACCATCTTTTTCAATTTCTTGCCAAATTGGTGTAAAATCAATCATGCCATCTCCTGGAACAGTGAACACACCTTCTTTAACGCCCTTTAAGAAACTAAATGAGTTTGTTTTAACTTCTTCCATTTTTTCCTTACGAATATCTTTAAAGTGAATATGTTTAATACGGTCTTTGTGTGTTTGATACACTTCAATCGGATCTTCGCCTGAGAAAA
>NZ_JALAHP010000011.1:0-15063 GCF_022604695.1 Vagococcus sp. CY53-2
TTTTTCCCATTCATCTTCTGTAAATTCAGGTTTTTTATCAAAAACAGGTGTCTCCATTTGACCTTGTACACTATGTCCTTGTTCTGACACAACGATGACTTTTGCTCCCATTGCATGCAAAAAGTCACGATGTAACATAAAAGCCTCTTCTGTTTCTTCAAATGGTTTGGTTGTTAAAAAAGCACTAAACCAGGCACTAGCTACTGATAATCCACGTGGTTCTAAGTAACTTTTTAATTCTTCTGGATTTTTTGGATATTTGTTTCCAATTTCTGTTCCTGTGTACCCTGCTAATGCCATTTCACTGATACATTGTTCAAACGTATTTTCCTTACCTAATTCCGGCATATCATCATTTGTCCAAGCGATTGGTGCAATCCCTAACTTAATTGTCATTTGTATTTCCTCCATTTATATATTAATTTTTTAAATTTTTGGATAAGTTGTATCTACTACCACAGGTTTGCCGGTTGCAATAGATTCTTGTGCTGCAACAGCTGCTCTTTGCGCCATGATAACATCCATACCTGTTGCGACTAATGGTTGATTATTTAAAATAGCTTCTACAAATAAACGTACCTCAGTATCATATGCTTGATGATAACGTTCCATAAAGATTGGTAATGGATTTTCCATCTCTAACGACTGTTCTCCATACAATTCAACAGTTGAATCGCTTACATTTTCTGCTTTAAGCATTCCTTTAGAACCAAATACTTCTACCCGTTGGTCATAACCATATACGGCACGACGGCTATTATCAATTAAGCCAAATGAACCATTTTCAAATTCTAATACTATTGCTAATGTATCAATATCGTTTATATCTTTTAAAGTTGGATCAATAAGCGTGTTTCCTCTAGCATAAACTTCTTTAATGTTACTTCCAGCCATATATCTAGCCATATCAAAATCATGCATGGTAAAATCGAATAACAATCCTCCAATACGTTTTATTAACTCATGTGGTAATAAATCAGGATCTCTCGAAGTAATTTTTATTATTTGAGGATCACCTATTTTACCATCTCTAACATCTTGATAGATTTTTCTAAATTGACGATCCACTCGTCGATTGAACGCAATCTGCATTTTAACATCATTTTCCTTCACCGCACGTAATACTTTTAAACTTGATTCTTCATTTGTATCCATACTTAAAGGTTTTTCGCAAAAAATATGCTTTTTTGCTTTTGCTGCATCAATTGCTATTTTTTCATGTGAGTCTGTCGAAGAGAAAATGAATAACGCTTCTAATTCTTCATCACATAATAACTCTTGATAATCTTTGTAACAATGCTCAATACCTAACATATTCAATTCGTCTTCAGCATTCTCAATAAACAAATCAGATACACCTAAGATATTTATACTTGGAATGTTCAGAAGATTCTTAATATGCATCATGCCTACCCTTCCAACACCTACTACACCACAATTTAATTTTTTCATTTAGATACTCCTTCATCAATATTTTTAACTAACATTATTTTATTTAAAACAACAGAAATTGTGTTTATATTCACAATTAACTATTTAATGAAATGGCTTTCAATTTCTTCCAACGTTTTTCCCTTTGTTTCTGGTATTTTAAAATGTACCACTAAAATCCCTAATAATGCACAACCAGCAAATCCATAAAATGTAGCATTAATACCTACTGAATTGACAAGAACAGGGAAAAATAGCCCAACGAGAAAATTAGCTATCCATAAAACAAACACTGCAATTCCAGAAAAAGTCCCTCTATACTTAGCTGGAAATATTTCAGAGATTAAAATCCAAGTAACTGGTCCAATAGCTCCTTGAAAAGCAAATATATAAATAAAAATAATGATCATAATAATATATGGTGCTATTTGTGTTCCTGATAACAAATTAGATAGAACACCTACAGAAATTAACGATACTGCACAAATGGTTAATCCACTAATTTCCAATTTTTTTCGTCCCATTTTATCAACAATTGTCATTCCTACGATTGATGCAATAACTGAAACAACACCATTTAAAACATTGAATATCAATGCTGCACTAGCACCAAATCCATACATTGTTAAAATTTCAGACCCATAATACATAACTGAATTAATTCCCGAAAATTGTTGTATTATACCTAATAAACACCCTAACAAAAGAATCTTTATCGTCCAAGTTGGTATTTTTTCTTTATTTTTTTTATTTTTAACTACTTTAACAGGTATTTCTTGTATCTCTTGTATTTCTTTTTTAACCATCTCGTCATCATCTAGATAGATTTCTTTAATTATATGAATTGCACGATCTAACATACCATTTCTAGCATACCACTTAGGTGACTCTAATACTTTTGTCATACCAATTAACATAATAATTGCTGGTATAGCCGCTAACCCCATCATCACTTTCCAAATATGATTATTTTGAATAAACATATTACCTAAAATAGCATTTAATAAAAAGGCTAAGAACTGTCCACCCACAATCATTACCTGATTTAAACCAACCATTTTCCCTCTATGCTCAGCCGAAGAAATTTCACCTAAATATAATGGCACAACAGCTGATGATGCTCCTACTGCAAGTCCCAATAAGAACCGAAAAGAGACTAGAAAAGCAAAATTAAAAGATCCGCTACAACCTATTGCTCCAATCAGATAAATCCAAGCAATAATACGCAATGTCTTTTTTCGCCCAATCATATCACTTATTTTCCCACCAAAAACTGCTCCAAATGCTGCAGATAATGTTAAGGATGATGATACCCAACCTTTTTGTATAGGGGTTAACATAAAATCTTTACCGATAAAATTCAACGCGCCATTTACAACACCTGTATTATAGCCAAACAACAACCCCCCGATAGTCACAATTAACGATATAGTGATAATCTTTTTATTAACTTTTGTCACACAAACACCTTCCCTTCTTCTATACTCATCACTAAACACCAACATACCCAACAACAGATAAGATGTTACTAAATTCACAATAACAACTTACACACGAATTATACAACTCTTACTCTTTTTTTACAAGTGATTTTATAAAAAAATATAAAAATCATAAATCATCTTTATTTTAAAGGGTTTTTAAAATAATTACCTAAACAAAAAACAACAAATTTACTCATTTTATTTTTTAAAATGAGTAACTTTGTTGTTTTTTGTTTTTTATTGTTAAAAAAAGCACAAGTTTTTATATGATTAAAATTATCTATTCTTTTTTTTTTTCGATTTTTTTATGCTTACTTTTCTTTTTTCGTAACTCAATTGCCTTTAATTGATTTGAAGCTTGAAACGAGAATATGATAACTAATATTTTTAAAATCCATGCTAGAAGTCTAAAAATGTAGCTTACTATCGATCCCCCTATAAACGACCCCAATACAGCTCCTGTTTTATATGCACTATCTCCTTTTATCATCATGGATTTCCTACTGATCCAAGAACTATTAATCCTCCTATTAAAGATAAAGCACATGAGATAATCATTAAAATGGCTCCACTTTTTTTGGCTGTTTTGCTAAAACATGAATAGAAAAACTTAACAATAATATCGTTAATACTTTAAAGACATCAATCATACCACCTAATACTGGAACTGCTGTAATAATATCAATAATAGTCATTGTTACATAAAAACTAGATAACCTTTTGTTCATAAAAACACTATCTTTTACATATATAAGATAATTGTCTTACAATTACATATTTTTTTTCAAGTTATAAAAAATTAAATATTTAATATCTTTATAAAAAAGAACCTTTATAAAGGCTCTTTTGATAAAAAATCATTTGATTCTGTCAGTAAATTAAGCAAAATGACTTTTATAAATATCTGATGCCAAATCTGATAAGCTATCTAGTTCATGACCATTACTAATTAATATAATAATATTTTCACCATCATTATCAAGAAAAACTGAAGATTCATAATCTCCCAAACTACCGTTCGTTTGCAGACATCCATCAGTCTGCCAAAATGCTCCACTATAATCATTATCCGATTTTACCATATTAGAAAAGTCTTCTTTTGTTATTAAAGTACCATCGATCAACGCCTGAACAAAAGTCACTAAATCGTTTGCAGACATCAAGACATTTCCAGCCCCAATCAAACTAGAATATAAAGCTTTTGAACGAGAAAAATCTGAAGCACTCTCTGTATAATCTCCATACAATAATGAACTATTATAAGCTTTTGCAACATCCTCTTCAGCTACATTATCCCAAAAAAATGTATGAGATAAATTTAATGGTTCGATGATTTCTTTCGTGAATAACTCTTCATAACTTTCTCCTGTGACAGTTGATAGAATACCAGCTAATAAAGAATAATTAGCATTAGTATAATTAAATCCTGTTTCTCCAGTAATTTCCAGTGTATCTAATACATAATTAATTTGATCTTCTTGTGTTGTTAATACCTTGTCTGGTGCTACTTCATCCATTTTGATACCTGATGTTTGATCAATCAAATCACGTATGGTTATATCTGAACTTCCCTTAATATCTGGATAAAAATCTGATAGAGGCGTTTCATAGGTTAATTTTCCTTTTGAAATTTCTTTTGCTACCAACGTTGCCGTCATCATTTTTTGTAAAGAAGCAACTGGAAAAAGAGTATCCAAATTATTTACCTTATTAGCTTCATAATCACTATAGCCATATACAGCTGTTGAAGTAACCTTATCTCCCTCAACCATGATAGCTACCCCATTGTAATTTTCTTTCGGAAAATAATCGTCAATAGTTTTATCAGAAGAACCACTATCAGTATTTCCTGCTGCGAGAACCTCATCATCAATCATATTTTTGTTTAAAAAGTAACCCAATCCTAGTACAATCATGACTGTTGTTATACCTATCCACACGATTTTTGTTATTTTAACTGTTTTTTTCATCACAATCATACCTCCTAATCGAACGAACACTACTTAAATTTACTTATAGTATAAAATGTGATACTTAAATTAACCTTAAATCCATTTATTTTATATTAAATTATTTATTATCAATTTTATAGTTTTTAATTATAAATAAAAAACCACACGAATCATAATAAACGTTACGTTGGTTTAAAAAAGCCTATTTACTTAACTACCAATACTGTATAATCAAGATGTTATAATAAAAAACACGTCATCAATTGATAAATTTATACAGAATCTTCATTTTTTATAATACCACGATTATTTAATTTAGTATAATCATTCGCAATATTAAAATAGTCTAATAAATAAAAATGGAAATGAATTAAAAATGAAACATATTTACCATACGTCTTCACACGATTATTCATTGCTTGGTTCATTTATTTGATATACGACTCATACGCTAAGTTCCAAGAAAGTATGGAGCTTAGATTGATTCAGTTAACCTTTATTACTCATCATTATTTTTAAACATAAAAAATAAGTCAAAGATACACCTCTCTTTAACTTATCACTTAATTAATATTCTTTATAAAAAGCAACTGTGCTTCCTTTATCGCACGATTCCAATCCAAAACTCTCATAAAACCCTCGAACATCTGGTTTATCTACAGTTAATAATACTTTTTGGCGCACATGTTTATATGTTGCTAATACATCAGACATTAGTGTTGTCCCAATTTTTTGACGTTGATAATCTGGGTGAATCAAAATATCTTGTATATATAAAATCGTGTAACCATCACCAATGACCCTGATTAAACCAACTAATTGTTCTCCATGCCATGCACTCACCACATAAAGCGAATTAATTAGTGCTTGCTCTAAACCTTTTAAATCTTTTGTGTAAGCTATCCATCCAACACTATCATACAACAATTCTAGTTGTTCACGTTTTATATTACTTCCGTTTCTATACTCTATCATTATATTTCCTCCTAATTTATTTGTTTCATTAAGAGTCTAACTTCAACCGATTATTCATAGTAAAATCCCCTTTCAGGTGTTTCGTTCATTGTATCATACCTATAAAAAAATCCTCCAGAACGTTTCTGAAGGATTACCTTTATTATTTACTTTTTTGATAGTCTTTTGACACCATCATGATTTGGTTAAATGTTTCGACGATTGAATCAGCATAATCCTCATTTGATACCATTTGTCGAATTTTTTCTAATACGGCTTCTTCTCTTGTCGTATCAAAAACTGGAATATGATTGTCTTTTTTTATCTTCGCGATGTGCGACACACAATCATATCTTTCTTCCAATAATGATACGATTTGTTCATCAATTTCATCAATTCGTTGTCTATCTTGACTTAACATCTTATCTCCTCATTTCGTATAAGAGTCAGATTATATATCAGAGAAAAAGTCTTCACCTTTTTGTTGCACTAAAAGATGAGGCATCATTAATGAAATGGGTTCTTTGTTTACCACAATCACCTGACTATCAGGTTTACGGTAATTAATCAGTCCGCTAAAAGGATATACTTGAAAGCTTGTACCCACAATACACACCACTTCTGCTTGAGACAACCACGAAATAGCTATTTCTATATTAGACTCAGACAAGCCTTCTTCGTAAAGTACCACATTCGGACGGATGATGCCACCACATTCTTGATGATACATACTCTTCATATAGTCTGGAACGGAAACTGATTGACCACATGTTTGACAATAACAATCATACAAACTTCCATGAAATGACACCACATTTGGACTTCCTGCTTTAATATGTAAGTCATCAATATTTTGTGTCACAATCCCAACTTGTTTCATTTGGCTTAATTCTGCCATTTTTTCATGAATCACATTCGGTTTGGCTTCTGGATGGTATAATTGTTGGACAAATTGATAAAAAACGTCAGGCTCGCGTTTTAAACAAGTATGACTCAGCAAATATTCTGGATTATCCACTCCATGATATACCCCTGTCATAGAGCGATAATCAGGAATACCCGATGCTGTTGAGACACCGGCACCTGTCATAAACACGATATTTTCCGCCTGCTTTAATATCTCTATTGCTTGTTCTTCCACATCAATCACTCCTTTGCTTTATTATGACATTATTCGTCAAAAAAGCCTAATATAACTACAGAAATGATAATCGCAAAAATCATAACGTATTGTTTCTTTGTTAACTTCTCTTTTAAGAAAATTCGCGACCATAACACTGATACGATACTATATGATGCAATCATCGGTGCGACGACAATAGAATTGCTTGCGATTGCTCCAATATAGAAAAATTGTCCCAAGGTTTCAAAAAGTGCCGCAAACCCCTTATATTTTTCATGAAATACATCCATTTTTTCTCCTTTAATCGCTCGTAGATAACCCCACATTAGTAACCCGACGATTAAAAAAGTAAACTCATAACTCATATTTGCTTGGTTTTCTGGTAAAATCTCTGCATAATCCAAATAATACCCATCTAAAAATGTTCCTAGTCCATCAATCACACAGTAAAGTATCGGAAAAATAATGGCCAACGCACTTTTTCGGTATTTTTTATCAACTACATCCCCTGATATTTTTAATTCATAATCGGCTTCTTGTTTTTCATACACCGACAACATAAAAATAGCGACTGAAATAACTGCCACAGCAATAAATTGAATCCACACCATTTTCGCTCCTAGTATCAGAAACATTAATAAAGCTGACACCGCTCCTGAAGAGTTACTGATGGGTGAAGACACACTCAGCTCTATATAACGAAGTCCTACATACCCTATTGCCATTGATAAGATATACATTGACGATACTGGTAAATAAATCAACATATTTTTCCATTCAAATCCCACATCTAAATATAAATAATAGTATAAAAAGGCATGAAGCCCCATCACCAATCCCACAATGACCACTGTTTTTTGTGCACTATACTTGTCTTTTTCATTATTTCCTAACTTATAAAACAAATCAGCTGTCCCCCATGAAAAGACAGCCACCAATGCTGACATAAACCACATACTTTTCGTCTCCCTTATATTTACTTTCACACTTACTTGTTTAAAAATAACGAATTAACGTGACTTGGTCAAATAAAATTTTCGTGAAAAGTCATGACATTTTGAAAAAGGTATGATATAGTGTTAGACATATTAAGAAAAAATAACCGAATAATATAAATCTAGAGGTTGCAATCTATCAATAACATTAGTCGAGTAGAGGAATACGTTGACACTAATGCACAGGGAAGATTGCCGAAATGTGATAAAGTTCCTCGCTTATCATGTTGGGGCTATAGTGAATAACTATAGGACTGTCTTAGTTAATACTAAGATGCGCTATGATTGGATAACACTTTGTTAATCTGACTTCATCAAAAGCAACCTCTATTTACGAGGTTGCTTTTTTTTATTTATCTAAAACAAAAGGAGAATTATCATGCAAACAAACAATCGATCTACCAATCATGTCTTAATTGCACTATTATTTCTATTTATTAGTTTTATCATGCTAACACCAAAAGTTGAAGCAAGTGAGGATAAATTTGTCGTAGGAATGGAAGCTGGATACCCCCCATTCAACTGGACACAACAAAATAATGCCGATGGAGCGGTCAAAATTCAAGGCGGAAGCGAGTATGCCAATGGTTATGATGTCATGATTGCCAAACGCGTCGCTGAAGGTTTAGGAAAAGAACTGGTTATTTATAAAACATCATGGGATGGATTAGCGCCTGCGTTAACTTCTGGAAAAGTGGATGCTATTATTGCTGGAATGTCTCCCACTGAAGAACGAAAAAAAACCATTGATTTTACTAACGACTACTATCATTCAAACCTCGTCCTAGTTGTTGCGAAAGATGGAAAATATGCTAATGCAAAAAGTCTAAAAGATTTTGAAGGAGCAAAAGTCACTGCTCAATTAAATACATTTCATTACTCTGTGATTGATCAAATAGAAGGTGTCTCAAAACAAACTGCTATGGATGATTTTTCTGCTATGCGTGTGGCACTCCAATCCGGAAAAATTGATGCGTATGTTTCAGAAAAACCTGAGGGAATCACAGCTCAAAAAGTGAATCCAAACTTTAAAATGATTGATTTCAAAGATGGCCAAGGCTTTAAAACAAATCGCGATGATACATCTGTTTCTATCGGTGTAAAAAAAGGTAGCCAAGATATTACAAAAATTAATGACATTTTAGCCGGTATCACTCAAACAGAACGAGACAATTTTATGGATATTGCCATTAGTGAACAACCCGACTCACAGTCAAATGAAAACTGGGTTGTCAAAATTGTCAAAGAAAACTGGCAAATGTTCTTAAAAGGAGCTGGGGTGACACTTTTAATCTCGCTTATCGGAACAATTGTTGGGACATTCATTGGGTTAGGTATTGGATTGTTTAGAACCATTCCCACGCCAAAAAACATGGTAAACAAAGTCTTATTTAAATTATTAAACACTCTATTTTCAATTTATATCGAAATTTTTAGAGGAACACCAATGATCGTTCAAGCAATGGTGATTTACTACGGATCTTCTCAAGCATTTGGAATTGATATGAATCCACTTGCAGCAGCATTATTTATTGTATCAATCAATACTGGGGCTTACATGACAGAAATCGTTCGTGGTGGTATCTTCTCGGTTGATAAAGGACAATTTGAAGCAGCATCTGCTATTGGAATGACACACGGTCAAACAATGGTCAACGTCGTGATTCCACAAGTATTTAGAAATATTCTACCTGCTATGGGGAATGAATTTGTCATCAACATCAAAGATACGTCTGTATTAAACGTCATTGCAGTAACCGAATTATTCTTCCAAGCAAAAACAGTCGCTGGAAGCAACTTTAGATTCTTTGATACCTTCTTTGTTGTTTGTGTGATTTACTTTGTTATGACCTTTACTGTAACGCGTATTTTACGATTTGTTGAAAAACGTATGGATGGTACTGGTGAATACGCACCTTATGCTAATCAAATGCAAACAGCTATTTTAGAAAGAAAGGATGACAAATAATGACAGACTTAATTGAAATCAAACACTTACAAAAACAATACGGCAATCATGAAGTCTTAAAAGACATTAATCTATCTGTAAAAGATGGGGAAGTTGTAACGATTATCGGGCCATCTGGTTCAGGTAAATCAACTTTACTTCGTTGCATTAATTTATTAGAAGAACCAACGGGTGGGGAATTACTTTTCAAAGGTGACAATATCCTTGCTCCTGGTTATAACCTACCAAAATACCGTGCTCATGTTGGAATGGTATTTCAACAGTTCAATCTATTTGAAAATCACGATGTCTTAAATAACTGCATCGTTGGACAAGTAAAAGTATTAAAACGCTCACGAGAAGAAGCAGAACGTATTGCGATTGAAAATTTAGATAAAGTCGGGATGAAAGACTTCGCCCATGCGAAACCTAGTCAATTATCTGGTGGGCAAAAACAACGTGTCGCAATCGCTCGTGCCATCTCAATGGATCCTAAAGTCATGCTGTTTGATGAACCAACTTCAGCTCTTGACCCTGAAATGGTCGGGGAAGTATTAAAAATCATGCGTGAGTTAACTGGTACTGGATTAACCATGATTATTGTAACTCATGAGATGGCTTTTGCCGAAGAAGTATCTGATCGAGTCATTTTTATGGACCAAGGATTTGTAGCTGAAGAAGGTGCTCCGGAAAAAATATTCCAACACCCAGAACAAGCTCGTACAAAAGAATTTTTACAACGTATTTTAGAAGGATAGAAAATAAGCTAGCTTGAGCCAACTCAATCTAGCTTATTTTATTTATCTAGTTTTTCTAATATATTCTTTGGAATATCACTTTTTGACACATCATTTGGTCCACTAATTACCCTTGTTTGACTAATAAATACTTTTACGTATGAACCAGGTTGTAATGGTGACACATTATTGCCACTCAACTCATAATCCATTTTTTGTATTGTTCCATCTTTTTTTACAAAATCAAAATCATATTTATAAGATTTACTTCCTGATATAACCTGACCTGTATCTTCCACAGTAGGAACACCATCTGGAACTTTTGCATACGCCACATCACCTTTATAAATCGTTGTGTAATACTCATACCCTTTGTAGCCAGAAATCACGATTAATACTAAAATGACAACGAAAATAATTTCCTTTATCATACTATTCACCTTAGCAACAAATTAATTAACAATATAATCTAAAAAAACACTTTTTAATCTATCTAAAACGTAAGTTTAAAGACAAAAAAATATTATTATTATTTGAATGAACAACTAAAAAAAAGTTATTATTTGTATTATTTCCATAAAAATTTTAATATATACCTAATCATAAAATAGAAGTTTTCAAAATGTGTACAAATATCACGTTAAATGCTAAAAATGGCGATATTTTTTCGGGCACACAATGGATTTAGATATTTCAATGTTTGGTGAAGACCCTGGATTAGATTTAGACATTACACTAACAACTGGTCCAAAAAACATCAGTATAGCTAGCCAAGTTTCTCTTTGGCTTAGTAATTAAATAGTCTTAGGCACTATGACAAAGTATACAACGGTCATATATGATGGTATGAATGAACATGATACAGGTTATGGATTATTTGGTTTACCTGGAGATTATACTTCTCCTTCTCGCTTTATCAGAAGTTTTTATCTAAAAAATAGGTTAGATGATTTTGATACAAATGAAGGAATCAATAGACTGTATAGTATTTTTAGACCAATCATTGTGCCACGAAGTTTAGAACACAAAAAAGCTGAAATGAGTATCACAGATTATACACGCTACTGGTCTGGTTATGATGTCACTAAACAAATCGCCTATGCTCAAATAGGTGAAGGACTTGCTATCACAGCGAAAGAATTAGATACTTCCCTGACAG
Organism: Vagococcus sp. CY53-2; assembly: GCF_022604695.1. NCBI lineage: Bacteria > Bacillati > Bacillota > Bacilli > Lactobacillales > Enterococcaceae > Vagococcus > Vagococcus sp. CY53-2. The sequence goes on from NZ_JALAHP010000011.1 coordinate 11,784, forward strand.
ACATCACGTATCATATTATTCATTTAGATAATAATATTGTTTTCGCTTCATACATAAAGAAAACAGCACAGTTAATTCATTATTTTTTCTTTAACTACGTGTAAGATTACCTTATAAGCATTGAATAAATGCCATCAATTTAACATGATGAAAGAAGGTAAACCCATGAGAACAGAACGAGATGGAGCCAAACAAAATCGCCGTTCATTTGAACAAGAAAAAGCGAAAGAAATCTTCGAAGCTGATATCGATAAAAATCGTGAAAAAGTAACGGAGAAAAAAGAAGAAAAAGCTGAAAAACGTTTAATCCGTGAACACAAATAAAAAATAGCTACTCAAGTATTCATGAATACTTGAGTAGCTATTTTAATCTTCTTTATTAATCATATTCTTAATAGTCGTACCCAGTTGTTGGATAATATCATTTAATGGGCTAGGTTTTAATTCATTCAATCTTTCTTTAGGTGTCCACCTAACTTCGATATCACCTTTTATATCACTTATCTCCTCTGTCGAAAAAACCTCAAAGACAAAGATAATCTGTTGAAACACCACACGCTCTCATATCAAACTTACTATCTTCTATAACGACTTGAATATCTTGCATAAATAACTGCCTTTTTAATTTAAATAAGTCAACATAATTTGTTTGTATTTATCAATCATATCTAAATAATTATCTATGTCAACATACTCATTGACTTGGTGTGGTAATGTTGATTCACCAGGGCCAAAGACAACAAAATCAAATGAATTAGATGATTTAATAAATTCTGCCGTATCAGTCGTCGCACCAATCCCAATAAGTGGTAATGGTTCATCAAATTGTTGTTGAATTACCTCAATTAATTCAGACTGTTTGTTTGCTTTAACAGATAATTTATTGTAATCAATAGTGAGATTTAACTTGTATGGTTGATTTTTATTTAGTTCATCCACAGTATCTTGTAATACTTTAATAATATCATCGTTAGAAAATTCTGGAATACTACGTATATTTCCTTGCAGTGATGCAAAGTTTGGAATACTATTGACCTGTTTCCCACCATTCATAATCGTAATATTATGAATCGTTGAACCTAATTCTTCATTTACATAGTTACTTGAAATTTCATCCATTTTTTGATTGATGTGGTACGAAAAATCAATCAAATGGTTTAATGCGTTATATCCTTCTTGTGGCATAGAACTGTGTGCTTCTTTGCCTTCTGATGTCACTGTGTAATTAATTGAACCCATATGAGTATAGACTAGATTATAATTACTTGGCTCACCTACAATCAAACCATCCAAATCATCAACATATCCTAGATTAGTTAATTGTTCAGCTCCTAACTCGCCCACTTCTTCTCCAACGGTTGCTAATAATTTAATCGTTCCATTGAATTCTTTTTGTTCTTCTTGAAGCTCAATCATTGCTATAACCATTGCCATAAGACCACTTTTCATATCCGTTGAACCACGACCATAAAGTTTATTACCTTCTATAATTGCAGAAAAAGGTGGATACTTCCAATCACTCGTATCCCCAGGGTCCACGACATCCATATGACCAGTTAATCCTAGAACTTTATCACTATTTCCTTTTTTAATCGTTGCCACTAAATTACTACGATTATCAGCATATTGAATCAACTCAGTTGAAATATTAACTTGCTTTAATTTATTTTGAATATATTTTGCCACAATTTTTTCGTTACCATTGATTGTTTCCATCTTAACAATGTCTTGTAACCACTCGATTTTTTGATTCTTTTGCATGATTGTTCTCCCCTTTTTCTTTCATATATTTGTATTTTTATCATACCGCGTTCATTTAATCTAGCTAAATCATATCCCTTTTCTTAACATGTCTCTAAATATATTTAATCTAGTTTTAATGATATAATAGACGTAATAAAAAGAAAAGAGGGATACTTATGTCAAATAAATCGATGCCCGCTGAACCAGTTATTTTGAATGACACTACCACATTAGAAAAAGAATTTGTCGTAGAGAAAGATTTCATTAAAGAAAGAATACACTCACTAGATCATGATGGATTTAACATTATTTTACCTAACACTACTCAAGTTATTGAAGAAAAAAAGAAAAAATAATATCATGATAAGCTGTTTTTCATCTTACTTTTTTAAGGTTAAATTAAGGATTGGATATTAAGATATAGATACTTAAATAATTATTGAACACATTCTCTCTTCCCACAACAGAGGATGATCCCAAAGCATGTTACATTTTTTCATTTATCTGTTGACTTTTTTTATTAATGAAACGCATTATGAACTTACCTTTATTTTACCAATCGCGGATACTTCTAAACATTTAATACCTTATACCCCGTAGTATACCCATTAATTTATTAATGGGTATTTTTTTGTCTACATGAATATATTTTTATGAAAATTACATGAAATTCAATGAAGTGTATATTTATATAATATTTTTAAATAATTAAGTACAAAAAGTGTTGAAATATGTCTTATTTTATCTTATACTTTTTTTGTAACATACGTTTGCCGAACGTAGTATTATTATTTAAAAAAAAGAGGGAGATATAGTAAATGAAAAGACAAGATTACAAAAAAATGATGCAACAAAAAAAAGCTGCAAAATCGTTCAAAAAAACCGCTTTATTAAGTGCATTGAGCATTAGTATGATTAGTTTAACAACCACTGTTAGTGCAGAAGAAACTAATGGAGGAGACGTGTCTAACGACGAAACTTATGATAATTCTTTAGTGTTTGAATCAGATGCTCCGATGGCTCCTGACAATGGTCTGGTTTTTGAACCAGATGCTCCGATGGCTCCTGACAATGGGCTAGTATTTGAGCCAGATGCTCCAATGGCTCCTGACAATGGGCTAGTATTTGAGCCAGATGCTCCGATGGCTCCTGACAATGGTCTGGTTTTTGAACCAGATGCTCCAATGGCTCCTGACAATGGGCTAATATTTGAGCCAGATGCTCCAATGGCTCCTGACAATGGGCTAGTATTTGAGCCAGATGCTCCAATGGCTCCTGACAATGGGTTAGTATTTGAGCCAGATGCTCCAATGGCTCCTGACAATGGGCTAGTATTTGAGCCAGATGCTCCAATGGCTCCTGACAATGGGCTAGTATTTGAGCCAGATGCTCCAATGGCTCCTGACAATGGGCTAGTATTTGAACCAGATGCTCCGATGGCTCCTGACAATGGGCTAGTATTTGAACCAGATGCTCCAATGGCTCCTGACAATGGGCTAGTATTTGAGCCAGATGCTCCAATGGCTCCTGACAATGG
>NZ_JALAHP010000012.1:0-11002 GCF_022604695.1 Vagococcus sp. CY53-2
CCGAAAAGAAGGCACTCTCTTCGGGTTTTCGGTCTGTACTGAAATCAAGGTATTATTGGGAATCCCAGCTTAAATCATAGATACCGTAAGGGATTTTATTCTTTATTTAAAACTTTGCAACAGAACCACCTAACTCATCCGCAAGCTCTTTGATTGTTTTTAAATTCTCACTCATGGCTTGCTCCTTTACCTCGAACATTTGCACGTTCTGGTTGTTCAAGGTCTTGTAATTTTACAGTTGGCAAGTATTGTTCAATCGCTTTTTTCAAATACTTCGCCATATTTCCTTTTGAATACGGTGCTTGCTTCTCACGTACATACGACAAATGCGTTTTCACGCCCTCAAGTCCTCGTAAGGCTTTCAGTTCATCATAGCGTGGATAGACGTTCTTTTGTAAGCCTGACATGAGTGCAAGGTCGGTCATTTCATACGGACTTAACAGCATGGAATCTAGCAACAAGCGTGTGTAGTTGCTTTGCATAGCTTCCGCATACAAAGCTTGTTCGGTTTGTTCTTTTTTTGCCTGCTCTTCTTGGTACAATGGATCATCTAACTTGTAACTGGTATCGTCTGCTTGCCATTTTTTCGTGATATGAAAGACAATCGAATCAATCGAACGTCCTTTTTTGATTTTGTCATAGGCTACATTCAAATGGGTGTATTGATTAATTTCTTTAAGAGGTGCATTTAATATCCATTTTGTAAAATCTGTCATATTTTTATATTCATCGACTGTATTTGTCATAGCTCGTAATTCTTGCATCGAAATAGACGGATGGCGGTAGGCTTCGACTTGCTCCTCTCTGCGCCCACCCTTAGAACTATAATGCTCGTATTGGTTATAGTGCATGGATAACCACTTATACAACACAATGCTGTACTTGCTGTTTAACTCCATAATGTCACTAATAGCATATTGGGTAAAATTTTGCTTCAAGTCAATCAAATAAGGCATAATCGCTTGGTCAAAGCGGATCGTGACTTCATCATCATAATCATTCCACTTGATATAAGGGATTGGCACAATACTTTCAAATTCAAATCCTTTTCCAGTCTGCTCTCGCACTTCAAAATAAGCTTGTTTCTGCATTTTTTCAATGGCTTGTTTAAAGCGACTATGCTTGTCGTTGTCGGACACATCAAAGAAAGCAAACAATTCTTTTTTGGATAAGTAAATCGTATGGTCTTTCGGTGGATTGTCCGTATCAATGCACGATACCGCCAATTCAAAAATCTTTAGAGGGGTCTTATCCATTTTTGCTACGCTCGTAATCAAGTCATTGTGTTCCACGACTTTTCGTTTTGTCAGTTCATCCATGTACATCACCTGCTTTTTTACATGATTCGTTTCTGGTATACTGGCCATAGAAAATACGCTCCTTTGCGTGTTTTGGTTAGGCATAGAGAAAGACATTTTACAGTGGTATTTTCTCTATGCTCTTATTATAGCACTATATAGAGAAAAATAAATGCAACTTCTCTCTGTATACACAGTTTTTTCTCTCTGTATACACAGTTTTTTCTCTCTGTATACACAGTTTTTTCTCTCTGTATACACAGTTTTTTCTCTCTGTATACACAGTTTTTTCTCTCTGTATACACAGTTTTTTCTCTCTGTTTAATCTCGCAAACCCTTGCTAAAACTGCCTTTTTCGGCACGCAAAAGGTTTAAAAGATTTAAAAGATTTAAAATATATAAGATAAATTAAAAAGGCTTCGCCCTCTCGTTCACTTCGGTTAAAAAATCTAAAAGATCAAAATCGTACAGTAATAAATGCAAAAAGGAGTGAGCGAAAAACACGCTCACATTGTACTTGCAGCGTTCACTTCGTTCACTTGCGAAAAGAAAAGAGCAAACCCTCTTTTAGGGATTTTCTTGATTGGCTCTAATTGCTCGTATACGCTGTTTTAATTGTTTGACTAGATAAATACGCCTATCTGGCAATCAAACGCCTTACAGGCGGTCAGGGCAAGCCCTAACGACCCTTGAATTAAAAACCTACATGAATAATTGTTTTTTAATTCCAAACAAAACAGTTCATTTAAAATCAATTTAAACCCACTTTAAACCCACTTAAAATCGTTTCTAAGGCGTTTTAATCTTACATTTGAATAAATAGACGTTTAATATGAAAAACGCCTTAAAACGAATTTTATGACGTTTTTTGAGAAAATTGTTTTTTACCCGCACGTTTACTTTTGATTAAACTAGCGAAGTCTGTTTAATTAAAAGTAAATGTTTAGTTGAGCAAAGCGAAACCAGAAAGGAGCAAACAACATGACCTTAGATTACAGAAAAACATTTGAAATTGAGATAATCAATGAATTTCAATCAGCGATTCACTCAAAAATGTTGAACTATGTTTTAAATAATGAACTCGATAAAAGTGATTCGACAAACCTACAAGTAAATTTATTAAAACAATTATCAAACATGAACCAAATTAATTTATTTGAATTATCTTTAGAAGAATTAGAAGCCTATCACGACTATTTACGAACGATAAAAAAATATGCCGATAACATCACACGAACAGCGTGAGTTTTAACAAACACGCTTGACGATAAAACGAAATGTAAATTAAGTTTTATAGCACAATTACCACTAAATAAAATTTAGGGGTATAAGTGCGCCCTTAAAACTAAGGGGTTCATTTCTACAAAGTTAATCTGACAACTATTCCCTTAGCGATTTTTACTAAAGGCGCACTTACACTCACCAAAATTTTTTGGTGTCTATCGTGCTAAAAAAGAGGACAGATCACTTGCGTGACGTGTACTCTTTTTTCGTCAAGCGTGTTGGTTAAAATTCGCTTTGCTCATGTTAAAATCTTGTTGAACTAGTTTCTTTTATTGCTAGTAATTTTTTTACCTAGTTTTGTATTTTGTGGCAAGCCAGCTTCCTAAACGGGTTTTTACTTTACGAGTTGGATAAGGCAAGTTATTCAGGATCAATTAGATCCACCCTTTCAAATAAAGCGAACGACCCTAACACACCAAATCGGACTGTTTTTGATCCATACACTTCTAGAAATATTTTCGCAGCCCGATCGTAAAAATGAAGAAATAGAAGATCATTAATTGGCTAAAAATTCCGAATAAAATAACAAGTTCATTCAGAATTGAAAGGGAACTTTCACAAAGTTTTTAAGAAAAAGACGGCTGTTACATCAATCTTTTTCGGGTTGAAAAGAGGTAGACCAATTGCGATTCACAAAGAAAGCCCCTGGAATGGTTGATCCAGGGGCTACTTCGTTTAAAAGAGATTATGGTAACTAAGAGGTTAAATAACTATTTTATTTTTGGCTCAGAGTACACTTTGATAGTAATTAACCAACTAAAAATAATTATTATAGAAAAAATAAGTAACATATTGCTATATAAATATGATTGAGAAGAAACATTTATAGGAATAATTTTTTTATTTAGTATGTCTACAGACAGTAATCCTCCTACAACTGCGATTCCTAGTCCTTCAGATAAGAAACTTGTAAAATTAAGTAAACTCATTCCTGAACCACTTTCTTTTGTAGTTAAACTACTTGAAACAATTGTAGATATAACCGTTTTTGTAAAGGACAGACCTCCAAATATAAAAATAATTAATATAGTAATTAAAAAAGGTGTCGTTTCAACAAACAGTGCAGCCAATAGAAAACTAATTGATAACAACATAGCTCCTATAGTTAACACGAATATTGGTCCTTTTTTATCTACTAGTATTCCACCAAAGTAACCAAAAATAATGACACTAACAGCTCCTGGAAAGATAATCCCGTTACCAATGGCAAGTGTACTTAACTGATATAAATCTCTCATCATATAAGGAACCATTGAAATAAATCCTGCCACCGTTCCAAAAAAAAGACCTCCACAAACAATACCAACCATAAAAGATCGGTTTTCACCTAATTTAGGCTCAATAAACGGCTCATCCACTTTTTTTATGTGCTTAATAAAAATAATGAAAATAACGAAACTTATTCCTAAGAAATATAATTTATATGATGTGGTAAACACCATAAAAGTTACTATGCTTAACGACATTAATACTAATCCTATAAAATCAAAACTTCCCTTTTTAATCGGTTCATGATCAAGCATTTTGATAAGAAAAGGAACTGATATTAAAGTTCCTAAAGGTAATATCAATAGATAAGACCAATGAATATATTCAGCTATCATTCCACCGATAGATGGACCTAGAGCTTCACCCATTGCAACAATGGAACCAATAAGTCCAAAAGCCTTTCCCTGGCTCTCCCTTGGAATATATTTAGCAACAACCACCATAATTAACGCAGGAAAAGCTGCAGCTCCTGTACCTTGAATGAATCGTGATAATAATAATACAGGAAATGATGTATGACCTATAAAACCCATAATTGAACCTATACAATTTAATAAAATTCCTGTTAATAACAGTTTCTTAATACCAACATAATCAGAAACTTTGCCATATATGGCTGTTCCTACAGAAAAACTTAACATGAACGATGTATTAATCCAATTTATACTTGCAGGAGCTTTTCCAAAGTAATTCGCTACATCAGGAAAAGATACATTTAGAACCATTTCATTTAGTACACTAAAGAAAGATAAAAAGCAAAGCCAAAGTAATAATTTGTTGTATTGTGATTTATGGTTTGACGAATTAGAATTCATTTCTTCACTCTTTCCCTTTAATTAATAAAGATTTTATCCTATCAACTTTTCCTTGTTGATATAAACTTTTATCTACCACTTCTTGATAAGATACAATTTTATTTTTTATATAGGCTTGTCCATTAAATAGTTCATTACTCTTTTCTTCAAATATTAAAAATAAAGATTGAGGTAACTTTGCAATTAAATTAAATTCATCTTCTACCTCTGATACATTTAAGACATTTCCCTCTAATTTTCCGAGTTCACTAATAGCCTTCCCTAAATAATCTTTATTTGCAGATACATCTATCTCTACTACTGGTTCTACAATGACTGTTTTAGAATTTAACAATGCTTTATACAATGCATATGGTGTTAACTTTCTAAATTCAGATGGTGTACTGACTGGACTAAAAAATTCAGCATCTGTCAACGTTACTTTTACATTGGTTAATTCAAAATCATAAAGACCTGTTTTAGTTGAACTAAACACACTATCTTTAATAGCATTTTGAAATGACTGTTTCAGATAACCTGTTGTCACTAAACTATCAAATTGAATGCCTGATAGGTTACTCGGTTCAACTTTCAAGGTCATCGTTGCCCAATAGGGATTAAGTGATTCATCTACATCAATTGTGCCTATTCCTATTTCTTCTATAATTTCTTTATAAACAATTGTTGGTAATGATAATTTAAGCGTCTTAAAAGAGTAACGTCTGCGTATAGTTTCTTCTAAGTATTCTCGTTGAACTCGACCAAAAATTTTCATTGAGATTTCTGAAGTTTCTTTATCAATTGAGAAATCAAGTAATGGATCTTCTTCTGATAATTCAGTTAATAAGTCTAGTAACGTCATTCTCTCTTCTTCCCCAACTTGGAAAGTGATTTTTAAACTTGGGCTAGGTAAAGATAGCTCATTAGTTAAAGGTTCTCCTAAGAAATCTTGAATCTTTAATTCTTTACATTTTGGAAACATAAAAATATCTCCTGTTTGAATACTATTTGCTTCTACAAATTGGTTGTCTTGTAATACTAAAAAACGTGGTAGCTTCTTTTCTTCTTGATTATTTAACAAATAAGTTTGGTTCTTACTTATTTCACCGGATAGTAATCTAAAATAAGCTTGTTTTTGACCATTCATAAAAGTAATTTTATATAAATATGCAGATAAATTATCCTTACTTTTATCAACTAAATCAAAGCTACCTAATAAATTTAATAAAGTATCTATCCCTTCTCCTGTCACAGCCGAACCTAAAATTAAAGGATAACTTTCATTCATTAAAGTTCGTTGGTTCAACTCATTTTTTAGCTCTATTTCACTTATTAATACATCATTCATAAACTTTTCAAGTAGATAAGGACTGTTTTCGATTAAAGTATCTCTACTTTCTTGACTAAACAAGGATTCTACTAGAACAAGATGACTCGTCAATTTATTCTTGATTTCAGAAATCAGATATTCTGGTCTTGCTGTTTCTATATCTATTTTATTTAAGAAAAAGATAGTCGGTATCTTGGCTTCTTGTAATGTATCAAAAATCCTTCTTGTTTGAGTTGGGAGTTCTCCTAAACTTGAAACGACTAAAACAGCTATATCAATAACGTTTAGTGACCTCACTACTTCACCATAAAATTCAATATGTCCAGGCATATCAACCAAATTTATTTTTGTTTGACACCACTCTAAAGAAACAGAAGCTGTTTTTATTGTAATGCCTCTTTCTTTCTCTAAATCAAGGGTATCAGTAATAGTATCACCCTTCTTAATACTTCCTTGCTTATAATTTTCATGGGTTCTACTATACAAACTTTCTGTTAAAGATGTTTTTCCAGCGTCTACATGAGCGACAATTCCTACATTAATAATTTTTTTCATCAAAAAAAGACTTCTATGGATTTATGTTCGCAAAAATACTCATCGCAAATACCATAGAAGTCTATTGTTCACGACCTTCTAATTATAGTTCGAGAGTATTTCTTTAAGAGCACACCAAATAAGCCTTTGTTTTTCAGCTATATTAAAATGTGCTATTTAGAAATACTCCGAAGCATATGAAGATCACTCACTTATTTTTATTTGATTTATTTATCTTAAGTTAGTATAAATTATAAAAATTAAAAAAACAATTTTTTTAGTTAATTATAACGTGATTTATGTAAACCTATATTTGATTACGAAATATATTTAAGGCTCTCAGAATTAATTCTGAGAGCCTTATTCTTCATGTAAATTTGAGTATAATTCACTAATGAGTAACTAAAAGATTAAATCTGTTGCAAATCAAGTTCCTTAATCTCATATGTTATATCTGAAACACTTTTTATAAAATATGGATCATGAGAAGTGACTATCACGGTTCCTTGATATGCTTTTATTAGCTTTTCTAAAGCTTCAATTGTTTTTAAATCAATAAAATTTGTTGGTTCATCTAAAACCAATACATTTGAAGGTTGAGTAAACAATAATGCAATTTGTACACGAGTTGATTCTCCACCACTTAAACTTGTTACAGATTTTGATACTTCTGATTGAGTAAATCCTAAATTATTTAAGATACTTCTAACTGTTGATTCAGGGTACTCTGTCTGATTCATTAGGTAACTTAAAACAGATTCATCTTTAAACACTTTATAAGACATTTGATGGTATGTAGAGAAGATTACCTTAGAAGAAACTGTTATTCCTTCAGAACCATTTAATATACTGTCTAGAAGTGATGACTTTCCTGTTCCATTGTTTCCGATAATGGCAATCTTTTTCCCTAAGGGAAATTGAAAATTACAATTATCGAATAAGACTCTCTCGCCTTTTTTGAGAGAAAAGTTATCTCCCATAATTGGAAATTTATTATGCAACTCCGTTGTTTGACTAGTAGGAAAAATAATCTCTGTTTCAGTTGATAGCTGTTGTAGTCCACCTAACTGTTGTAAACGACTTTCCATTGCCTTAGCTGATTTTTGTAAGTTTTTTTGAACGGTATCTTTTTGTTTAGAAGACGCCAATCGGTCTGGTCGAATATTTTGCTTTTTCTTTTTATTTGTCGCTTTATTACTCTTTTCAGCTTGTTCTTTTTTCTTTTTAATAGCACTTTCTAATCTCTTTTTTTCTTTAATAAATTGTTCATTGCTATTCTCTAATTCTAATTGTTTCATTTGTTTTTGTTCGAGATAATCATCATAGTTACCTTCGTATTCATAAACAACCCCATTATCAACTTCCCATATCTTAGTGGCTAATTGATTAATAAAAGAACGATTATGGCTGACAAAGATTAATGTTCCATAGTGATATTTTAATTCATCAATCAAAATATCAACACTTCTGTTATCAAGATGTGTTGTTGGTTCATCAAGTAGCAATCCCATTGAATAATTCGATAGTAATTGCGTTAAACGATATTTCGTTTCTTCTCCACCACTTAATGAATCAATTTTATTTTTAGGTACTGAAAAATTATTTAATAACTTCCAGTCCATATTATCTGTTTCTATTAATTCTTTTGGATCAGCTATCTGTTCAAATAAGTTAAACTCAATTTCTTTTTGAACGACTCCAGTATCCGGTTTTACTGTTCCTGCAATGATTTCTAATAGCGTTGACTTTCCTTGACCGTTTGCACCAATAATTCCAATACGCTCTCCGTTATACGCTACTAGATTTTCAATAGATAAAACATCTTTTGTTCCGTATCTTTTGTTGATATTACTTAATTTTATTGTTAAATTTTCCATTTTATAGTCTCCTTTTACGCTAGGTAAAAGGAAAAAAGTGCATTAAAAAAGACCTAGAATATCTCTACGTCTTGCCATTTCATTTAATAATTTTATATAGAAAAGTATACACTTATCCCTTGAAATTGCTTACCTAGATTTTTGAATGATATTAAATTAGCTATTCAAAAATTCATTACGCAATTTCATAGATGCTGTCATTACTTTTCCTCCTCACTGGTCAATTCATTAAGGTAATTCTATCATATATGATTTAATTGTAAACTGTTTTATCTCAAAAGAACTTGTCTACGTTCTCTTTGTTTTATTGTCAACTTCCGATACAATATTACATATCACAATGAAACGGAGTTGAAACGCTTTGAGAAATGATGAAACGTTTAAGACAATGCAAGAAATAGCTGATATTATAGGTATTTCTAAGTCTACTTTGTTTAGATTTTTAAAAGCTAACTCGTTTCATGAAACGTTTAAGAAACGCAATACTAACATGTATGATGAAACGACTACAAAAGCTATAATAGAGAGCTTTGAACAAGAAAAAGACGGCAAGCGTTCCATTTCACCAAGAAATGATGAAACGGCTGATGAAATACTTATTGATAGTTTAAAAGCGCAAATTTCATTACTAAAAAAGCATGATGAAGAACAAAAAGAACAAATAAAAAAACTGCATGAATTGTTAGACCAACAACAACAATTATTACTTTATGAGCAACAAAAGAATACAAAATTACTCGAAGAAAACATAGACACTAAAAAATGGTGGCAGTGGTGGAAATAAATTTACTTTTTATTCTTGTCATTTGCTACTGATTTTTACTCTAGGGTTGTTAGGGTTTACCCTGACCGTCTGAAAGACGTTTTATTTATCCAAACTAAGAGTTTTATCTAGATGAGCTTAAATAGCTCTTTTTTTGCGTTTTAAGCCTATTGAATTATTTCCTTAGAGAAATATTTTAGGTTTTAGCGAAGGAGCGTAAAGCGACTGCTGCAAGTTAAATGTGAGAGTGGGTTTTTCTCACTCCTTTTTTTATTTATTTTTATGGTACGCATAGAACTTTTTAATAAAATAAATAAAAGGTTTCGGTGGGAAAGTATAGCTCTTCTTTTATAATCTCTTTTAAATCTCTTTTAAACCTCTTTTAGAGGTGCTTTTAGCCCTTTGTTATCAACGGTTTTCGAGGTTTATAAGCTACATATTGAGACCTTATAAGCTACATATTGAGACCTTATAAGCTACATATTGAGACCTTTATAAGCTACATATTGAGACCTTATAAGCTACGTGTTTTTTATTAAGTAGTTGATAAAGAATTAGATTATTGTTACACTTACAAAGAGGTGAAAATATGACTAATGAAATTGTTAAATATGAAAACCGTTTGAATGATATTCCTTTAAGAAATTTTTCTCCAGTTGAAATGAACTTGTTCTTTTCAATAGCTTCGCGTGTCAGAGATAAAGGTTCTAATGAAGTTGTTATTAACTTTAACGAATTGAAAGATTTAAGTAAGTATAATCAAAAAGGTGAACGTTTTATACAGGATTTAAGTTCTGCTTACGATAAATTGCTAAGTATTAACGCTATGAATGATGATGGTGATACGTTAACTAAATTTGTAGCTTTTAGAAAATATTCAATTGTTCGCTCTGAACAAGTTGTTAAGATTGCAGTTAATGAAGACTTTAAGGGTTTATTTAATCAATTATCAACTTGGACTAGATTTAATTTAGAACAATTTGTTAGATTAGATAGTACTTATTCCAAAACGATGTTTAGATTACTTAAACAATTTCGAACAACAGGATTTGTCTATTATTCCAAAGAAGAATTTTTTCATCTTCTAGATATTCCTGAAACCTATTGGAATAAACCTTCAAATGTTGATACAAGAGTTTTAAAACCTATCAAAGAAGAATTGACTCCAATATTTAGAGGGTTGACTATAAAAAAGAAATATAGCAAAGGTCGAGGAAAACCTGTCGTTGGTTATCAGTTTGCTTTTAAAGCTGAAGCTAAAAATGCTGATGACTTTTCTAAAGGAGAACACGAAGACTTACGACAAAAAATATTTAATATTGAACACAATGGTGATCTTTCTCAAGAAGAAAAATGGGTCGCAAAAGATAAAGTATTAAATTTAAAAATTGGCACACATGAGTCAGATTTTTACGCTCAGAAACAAAAAGAATTTGAAAAAATTGAAGAAGAAAAACTTCGAAAAGATATTTTAGATAATTTAAAAAGTGGCTTCCATTAATCAGAAAACTACTTCGAACAACACGACAAAGAAGAAAAACTTCTCCATACTTTTGGAAAAGTTTTTTATTTTTTTTTTTTGAAAAATTAATTTTTCAAAAAAAAATGATTTAGGATAATTCTTTTATTGATAAAAGATAGTGTGTGTCAAAGGTGGTTAAAAGGTGTGCTAAAAGTGGCTAAAAGGTGTGTCAAAAGTGGCTAAAAGGTGTGTCAAAGGTGTGTCAAAACAGTGCAAACGAGAAAAAATCATGTTATATCGGAAACGTTGATACTATCAACCCAACAGCTTGCCTGTTGGCAGTTTCCCTTATGCTCTTTAGACGTAAAATTGGCCAAAAGTAAGATGACGA
>NZ_JALAHP010000013.1:0-10604 GCF_022604695.1 Vagococcus sp. CY53-2
ACGGCTACAATAATCACATCCTGCTGAAATTGCTTTCCTTTAAAATGATTCATCGTCATTCCTCCTGCTATCTTTTTCTATTATTCTACCTTATTTGATAGTAGATTTAAAACTTTGCAACAGAACCTTCACGGTGATGAAATTATTTTAAGACCATCTACTAATAAAACTTATACTGTGTTGCCAACTAACTCTTCAAAGTATTTAGCGCTAGATGAAAATAGTACTAAATCAGATTTTGAAAGATTATATTTAGAAGATGACGGATCAATCTTGTTAACATATGGGTTGAAAAAAGATGAGGTTAAAAATCAATCAGTTAGTGATGATACATATAGTATTCTTTCAGAGGATAAAACAGCAGTTAAAACGTTTGATGAAGCAAAAAAAGAGATGCAGCCTACCAAAGATACTAGAGCCTTGTTTAAAACAGTTGATACTTTTGGAGAATGGGTATTAGCTCATATGTATCAATCAAAATCCAATGGTTATTCATATCGTGTATTATCGGATGAAAATACAGAGGGTGATTATCGATACAGTGTTAATATTTATGTGCCAGGTTTTGAAAAAGCACCTGGAACAACCATTGCGATTGATTATGATGGCAATATGTATAATGATATGCCAAGAGATGGTCAACCTAGAAATTTAAGTCGTGATACAAGTTGGGATCAAATATTAGACACAGATATTGCAGCGGGGGAAATAGTTAAATCACCAGCTAATAAAGGAAAAGAAAAGTTACAAGAGATGGTAGGTAAGTGGGGAGTTGTACCAGGAGATAGTTTCTTTACAATTGTTTCAGATAGTGAAGTGGAAATCTTCAGAGGACCAGGTGAACCAATTGAGAAAAAACAAGTGGAAGAGGTAACACTTGATGGAAATACACTAACCATTGTTTTGACAGATAAAACTATGACGTTAGAATTAATTGATGATCAAACGATTAAAATGGGAGAAACAACGTATAAGAAAATTGAGTAAGACCTGCTATATGAATTACTGTAAGAGTTTATTAAATCATTTATCTATCAATATTTATTGAGAAAACGACTCTGTATTAACCAGTCTGTAGGATATTTATTGACAGGAAGAATGTTCTTTAACACGCAAAAGACGATAGATGAAGAGTAATCATTATTCAAATGTAAATGGAATTAATTGATTGAACTAAGAGTTTTTGGGATGATGTCTATCTTAGTTTTTTATTAGTTATTATGAGGTAGCTATTAATCTATTTTTTTAAGTATAGGTATCTTGTCTTTTTTGTTCTATTTTAGTGTATAATTAATTACATATTTATCAAAAAAATATAGAATTATATTAATCATAAAAGATACATGAGGTTATCCGAAATGAAAAAGAAAAAACGTGTGAGGATATCTAAAACAAAGAATAAAAAATATAAGAAACTAAGTAAATCTTGGAAACGATTTATTATTTCATTTTTTCTAATAATTAGTTTAGTCAGTGCCTATTTATTTTTCAAAGCATATCATTATATTAATGATATACCTGAGGCACAAAATATCACTCAAGAAGAGATCTATCTTCTCACTAAGATTGAAGAGACAGATACCAGATTAATAAGAGCTTTAAAAAATAATGCATTTGAGTCTTGGTTATATGAAGCAAATGATGAAAAAGTTAAACAACTATCTAAAAATGAAGCATCACTATTAGAAGTAATGGAGGGAAAAACAGCTATTTCAGATATTGATGCTACTATGGTGAATCTAAGGAAACATATCGACATTATAGAAGATGAAGATATTGAAGAATTGTATATTATGTACTACAGAAGTGTCCTACCGAGACAATATAATAAATTAAGGGATATCTTTCAAGAAGCAACTGTTACAAATGCTGAAAAGATGAGTACAGATGGACAAGAATTACTAGATTTATTGAACAAAATATATAATCAAGAAGGGATGCTAACAGTCACAAATGAGCAAAGCTTTCAAAAATCTGTTAGTTTATTAGATGAAATAAATGACAATATAATTGAAGCGAATAACATTAAACATCAAGTTTATTCTTATCGTAATCTTTTAGAAGCTATACCCGCACCGAATACTAAATTTGGAATGGAACTAAGTGGATATGTTGGTTTGGCAAATAATTATCTTCAGTCAAAAACTATGGAAGAGGAGTTTAAAAGAAAATATAGTGACCTTCAATCTAATTTAGAAACTAACGAGAAACTAATTAAAAAATCAGTCGACATGCCAGATTTAGTTGGGATGACTGTTAGAGAAGCTAAGCAAGAAATGAACCAATTAAACTTAAATTTAAGTATACAAGGTTATACTAACACGACGTATAAAAATGGTGAAACAGCCCCTGATGATATCCGTGATACGGAAAGTTGGGATAGGGATGAAAAAGATAAAATTTTAAAACAAGAACCTTCACCTCAAACCTATCAATTTATTGTTAAAGGATCTACCATCCAAGTAGTAGTGGAGAATCAACCTATTGTCAAAAAAGCATTTTCTTCAGAATCGAGTAGCTTGTCTACTTCGTCTTCTACCTCTACTTCTATCTCTTCGACAACTAGTGAAACTACCTCACCCAGTACAGAGGAGACAACAGAATCAAGTGATTAATCATGTTGTTATTTATAAACAGTATGGTTAATAAATAGGAAAAAGGAGGTCTACAATGTCTAAAAAAAAGTTTCTAAGAAACGTTCAACGTTTCTTAATCGTCGCCATTTAGCCGTAATCATTTTAGGGATGGTAGCCATGATGATGATATTATCTATGTCGATAGGAACTTATATTATGAGCAAACGATATAGTCCTTATAGTTCTTTACTTGAAATTCAAAACATTGATGATAAGATTACACAATCTTTCATTATTTTAGATAAAAATGGTGAACCATTAGATAAAAATAATGTCGTCGTTAAATTTGATCCAGTTCAACACAATCCAACTTGGAATGTGAATCAATTATATTTAGATACACTACTAGCAGTAGAAGATGCTTCTTTTTATACTAGAAAAACAAATGGCTTTTCTATCAAAGACACAATGGGGGCAGTAGTTTCTCAAGTTAGAAAGAAATTAGGGAAAAAAGTTGTTTCTAGAGGTGCTTCAACCATTGAGCAACAATTGGTTAAAATCATGGTGTTTGGTTCAAACAATAAAAATTCATTGTCAGATAAGATTATTCAATTAATTGATGCTAGAAAATTATCATTAAAATATAATCGTGATGAGATTTTAAAAGCGTATTTAAATGAATTACGTTTAACTCCTAATACTGTAGGAGTTAGAGCAGCATCAATTGAGCTATTTGGTAATGATATGTCTAATATAGATAAGAATGACCCAAAACAAGTCGCTCAAATGGCTTATATGGCTGGTTTAGGTCAATCTCCTTCAGTCTATGTTCAAGACTTTGAAAAAAGTGGAAAGGAGCGGACTCTTACTGTTCTATCTATTATGAAAGACAAAGAACTCATTAGTAAAAAAATATATGAGCAAACAGTAGACATGGTTAAAAGTGAAAATGAAGAGTTTACATTAAAAAGATACAAACAACAAAGCACACCCAAAGAATATCAATCTTACGTTTCAAAAGTTAAAGATGAACTAAGCAGATTAAATTTACCGCAAAATACAACGATTACAGTCAAAACTTATGCAGATAGTCATCAATTAAAAGAATTGCACAATATAGTAGAGGGAACTTATCCTCAAGATGACCGATTACCTAATGGCTATATTGAGCATAAAGAAAGTTTGACTGCTCTTTCAGTAGTAGACACGAAAACAGGACACATCCTTGGTCTTGCAACTAATTCAGATAACCCACTCATTCCATATACTGCAACACGTTCATCAGGCTCTACGATTAAACCTTTACTAGATTATGCTCCAGCCGTTGAGTATGCTGGACTGACACCAAATACGAGGCAAAATGGGAGTTCTTTCACAGTAGGCGACTGGAAAGTTAATAACTATGGCAATCAAAATTTTGGTCAGGTAAGTGCTTCTTTTGCTTTAGGCTTATCACTTAATACGGCTGCAGTAGAAGCATTTCAAATGACAAATGACCAACAAAAAAACAGCATGATGGAACCTTTGGGTTTGGCATCTTATAACCCAAAAGGCTCAACTTACACAGCAGAGCAAGCAATTAATTATCCAACGAATGTTTTAGCATTGTCATCTGCATTTAGCGTTTTTGGAAATGACGGCGTTCGAGTTGAACCTACAACTATTGAAAGTATTGAAACGGACTCTGTCAAAATAAAACTTTCTGATGTTGAAAGCGAGCGAACGATGAGTTCAAGCACGACCAAAACTATGGTGAGTATGCTAAAAGAAGTGACTGGAGAGAATGGATCAGAGCCGTATGCTGGACCTAAATATACAGGTTTTAGTCAAGATACTTATGTGATGAAGTCAGGTTCAAGCAATTTTGAGAGTTCTGTACCAAACAGTCAAACTAAATCTCCAGATTCGCTTCTGGTGATGGCATCACCTGAGATTTCAATTGCTACGTGGCTAGGAAGTCCAACCTATGTTGATGCGACTTATGCACCAACGACTTATCCACATGAGACAGCAAATCAAGGAAGAGTATATTTAATGAATAGTGCTTTTAAAGTCATGATGAATGGTAGAGAAGCTAAATCATTTGAATTTGGAAATGAAGTTTTCAAAAGTAACCAACAATCTAATCCACTTATTCCTAAACTAGACACTTTATCTGATACTGATTTAGACAAATTAAAGATACAAAATAAGAAAATTGATGAAAAAGATATAGACAAATATCATTCCCTTGAAGAAGATTATTTAAAAACAAAAGAAATATTAGATCAAACGTATCAAGATTAGGGGAATATAAATTTTACATGATGATGATAAAAACTATCTCTGTTGATTTCTATTACATGAATTCAGCGGGGATATTTTTTATATTTATCTTATCTTTGATATACTGTTTTTATGAACTTTTTTTCTATCATCATGAAACTATCTATGTGATTAAGTACCTATATTTAAAATGATAATAATTTGCTTAAACCAACAGATTTTAGTATGATTCTATGAATAATTGCAAAAAATACAAGCATGGCTGAATAAGAAAGGGGAAATAGTTTGTTAACAAGAGAAAAAATCAAACAATTACCAAAAATAGAGTTACATTGTCATTTAGATGGTTCGATTTCAATGGAAACTTTAAAGAAACTAGCAATTAAAGAAAAAATTCCATTAAAGGAATTAGATAAGGTCGTAGCACCTAAAAAATGTCTAGATTTGAGAGAATACTTGGAGAGCTTTGATAGTGTGTTGGCATTACTTCAAAATGAAGAAAATCTAGAAATAGCGGCTTATGATTTAGTTAAACAAGTTGGAGAAGAAAATGTTCGTTACATAGAGATTCGGTTTGCTCCACTACTCCATCAGCGAAATAACTTAAGTGTTGAGCAGATTATTCAAGCTGTGATGAAAGGGATAGATAAGGCTCAGGAGGAAGTTGATGTACAAGTTAACTTGTTAGTATCTGCTATGAGGCACCATCAAACAACAAAGAATATGGAGCTTGTAGATAGTATTAATCAGTTAAAAGATAAACCAGTTGCTGGGTTTGATTTTGCTGGGGATGAGAAAGCTGTATCAAATAGACAAATCAAGGAGGTTGTTTCTATTGCGACACAATCAAAGTTGAATATAACTTTGCACTCGGGAGAATGTGGCTGTATTCAACATGTGATTGAAGCAATCGAGATGGGAGCAACGAGGATTGGTCATGGTGTGGTTATTAAAGATAGTGTCGAAGCAATGGAATATTGTGCTAATCAGCATGTCTTATTGGAATTATGTCCTACTAGTAATATTCAAACTAATGCTATAGAAACATGGGAAGAGTACCCTTTTAGGTTATTTTTAGATCATCATATTTTATGTTCTATAAATACGGATAATCGCACAGTCTCTAATACGAATTTGACTAATGAGTTTTTTTTATTAGCAACCTATTTTGATCTTACATTAGCTGAGATGAAACAATTGAATTTAAATGCTGTAGAAGCATCTTTTTCAAGTGCGGAAGTAAAAGAAAGGTTAAAAAATATGATACATAGAGAGTATATATATTAATGAGTTTATTTTATGTATTATCTACTGATGAATGGTTATAAATTGAAACCTGTCTACTTTTCTATGGAGGAAGTATTGGATAATTATGTAAACATAAAAGAAATTAATAAAGTAGAAGTTGAAAAAGATTTGATAAAACCGTATGTGTATCATTTTAATATGTATATCGATAAGCAATCGAAGTCTTATATCGTTGAAGCTACTTCTATACCTTATCAATCTGGGAAATTCTCCAATATGATAAGGATTTTAATGTTTTATTGAATATGGCAGACAAAGATAATTGGTCAAAACAAGGAGCTAAAAATTTACAAAATCATTTTGATGCACGAAAATACTCTACTTTAAAGAATGCATATAAAAATTTATCCAAATGGTTGCTCATACTTATTATATTGTTTTGCTTGAGCCTTTTATTTTATCTATTGCTCATTTTATTTAGATAACCATTTTGTTCAAAAAGTGATAGAAACTATGATATTTAAATAAAAAAGTCAGATAAATCAACCATTGATTTATCTGACTTTTTTATAAATTATTAACTTTTTATTATTTTGGATAATTTAGTATAAAATTTAAGCATCTAAATAGAAATAGATGTCTTTTTTATCTTCTTTAGTAGTTCTTTAATATACTTTAGTGTCAAGTACGCCTATATTAAAACCGCATTTTAGGTAGAACAGACAAGCTGATAGATTATTATCCTGCCCTTGAGTATAAATACCTTTATAACCTTGATTTAATACCAATGATAATCCTCTTTTTATTAGTTGTTTCACAATTCCTTGTTGACGATAGTTCGAATTAACTTTTAAATCACACAAATACATGTATTTAAAGAATCCTTTTTTAAAATAGCCAAAAAATGTTCTTTCTTTTAATTTATTATAGAAATACTGTTTATCAGGAAAATAGAGAGTTTCTTTTTTAGGTTAGTTTAAGTTTTTAACGCTAAAATGTGTCTTAAGTTAAATAACTATAATTTATTAGGGAGGAACTTATAATGAAATCTATAAAAAAATGGTTGTATATTGGATGAGCATGTTTCATTATTATTGGGACAATTTTCTTTACCCAAATCAATTTAACTGCTAAAGATGATTCGTCTGAATCAATTAAAAGTATTGTCACAAGTGCTATATCAACTTCTACTAAAGATAGTCAAACTGGAACAAATGAGGTTGATTTAGATAATGGAGACGAAGACATTGATTGGGATAGTCTGCCAACTAAAAAAATAACCTTAAATAATGAAACTCTTAATATAACTGAAGCTGGCACATATGAGTTAACAGGTTCATTAATAGCTGGAGTTCATATTAATATGGAGTGAAATGTACGCCTTATTTTAAATGGTGTTACAATTAAAAGTAATGAAGGAGAAGCTATTTACGTAGAGCAAGCTAAAAATACAGTTATTGAATTATCTGAGGGTAGTAATAACACATTAGAAGATTCGGCAACACGAAGTGATGAGAGTATTGATGGTACAATTTATTCAAAAGATGACTTAATTTTTACGGGGACTGGAACCCTAAATGTTGTGTCCAATTTTGCTGACGGTATTGTATCGAAAGATGATTTGAAATTTATTTCTGGTAATTACATTATAAAAAGCGAAGATAATGCTATACATGCAGAGGAAAAAATGGTGATAGATAATGGTACTATTGACATTCAAATTAGTGTAGAAGGATTAGAGGCAACCTTGATGCCAATTAATGGTGGTAATATCACAATAAAAGCGTCTGACGATGCTATTAACGCTGCAGCTTCTAATTTTTCAGAGCCTATCATAACCATCAATGATGGAACAATTGATATCACGGTGGGAGAAGGCGATACGGACGCGATTGATTCAAATGGAGACATAATTGTAAATGGTGAAGAAGTTAATAAGATTCCTGAGAATATGATGGGAGGCGGTGCAAGAATGGGGGGTGGCAGACACTAATTATTTTAACCATTAGCCGAATAATAAAAATAATGAAAAATCGATTATCCAATACGATAATCGATTTTTTATTTCTTTTATGTTTGTTTTGAAATATAAAAAATATATAAAAAAAAATAATCTCTTTTAGATTTAAATTTTTGTTTGTTTTTGAATTAAGATGTAAAATAAGTCTTATAACTAGGAGAGGTGGAATGAATGATGGGAAAAACAAAAGCATCTGATATCATGATGGAAGTTATGGAATCTTGGAATATAGAGCGTGTATATGGTTTACCGGGCGATTCGGTGGATACAACAGTTGATGCCCTTCGAAAAAAGAAGAATGAAATAGAATTTATTCAAGTTAGACATGAGGAAGTAGCCTCTTTAGCGGCGGCCAGTGAAGCGAAGTTGACAGGTAATATTGGCGTTTGTCTATCAATTGGCGGACCTGGTGCTATTCATCTTTTAAATGGTTTATATGACGCTAAAATGGATCATGTCCCAGTATTAGCTATTGTAGGACAAGTAAGTTCCTCTTTAGTTAATTCAAATTTCTTTCAAGAAGTAGATACAACAGAGATGTTTCAAGATGTTGCTGTTTTTAATAAGATGGTACAATCAGCAGAGTCTCTACCTCGCCTATTAGATGAAGGAATTCGTACAGCTATTAATCAACATGGTGTTGCAGTGTTAACAATACCAGATGATTTACCAGCTAAAATGATTCCAAATACATATAAAAATGTTACTGGGAAAGAAAATATTTTTAAAACACCAGCCATTGAAAAGCAAGACATTGAAAAAGTTATTCAATTACTTCAAGAAGCTCAGCATCCAATCGTATTATCCGGAGTTGGTGCAAAAAATAGTGGTAAAGAATTAAAGGATTTTATTGAAAAAAATCATTTACCAATCATTCAAACGATGCCAAGTAAAGGTACTATAGCTGATAATCATCCAAATTCTTTAGGAAATGTTGGTAAATTAGGAACAAAACCAGCGTATGAAGCAATGAAAGAGGCAGATTTAATCTTATTGCTTGGAACGAACTATCCTTATGTGGATTATTTACCTAACAAAGGGTGTCGCGGTATTCAGGTAGATATTAATCCCGATGTGATGGGTACTAGATTCCCATTAGATGTAGCAATAGAAGCTGACGTGAAAGATTTTTTAGAGGCTATCTTGTCATATGGTGAGGTATACAAAAATGATCGCTTTTTATTAGCTTGCCAACAAACTATGAGTCATTGGAATAATTGGATGGAAGAAGAGAGAAGTAGAAAAGGAGAAATTATTCATCCTGCGTTTCTTATGGATTCAATTGAAAAAATAGCTAAAAAAGATACCATTTTCTCAATTGATGTTGGGACATCTACCTCATGGGGAGCAAGATTCCTAAAGGTGCAACCAACTCAATCTTACCTTATTTCAGCATGGTTAGGAACGATGGGGTGTGCCCTACCAGGAGCATTGGCTGCTAAATTAAATTACCCAGAGAGACAAACTATTTCAATCGCAGGAGATGGGGCATTTTCTATGGTGATGCAAGATTTTGTAACAGCAGTAAAATATAAGTTGCCCTTTGTTCAATTTGTCTTAAATAATCAAAAACTTGCTTTTATTGAATATGAGCAACAATCAGCTGGTCAACTTAATTATGAGATTGATTTACATGATATAGACTATGCTAAGGTAGCTGAGGCATGTGGAGGGGTAGGTTATACTGCCCGTACACCTGAAGAATTAGAAAAGTTACTCCCTACTTTAAAAGAAGTGACTATTCCAACTCTAGTCAATGTTTATGTAGCAGATGATGCACCATTACCAGGAAAAATTGTTTGGGATGAAGCAAAAGGGTATGGAAAATTTTCTGTTGAATCGATTGTTCAAGAGCATAAAATGCCAACATTACCGCCATTAAAAGAGATTATACGTCAATTTTTTTAATAAATGGCAATAAAAAAACTACTCATTATCATAATGAGTAGTTTTAGAGTGAAGACAAACTAATTACTCATTAAGAGTAATTGGATTGTCTTTTTTATATTCTATGATTAATGTAGGTAAAAAATTAAAAATAGACAAAAAAATAGAGCCCTCTAGGTCTCTTAATTTAAGCATTTTTGCTAATTTTTTTATATTAAGACATGCGAAAGTAAGCCCAATTTTCATGTGCATTTTTTCTTTACCTATTAAGTTGGTATAACGTAATCCATGAAATTCTTTGGCTGTTCCAAATAACCTTTCAATCATCTGTTTACGATTATTATAGATAGATTTCATTCCAATGGAATGACGTACGTCCTCACATCGTTCCATATCATCTTCCCATAAATGACGTTGAACTTGTTTTCTCTTATCCTTTGATTGCGTACATTTATTTATTAAAGAACATGTCATACAATCATGAGGGTTACTTTTATATTCTCGATAACCATCTCGATTAGTTGTCGTATAAGTTAATGTTTTCATATTGGGACAAATAGATTGATCATAGTATTCGTCATAAACATAATCATATTTTTTGAAAAAAC
>NZ_JALAHP010000014.1:0-9522 GCF_022604695.1 Vagococcus sp. CY53-2
TATCACATGCCACTTGTGTGTCTTAGGCAAAGACTTGTTTATGTTCTCCTTTATGAAATCAGCCACTGTCAGCATCGTTTTTACTAATTTTTTTAACCTTTGTATTTGTCTCACTTTTTCTTTTCTTTTTAAGGGCTTTTTTAATTGTTTTTCTCTATCGATTTCAACTTCTTTTTGAAGTGATTTTACATAAAATAATGTGTCTTCAGTTATTTCTTTGCTTTCATACTTTTTATTATTTGCATGTGCTTTAATATGAGTCCCATCAATAAATATCTCAGACGTATCAATTAAATGAGCTTCTATACACTGCACACTGCGCTAAAATACCATAAAAAATTTGTTCAAAGATATCTGTTCCTTTAAATCTTCTTGAGTCATTTTTACCAAAAGTTGAAAAGTGAGGGACTGAGTCTTGGATATCTAAACCTAAAAACCATCTGTAAGTCATATTTACTTCGACTTCTTAAATCGTTTGTCTCATGCTCTTAATTCTGTATAAGTATTGCATCAAGGGAAGTTTGATTAACATAACTGGATCTAAACTAGGTCGTCCATTAGACTGATCATAATTATCTTCAACAAGTTGATAAATAAAACTAAAATTGACGTATTTGTCAATATCTCTTAAAAGATGTTCCTGTGGAACTAAGTCTTCTAATGAATAAAAACCTATTTGATTACGTTTACTCATATCTTGCTTTTTCAACATTAATAGTCACTCTTTTCCTCTATTTTACCAAAAAAAGACAAAGTATCGAAATTTATCAATACTTTGTCTACAGTCTGAAACTACTCATTATCATAATGAGTAGTTCTTATTTAGTTTAAATTGTTACTTTTCTAAATCACTAGCAGAAGAAATAATATTTGTCACAATACCATAATCTTTTGCTTCATCAACTGACATCCAAAAGTTTCGGTCAGTATCTTCTGCAACTTTTTCATATGTTTGTCCAGTTGCATCTGCAATTAAACGATTAATTCTTTCACGCATTTTGACAATTTCACGTGCTTCGATTTGAATTTCAGTACTTTGTCCTTGAACACCACCAGCTGGTTGATGAATCATAAAACGAGTATTTGGAAGAGAATAGCGATTTTCTTTTTTTGCTGCTAAGAAAATGGTAATTCCAGCACTAGCTACCCAACCAGTTCCTACCATTTTTACTTCCGGTTTAACAAATTTAATCATATCATGAATGGTATCACCAGCTTCAACGTGGCCACCTTGACTGTTGATATAAATCGTGATTGGTTCATCATTTAATGATGAAAGTAATAGTAATTGACTGCTAACTTCTTTTGCTAAATCTTGATCGATTCCTCCATAAATTAAAATAGTCCGTGTTTCAATCATTTTTTGAGTTAACATGGTATTTGTATCCATTTGTGTTTTATCTGACATAAAATAAAATCCCCTTTCAAGTCGTCATCTAGTAATAGTTTAGCATAAATACTTAAAATATACGCGTTATTAGTGTTTAGTTTTACGACCTAGACCAACTGCATTTTTCATTTTGCGTAATGTTTTATTAGCCACTTTTGATGCTTCAATTGCTCCATTATCTAAAATGGTTTGCAAGTCATCCGACTTTAATAACTCTCTATAACGAGCTTGAATAGGTTCTAGTGTTGAAACCACAACTTCCGCTAAGTCATTTTTAAATTCAGCATACCCAGTATCAGTATATTTTTTAACAAGTTCATCAATTGTAAAATCAGAAAAAGAAGAATAAATCACTAAAAGATTTGAAATACCAGGTTTATTTTCTACGTCGTATTCGATTTTTCCGCTCGAGTCAGTGACAGCTGAACGGATTTTTTTACGAATAATATTGGGCTCATCTAACATTGAGATAAATCCTTTACTATTACTATCTGATTTACTCATTTTTTTAGTAGGATCTTGCAAGCTCATGACACGTCCGCCAGCATTTTTGTCTGGAATTTTTACTTCAGGTAGAACAAGAAGTGGTTGATTTACATTTTCTGCGTACCGAGAATTAAAGCGTTCAACAAAATCTCTTGTTAATTCTAAATGTTGTTTTTGATCTTCTCCTACTGGTACTAAATCAGTATTATAAAGAATAATATCGGCAACCATTAGTGGTGGGTAAGTGAGTAAACCAGCACTAACGGAAGTTGCACCAACTTTTTGTGATTTATCCTTAAATTGTGTCATACGTTCCAATTCACCAAGAGATGTGTTACACTGTACAATCCATGCTGCTTCTGTATGTGCTGAAACCTCAGATTGGATAAAAACAGTTGCTTTTTCTGGGTCAATGCCCACAGCAAGATATAAAGAGGCTAGTTGTAAAATTTGTTTTCTTAGTTTTAAACGATCTTGTGGCACAGTAATCGCATGTTCATCTACGATACAAAAGAAACAATGGTAGTCGTTTTGTAGTTGGACGAATTGTTTCATCGCGCCAATATAGTTTCCAATGGTCGGAATGCCACTTGGTTGAATACCTGAAAAAATAGTTTTCATAAAATAATCATGCCTCCGTAAAATTTTTTAGTCATAAGTGTATTATACTAGAAATTAAGAATAAATAGGGAATAAAACGAAAGGAAATTTGATTTAAACGGCGGTCTTGTTATAAAACATATAAAAGTCGTTTTGAAACACACTAAAAGGATGAGATAAAGTGTTTTTTTATACGCTCGATATTCTAAAAAGGTATTTCGTTATTCTAAAAAAATATTAAGTTTAGTCATATAATGTAAAAAAAACCTAGTAATCATAGGTTTTTTATAGTACAATTTACACATACTAGATTTTAGTTAAATAAAATTTTTTCTACTTATTACTTGTGAAAGGAAGTGACAGATATGTTAAAATTATACACTTCACCCAGCTGTACATCTTGTCGAAAAGCGCGTGCTTGGCTACAAGAAAATCAAATAGAATTTGTTGAACGCAACATTTTTTCTGAGCCGTTGACACAAGATGAACTAAAGGAAATATTACGAATGACAGAAGATGGAACAGAAGAAATTATATCAACGCGTTCGAAAGTATTTCAAAAGTTAGATGTTGATTTAGACGAGTTATCACTTCCAGAGTTATTAGAATTAGTTCAACAAAATCCTGGATTATTACGTCGCCCAATTATGATTGATGAAAAACGACTTCAAGTAGGCTTTAATGAAGATGAGATTCGTCGTTTCTTACCAAGGGATGTTCGAGCAATTGAGTTAAAACAAGCACAATTGATGGCAGGTATTTAACAGATCATTTTGTATAATATAATTAAATAGCGAAACTGGTTATAAGAAGATGGATTTGACTTATGTTCAAATGTATCTTTTTTTTTCTTAAAAATTCTTAATTTTCGTAGGGAACATGGACGAAATAAAGGTGATTTTCTTTACTTTTTATTAATATACTATACAATGTAACTATATAAATAATTTTGAAAAGGGGTGTAGCCGTATGGAAATGGAACGAATTAATGAGAACACAATTCGAGTATCAATTGGAAATGATGATCTTGCAGAACGCGGAATTACTTTTTTAGATTTGTTAGGTAACCAAAAACAAATTGAGACTTTCTTCTATAGTATTTTAGAAGAGGTGGATGTGGATGAACAGTTCCAAGGGACCGACGCTGTAACGTTCCAAGTGCTACCCAATCATGATGGACTTGAATTGTTTATCAGTAAAAATGCGTCAATAGATGAAACGGCTGACTTTAGTGGACTAGATAATGGACAAGCAGATGGTTTTGTTGATTACCTCAAAAATCAAATGAATACTCCTGAAGCTAAAAGTTCTGTTGAAGAACCAACAGATAATGAAGAATTGAATTATTTAGAAGATAGCATGTTTGGTGCAACTTACGAAACAGTTTTTAAAGCAGCTGACTTTGAGGACATTGTGGAGCTAGCTAAAAATATTCAGTTATTAAATGTGTTATCATCGCTTTATTTTTATAATAACACTTATTATTTACAGTTAACTTTCTTGCTTGAAAATACTTCTAAGAATCAAGCCAAAAATGATGTCTCAAAAATATATGATTTTATGCAGTTAACTAACATTACAAAAGATGTACTGGATGAGTATGGGGAATTGGTTATTGATCGTAATGCATTAAGTATTTTAAAGCACTATTTTAAGTAAAGAATGTTTTCGGACATTCTTTTTTTATGAAATCAAGCCAAATTTGGAGGTGATAGAGTGATTAAACGACGCGAACTATTATGGTATAGTATCTTTGGAACGACTGCTACTTTTATCTATTTTTTTATTCGGTTTATGTCTAAAAATTGGACGGATAATGTGTTGATAACAGTTATGTTAGCCCAAAGTGTGGCAATCGTTTTTTCATTCTTCGCCAACAAGTTTTTTGTGTTTAAAAATACAGGATTAGGATTTGCCCGTTCGTTGAAGCAATTTATAGAATTTATTGCAGGTCGTTTTTTTGTGATTATGTTAGATTTAGGGATTGCCTACTTTTTTGTGGAAAAGTATAGTAGAGTAATGATTTCGGTACTTCATTTACAACGAATTAATTATCAACAATTATTATTCCGCCACCCATTAATTGGTCCGTATATGGGAAATGCTTATTTACTAAATGAATTTATTTTTACCGTCTTATCACAAGTTTTGGCTACAATCATCAACTATGTGGTTTCTAAACGAATTGTTTTTAACGCAAAAAAGAGCTATGAGGGAGAGTTGGTCTCTTCCTCATAGTTATTTTTTTAATAAGTTGAATTTTTATTTACAACCACAGTATTTTCAGGAACAGAACGTGTAATCCATGTTCCACTTCCAATGACTGTATTATCACCAATAAATGTGTCTCCTCCAAGAACAGTTGCTCCAGCATAAACAACCACACCATTGCCAATATTCGGGTGTCGTTTTCCATATTTTGCTAGAGACCCATCTTCCATTATGTTAAAGTTACGCACGCCTAAGGTGACATTTTGATAAATTCTGACATGCTCTCCTATCACAGTTGTTTCTCCAATGACGATGCCAGTTCCATGATCAATGAAAAAATACGCGCCAATTTGAGCTCCTGGATGAATATCTATCCCTGTTAAACTATGCATATTTTCAGATAACATGCGTGGCACAATCGGAACATCTAACAGATAGAGTTCATGAGCTAGTCGATGGATGCTAATAGCCTTAAACCCAGGATAAGTCAAAATGATTTCATCGGTGCTTTTTGCTGCAGGATCTCCTTGGTAGGCTGCTTGAATGTCTGTATCAATTAACTGTTTAATGTTTGAAAGACGTTGTGTTAATTTTGCTGCAATAACCTCACTTTGATTTTTTTGCTCAATAGTGAAAGATAATAACTGCTCAAGAGAATGATTAAAGGTTGATGTTGTCATCGTTTGGTCAGGTGAACCAAAAAATGCTGGAAATAGCAATGCGAAAAAGTCAGAAATAACCTGTTCGACGGCTTTATCCATCCCAATGTAATTCTTATTCATCATTTTTCCTATTCTGTAAACATAGGTGTAGATAAATAGCGTTCACCAGTATCCGGTAACAATACTACAATATGTTTAGTTTTATTTTCATCTCGTTTAGCTAGCTCCATTGCAGCACATACTACAGCCCCTGAAGAAATACCTGCAAGGACACCTTCTTGTTCTGCTAATAGTCGCCCAGTTGCAAAAGCATCTTCATTGGATACAGTGATAATTTCATCATAAACTGATGTATCTAAAATTGATGGAATAAAGCCTGCACCAATTCCTTGGATTTTATGGCTTCCAGCTACTCCAGTGGATAGGACAGCAGAGTCAGTTGGTTCAACAGCCACAATTTTGACGTTTGGATTTTTTTCTTTAAGGAATGTTCCAACTCCAGTAACAGTCCCACCAGTTCCGACTCCAGCAACAAAAATATCTACATTTCCTTCAGTGTCATTCCAAATTTCAGGTCCAGTTGTTTGGTAATGAATTTCAGGATTAGCGGGATTAGAAAATTGTGATGGAATAAAGCTATTTTTTATACTTTCAGCTAATTCTTCTGCTTTAGCAATAGCTCCTTTCATTCCTTTAGCTCCTTCAGTTAAAACCAATTCAGCTCCATAAGCTTTCATTAACTGACGGCGTTCAACAGACATTGTTTCTGGCATGACGATAATCAATTTATAACCACGAGCCGCTGACATCATAGCCAAGCCAATACCAGTATTTCCAGATGTTGGTTCGATGATGGTTGTTTCTTTTGTTAATTTACCTGCTTTTTCTGCTGCATCAAGCATAGCTTTGGCAATTCTATCTTTGACTGAACCACCAGGATTAAATGATTCGATTTTAGCTAGGATTGTTGCATCAAGCTTTTGGCTATCCTCCAAAGATGTTAATTCAAGTAAGGGAGTGTTTCCAATTAATTGATCAACTGATGTATAAATATTAGACATACAATTCTCTCCTTTTTATTAA
The DNA here is from genome assembly GCF_022604695.1 of Vagococcus sp. CY53-2. Classification (NCBI taxonomy): domain Bacteria; kingdom Bacillati; phylum Bacillota; class Bacilli; order Lactobacillales; family Enterococcaceae; genus Vagococcus; species Vagococcus sp. CY53-2. The sequence continues at coordinate 6,433 of NZ_JALAHP010000014.1, forward strand.
AATATATTTAGCATAGTTTTTAGGTATATAAATTATAACGTGTTTAACTGACTATTCAAAATATAAAGTTCATATGAATGAAAAAACATTGAAGTAACAAAAAATGATTTTATTAATTTTGTAGATAAATTAATTAAAGAAATATAAGAGAAGCAACCATTAGATAGGAATAATCAAGAATTACAAAAGCCTCCATCTTATCAAACGTCTTAATAATTAAAAGAAAACATAGATATTTATAAAAAATGGTGAAGAATTAATTCAAGTGATTAATAAGAGATTCCGATGATTTTATTAGCAACGATTCGTGACCCACATGACCAAATAAAGAAATGTTAGGATTAAATATTAAGAAAAATTGATGATTCTAGTTATAGATAGTGATTATATCAATCGTTTAATATTATTATGTAAATATTTAGCAGTTTTACCTATAGGTATGTCGAATAGGTTGACATTCATAATATAAGCAAAGAAGATTATTTATATACATAGACTCTTTCTTATATCAGAAGTGAGTCTATTTTTATTTGTGTTTATAAATAATATTGTTACATTTGCTTAAGTTCATCTATTATCTTTTTCTTAAATGAAGTGGGGCTAATAATTTCAACTAGAAAACCTTGACTAAGAACCCAGAGAATCATTCCATTATTAAAAGCTCTGATTTCAAAGATTGTGTATTGATTTTTAACTATTTTTTTGATCACTGCTTGAGGAAAACAATCTAGAACTACTTCTTGGTATCCTTTGTAATGGAATGTAATAAGTTGAGTTATTTTCTTTACTGAAAACGAACGACTTGTTATAAGAATCTTTGCTATACCATGATGTTAAATAACGTTAATTAACTGGTTGTATTAAGCAATAGGTTATTACAATCATTTAACTCTAGATAAACTTCTAATCTCACGTTTTGATAGTCCAGTCCTTTAGTACCTCACGAATAATTTTAATATGTTCATTCTTTCAGTTATATTATATTTTTCGGTTAACTCATTAATTTGTCCTAATGCGATATGTTTATAAATTAAAAAGAATGAATTAAATAGTTATCATAATGTTTTATCTTTCTAGTGACATTATACGTTAGTACTAAGTAATGTTAATGATAAATAGTATAGTAATAATCTTATAGGAGATGGAAATGTCTACACTTTAAATATATAAATGTTATTATAAAAGTGTGTGTCTTTTTTTATTGGTATTAGAGTTTTTATTATTTATATTGGTTATATAGTTGAATTAAGTATCATTGATATTTTTTACAATAAATGATAGCAAGAATATCTTGTTGTAATTTGTAGGTTACTTAGGTGACTTGATTTAAAACAATTTAAGTATGGATGTATAGTTATTATGATGATAGGTGGCCTAGTTATTGTGCGTGATATTTTATTTTTAATGGGTAAATTTTTTTTGAGTCTACTTTTTGGGGCATTTCGTTTTAGTAGTAAAATGTTTAATATAATGATGGGTTTAACTGGCATACAAGCTGTGGAGGACACACATGTTAATAAGTATGGTGTTCAATTTTTGATGGTTGAACCTTATGAGTTAAAGCAAACATTTTTTTCTCGTAAAAAAGCAAAACACTTAGGGAAAGTTTATACTTCTAGGTTAAAAGAGGGAAGAGTTCAAGGAGCTTATGTTGTCATTAATCGTAGCATACTAATGGAAAGAAAAAATAAAGTCAATCGATCGATTTTTAGAAATGACGAAGATAGATATAATGCTTATGTACCAGGTTTTGATGAGGTTAGAAGTGAAAAAATAAAGTGTGATAAACGTATGCAAGCAATGTACCATCGAACACATCTTTTGCCTTTTCGATTTTGTTTAAGCGAGGGAGATGATATGACTAATTTATTATTCACAGGCACAGCTCATTTGAACAGTGGGAGTCGTCCACAGCTTCATTATTTTGTTCCAAATGATAATTTATTTAAAGATAGTTTTTATTATCGCCAACTATATTTGTCTGATTTATGTAAGACTAAAATAAGAAAAAAAAAGTTAATAAAAGAATCTAATATCACTATTCAACACATTTCTGCTCCCTCACCAGCACCAATTGGTAGTCATTATTCATTGGATGACTTTGAAAGAGTTGCGACAAGTTATATATTAGATCATCCTAATAATAGTTTTAAATATGGTGTTTTTTGTCATTATAGTGATGACGGCGTTATTCCTAGCAGTGTTTCTGTGTATTTAATAAATAATACTTTAAATAAAATGATTTTTTCTGTTGAATTACCAAATGTCTTTTAAAAAAGTCTCAAGGTCTTTATTAAGACCTTGAGACTTCAGACTGTAGACAAAGTATTGATAAATTTCGATACTTTGTCTTTTTTTTTGGTAAAATAGAGGAAAGAAGTGACTATTAATGTTGAAAAAGCAAGATATGAGTAAACGCAATCAAATAGGTTTTTATTCATTAGAAGACTTAGTTCCACAGGAACATCTTCTAAGAGATATTGATAAATACGTCGATTTTAGTTTTATTTATCAACTTGTTGAGGATAAATACGATCAGTCTAATGGACGACCTAGTTTAGATTCAGTTATGTTAATCAAACTTCCCTTGATACAATACTTATACGGAATTAAGAGCATGAGACAAACGATTAAAGAAGTCGAAGTAAATATGGCTTACAGATGGTTTTTAGGTTTAGATATCCAAGACTCAGTCCCTCACTTTTCAACTTTTGGTAAAAATGACTCAAGAAGATTTAAAGGAACAGATATCTTTGAACAAATTTTTTATGGTATTTTAGCGCAGTGTATAGAAGCTCATTTAGTTGATACGTCTGAGATATTTATTGATGGGACTCATATTAAAGCACATGCAAATAATAAAAAGTATGAAAGCAAAGAAATAACTGAAGACACATTATTTTATGTAAAATCACTTCAAAAAGAAGTTGAAATCGATAGAGAAAATCAATTAAAAAAGCCCTTAAAAAGAAAAAAGTGAGACAAATACAAAGGTTAAAAAAATTAGTAAAAACGATGCTGACAGTGGCTGATTTCATAAAGGAGAACATAAACAAGTCTTTGCCTAAGACACACAAGTGGCATGTGATA
>NZ_JALAHP010000015.1:0-7647 GCF_022604695.1 Vagococcus sp. CY53-2
CCGAAAAGAAGGCACTCTCTTCGGGTTTTCGGTCTGTACTGAAATCAAGGTATTATTGGGAATCCCAGCTTAAATCATAGATACCGTAAGGGATTTTATTCTTTATTTAAAACTTTGCAACAGAACCGAATAACATTACCTACCATATAAACATCCTCCTTTATTCGTTAGATATTTTTATTTCTTCTCCATCTGGTAAAATAAATGCCTGCACAAACTTGACACCTAGCACATCAGCAATGGCCTTCAACTCATCCAAGGTTACTGTTTCTCGTTGTAATTTTTTATTGAAATTCTGTGGAGTCTGGCCAATACGTCTAGCAAGTTCGGAAACACTTATATTCATTTGCTCACACAGTTCTTTAATCATTTCTGCCGTAGTCATACAGCACCTCCAAGTTTACGCTAAGAATATTATAAACCATTTGGTTGATAAATACAATAGTTATTAAAATATTATTATAATCAGCAAGCAAAAGAAAACCCACAACTCTACCGCAGAGTCATGGGCTATTTATTTCTGGTTTTCATATTTCCATTTCAATGCCAGATTTAAAGCAAATTACAAAGTGGTCTTCATAGACTGTAACGCTCTGGATTATCTTCCTTACAAGCTTATCATCATATTCTAAGGTGCGGAATTTGTTTTTGCGGATAAATTCAGGCTCTATAATTTATAGGACTGATGAATCATTTTTTGATTCATCAGCCCTATTTTAGTTTATTTAAGCAGAAAAACATGTCGTCTATCTAGTAAAATTAAAGTACCAACCAAAATCTTAAATAGAAAGGACGACATGTCATGACTAATCATATCAAAAAATGTTGCGAATTAAAGATGAAGATTTAAATTTAACTTGTGTTGAAGAAGGAAAATACAAAGGTGTGAACACATTAATTATCACTGGTACCTACTCACCTAAGCTTACGGCCTGTAAGTATTGTCAGTCTCATGCGAACGATGCAGATGAAAAGAAAACCATTGTAAAAAATGGGAAAAAAGAAGTGACAATTCGTTTGGAATCATATCAAAATATTCCAACTATTTTAAAGCTAAAAAAACAACGATATTTTTGTAAAAACTGCCATCAACATTGGACAACTCAATGTTCTATCGTTGAAGAAAATTGTTTTATTAGTCGATTCATGACATTTAGAATACTAGAATTATTAACTCAAAAAATATCAATGACCGTTATCGCTAAGATATGTCATGTATCACTCACAACCGTTATAAGGGTCCTTAAATCTGTTGAAAAACATTTACCTGAAACGCTTAAACCACGCTCTTTTCCAAAAGTTCTAATGGTTGATGAATTCAGATCTCATGCCACCTATGAAGATAAAATGAGTTTTATTTGTGCCAATGGTGAAACCGGTGAACTGGTTGATGTTCTTCCTAGTCGTAGACTTGATAAACTAATGAATTACTTCAATCGTTCTCCCAAGGAGAAACGAGAACAGGTAAAATTTCTAGTGACAGATATGAATGCGGCTTATTTTCAGTTAACTAAAAAAATCTTTCCTTGTGCAGCTTTAGTCATTGATAGGTTTCATATCGTTAAACACTTAAACCAAGCTTTTAATGACTTTAGAGTCAGGGAAATGAAAGCATTAATAAAGAATCACCAGCGTTCTGAAGCCAATAAGCTAAAAGTAAATTGGAAATACCTATTAAAGAATCAAATGACTGTTTCTAGTTCAGAATATAAAAATTGGAGAAGCTTTCCTTCACCTAAGTTTCCCCCTCTAACAGAATCAATGATGATTGATCGTCTTTTATCATTTTCTACAGACTTAAAAGAAGCCTATGGCGTGTTTCAATTATTAACCTATCACTTTAGAAATAAAGATCCAGACTCATTTTTTGATTTATTAAAGAACTTACCGACTACCTTAGATCCACTATTTAAACAGAAGATTGAAAATCTGATTAATTATGAAGAAGGGATTCGTAATGCTTAACGTATAAGTATTCTAACGGAAAAATAGAAGCTAAAAATACTCATATTAAGATATTAAAAAGAGTATCTTATGGCTTCAAATCTTTTAGTAATATGAAGATAAGAATTTTTATGATAAACGACCTTGTCACAATTGAATAACTAAAAAAAGATGATGAATTTGAGAAAATTCTCAAATTCATCATCTTCAATATTTGTCTCATCAGTCCGATTTGACAAAGAGCCCGTTTTTTTATGTTTTCCTTACTTACTTAAAACAGTCACACATTCAATATGGATTGAGAGGACAGAATGAATGTCATTTGTGTATGTCCGTTCTCGGAAACATATCCACGACACTTTTTGCACTATCGGTAGACGGGAACATATCCATAGGCTTCGCTGTTTTTTGAAAAACTGAGGTATGCTGTTAATTTTCAGTACCCAATACTGTGAATAACGTTACTCTCCTATTCACTAATGTAATTCAACAATCTTTCTAAAATGTCATGTGTAACTTTTAAGTTGTATTGTTCAATAAGGTGACTTTGCAAATCCATAACTAATAGCAAAGAATTTTTATAGGCTTCAAATAATTCTACCTTATCTAATCGAGCAGTGGTCTTTGCAAATTTTTTATAATTTTCAAGGCTAATTTCTTTTTCAAGGTTTTTACTCATGTTTAGCCAATTATCAGCATTTTTTTCTGCCATACGTATAAGTTGTAGTGTATTTTTTTGAAGTTGTGATAAGAGTTCTAATGAACGAGCATATTCTCCTCTTTTTAGAACGTTGATTCCCATCAACCATAGATTAGAGAAATTACACAACAAAAAATTAGCATTTTCTTCAGTAAGTCTATTTGGTCTTGCACCACTTATCTCTGATAAATAATTTTCTAATTGCCCTGTTTCATCGTAAATAAGCATAGCCTTCGTATCAGGAATATAACCTGAATCTTTAAACGAGGGGATTATGTTCATATCTTTTTCAGAAAGGAAATGAAATTCCCCACGTATAAGATTATCAAAAATAACTACCTCTGTTCCGTACTCATTTTTATAAAGCATCAAGTACGGAGCTACGTCAAACAACCAGTTGGATGAATCAAAGTTCGAGGTTATACTATCTTTCAAAAATATATAGAACTCTATATCAGAGTATTGGTCACCTTCTCCTTTGGTAAACGATCCATACATCATACAAGCTGTAATTCGTTCATCTGACTCAGTAAGATTCTTAACGTTTGCAATTAATTCTTTTTGTTTTAACATTTCTTCACCCTTTCATGTAAATATCTTTTAGTTATTGTGGCAACTCAAAATCTCTACAAACCTAAATTAATATTTTTCGTACAAATGTTATTGCAAAAAGCATCATCATGCTCCACAAACAATAGTGTAGGACAATATTCCAAAATCATTTTTTCAATTTGGATACGTGAAAAAATATCAATATAGTTCAATGGCTCATCCCATATATACAAATGTGCACTTTCACAAAGGCTTTTAGCAATTAGTACTTTCTTTTTCTGACCAGCACTAAAATCCACCATGTTCTTATCAAACTGCTCTCTATTAAAATCCAGTTTACGAAGAATCGTTTTAAATAGAGTTTCATCGATCTTATTATTATAGGCAAATTCAGATAGATTACCTTTTAAATATGAAGTATCTTGCGAAATATAAGAAATTTTTAGTCCACTTGCTAGCATAAAATTTCCGGTAAATTTAATATCATCTCCATTAATCAATTTTAGGATACTAGACTTACCACTCCCATTTTTTCCGATAATGGCAACTCTATCACCAATATTGACTCTGAAATTAAGATTACTGCATACTTCTTTATCTCCATAAGACAATGATAAATCATTCGCTTCTATTAAGCACTCTTTGTGAAATTCAAGTGGTGAAATTTTTAAGTCATCATATTGTTCAATGTTGTGGAGCAGTTCTGATTTTTGTAAAACGGCTTCCTGATGTCTTGACTCAATATTTTTGGCACGTTTCATCGCTTTTGCAGCCTTATGTCCAACATAACCCTTATCCAGTTTTGAACCAGAATTTGTTGTTCCATATTTACTTTTTTCTACTTTATTTGACCAGTTTGAACTACGTTTTGCTGCATAAGACAACCTTCCTATTTCTTTAAGGAGTTTCTTGTTTTCTGCCAGTTCAAAATTATCTTGTAACGTTTTGTTCTCCCACCAAGAAGTAAAATTTCCCTTTTGGATTTCGATATTCGTTTTATTGATAGATAGTATATGGTCAACACATTGATCAAGTAAGCTTCTATCATGAGATACCAAAATAAACCCCTTCTTGCGTTTCAAATAGTTTTGCACTACATTACGTGCATCGATGTCAAGATGGTTTGTAGGTTCATCAATAAGCAGGAAACAACTCGCTGTAAGGAATAAAGCTGCAAGAAGGACCTTTGTTTGCTCACCATTTGACAATGTATTAAACGGACGATATAAAGCATCTTCTTGAACATCAAGCAATGATATTTCACGAAAAATCTCCCAATCCATACATTCCGTACAAATACTCTTCATTACTTCAATTGTATATAGACTCTTATCTTCCACATCATAAGGAAAATACTCAAACTTAACTGTAGAACTTATATTGCCGGAATACGCATATTTGCCAAGCAGTAAATTTAAGAAAGTAGTTTTACCGCGTCCGTTTCTTCCAATAAAACCGAGTTTCCAATCTGTATCTATCTGAAAACTTACATTTTCAAAAATATTGTCATAACTTCCTTCATATGAAAAAGTTAGATTTGAAACATTTATTAAGGACATATATTTCTTCCTCCTTTACATTATAAAAATTTTATAAGCAAAGTCGGTTTTCGGCATTAATTACTCTATAATGTTATCCAACTCTGCAAGGATTTTGTCATGAATGACATAGTATCATTGTCTATCACGTTTATCTTCCTTTCTTTTACAAATATTAAAAGCCGCAAGAAAGTAAATTCTTACGGCTCAAAAACAAATACTATTATTACCTTTTGTTATACATAACATAAGGTTACTGTAATGTATTATTGAGTGTAGAATACTTAACTTTCTTGCAATTTGCATAACAAAACAAACGGTTCTATAGCCGTTTCTTTAAATATCTTATTATGCATCATATAATTAGCAAGAAAAGTTATACATTCTTCCACCTCCAAGTCGTTTTATTATATCATATTATCTTTAAAAATCCAATATAATTCTTCTGTTCTCTTTCTAAAGATTACCCTTCTACATCAATCTCGACTCCTGATTTGAATTCAACGGCGAACTTATCATGAAATACCGTAACTTTTTCTATAAGCCTCCTTACTAACTGCTCATCATATTCCTCTAACTCACAGGATTGTTCATTAAAGAAATCAGTCATTTCAGCGATTCGTTGCCTTTTTCCTTCACGCTCTGCATTTTCAACAAGTGCATTTTGCTTCAATTCTCGAAGGTGGTAGATTTCATCAGCCACATCTTCATAGTCATTCTTGGATTTTGCTTGGATAAGAAGCTGTTGTTGTAATTCTTCCAATTTGCTATCAATATCATTGGTGGCATTATCATTTTCTTCATTAAGTATAGTAGCTATGTTTTTCTGCAACGCCTGGAGGAAGGGTTCTTTGTTAGCCAAAAGTTCGTTAATAGCCTTAACCACTGCTGTCTGCAATGTTTCCTCGTTTATGGTAGGGGCAGTACATTCAGATCCTTTTTCCTCCAAACGGCTGACGCATCTCCAAACAATAGACTTGTAACCTCGGTTATTCCAGTGTACCCGGCGGTAAATATCACCGCACTGGCGAGCAAACTGCAACTATGCAGGCACTTAATCTTAAAAGAACTACTTTCTATAAACTGGTGAAGGAAGTGATTGTATGATGACGATGTGTCCACGATGTTTAGAGCTATACAGTGAAATTTGGTCGAAGCCTTGTTGTAAATGCGCCGATAAGACCATTCCTGTTGATATTGAACTCATCAATGTCGTTCAGATGCTGCTCACTAGAGGCTTCGATGTATCTTATGCCACTTGTTACCCAGATAAAGAACAAGGTGAGATCGAAGCTATGGAAATTGAGATTCACTTTAGGGAATTGTATCCGCAGGCTCTCTTTGATGGTCTCCCACCTGACTGGATTGTAATTGACGAATACCCAGTTCTTGGCGGTAAGGTTCTTGATGAACCTGTTGATATCCTTACATGTGCAATCGAATATCGATTTGAAGAGAGCATCCATATTCAAAAGGATATCGCTATAAGCAATCTGGAAACATGGCTCGAAGAGAAAGACCCGCAATCTTGTAGGGCTATCCTTACATTGGCCGGCTTCTGAAAAAGTAAGACCCTCTCAACAGTAATGATCTGCTGAAAGGGTACTTTACTTTAATCTATGACCTTGAAGTGCCTTAATGCGTCTTTAATAGCTTCTACTTTATATTCTGGTGCTGGTTTATATGGGCGTTTTAGTTCTTCAACTGCGTTTGGTGCGTCGTACATCGGCAGGCCTAAGTTTCTTTTGACCTCTGCAATGTTTGCAGTGTGAACTTTGAAGCCGTACTTTTCTTCGATATACTCCTGAATAAGCCTGTAGGTGATACGATCTGGCTGGATTTTTCGGTCGTCTGCGTACTCCATTTTTACACTGATAAAATCGTCTGCACTTTTGTGGGACAATAAAACACACGTCTCAACGTGGCTCGAGTTGATGGCATTGATGTCTTAAGCTGATTTTTAACCCTTTCGTTCGCGGGAACGTATCAACGGTATTTTGATTATTTTTTAAGAAACTGATATATGGGGGAACATATCGAAGCAATCAATAATGCACATTAACAACTAGTCTTTGTTATATTTAAACTATTCGAAAAGGTAATTGGATATTAAGGGAAGACTCTATAGACTTTTTCATATGATTAACGAGTTCAGCCACCTCAGATTCCATTCCTTCCCACTTGTCAACACACTCTCCTAAATAAGCCTCTCTCGCTTTGTTGAGTAAAGTAGCATGCTCATCGGGTAATTGAGGTATCGCCCATTCAGCTGCCAGATCTTTTGAGCGAATTTCACCAGTAGATGCTGTCAGCCACATTCTGGCTAAAGTTAAAATCACATTGCGTTCGTCACCGTTAATGCTAGCTATCAACCCGGGCAACGATTCTTTAATTGCTTTTCGAATATCTGTCATTGGCACAGGCTCAATTACTTCTGTTGCCTTTGGTCCCAAAAGGTTAATACTATTTTTTCTTAGTTGTGCTAAAAGTATTGCTAAATCCGGATCATAAGTCGACTCAGGAATTTCTCCCTTTTCAAACTGCTCTCTTAGCCACTCGCCATACATAAATTCATATTTGGGGGGGAAATGCCAAGGGACAATATCCTTTTGATTTATGACCGTAACTTCAAGAGGCCTCATATCTTTTATGTTTCCTATTTTCCCAGATATAAGCATTAACCTATTTGTAAGATTCCTTCGAGTTTTTTCAGATAAACTTTGATTTGTTATTACCAAAATATCTACATCGCTATTCATACGTAAACCACCCATTACTGCCGAACCGGTTCTGTTGCAAAGTTTTAAATCTACTATCAAATAAGGTAGAATAATAGAAAAAGATAGCAGGAGGAATGACGATGAATCATTTTAAAGGAAAGCAATTTCAGCAGGATGTGATTATTGTAGCCGT
>NZ_JALAHP010000016.1:0-6901 GCF_022604695.1 Vagococcus sp. CY53-2
GTTTTTTCAAAAAATATGATTATGTTTATGACGAATACTATGATCAATCTATTTGTCCCAATATGAAAACATTAACTTATACGACAACTAATCGAGATGGTTATCGAGAATATAAAAGTAACCCTCACGATTGTATGACGTGTTCTTTAATAAATAAATGTACGCAATCAAAGGATAAGAGAAAATAAGTTCAACGTCATTTATGGGAAGATGATATGGAACGATGTGAGGACATACGTCATGCCATTGGAATGAAATCTATCTATAATAATCGTAAACAGACGATTGAGAGGTTATTTGGAATAGCCAATGAATTTCATGGATTACGTTATACCAACTTAATAGGCAAAGAAAAAATGCACATGAAAATTGGGCTTATTTCGCATGTCTTAATATAAAAAAATTAGCAAAAATGCTTAAATTAAGAGACCTAGAGGGCTCTATTTTTAATTTTTTACCTACATTAATCATAGAATATAAAAAAGACAAACCAATTACTCTTAATGAGTAATTGGTTTGTCTTCACTCTGAAGCCACTACCTCTGTAAAGGTAGTGGCTTTTGTGCTAGATATACTAGCAAATCTTCTTGTTTTCGCATATTTATTATATCATGATTCTAAATAACAATCAAAATCCATTGTTTACATATTTTTTTATTACTTAATACTATTCCAAAACTTATCACCCCATGCACATATATTATCGACTATTGGTAATAATTCCATTCCAATATCTGTTAGTTGGTATTCAACTTTTGGAGGAACTACAGGGTATACAGTTCGTTTAACTATGTTGTCTTTTTCTAGTTCACGTAACTGCCTAATAATCATTCTTTGATTAATATCTGGCAGCATCTTTTCTATTTCGCTTAATCGTAATATAGGTTTTTGTAACAAAGACCAGACAATTGCTATTTTATATTTTCCGCCAATAACAGACATAGCTAAATCCTTAGTATTGACAAAATATTTTTCATTGTAATTATACATAAAAGGAACCTCATTATTGTTTTTGATTTATATTTTTAGAAATTATATCAATTAAAATCTATAGTGTCAAAAACATCAGTATTGCTTTTTTTGTCATTGTTTATATAATAAGCAATAACGTACAAAAAGGATTTTAATAAATAAGATAGATGAGTAATCTAATTATGAAAATGGATGGAGAATAGTTATGAAAAGTAGAGCTGCTGTTGCATTTGGTCCAAATAGACCATTAGAAATTGTAGAGATTGATGTGGAAGATCCAAAAGAAAATGAAGTTATGGTTAAAATATTGTATACATCTGTCTGCCATACAGATGCTTATACTTTATCAGGTGAAGATCCTGAAGGTGTATTTCCTGTTGTGTTAGGACATGAGGGAGCTGGAGTCGTTGTAAAAGTTGGTTCTGGTGTTACATCCGTTAAAGAAGGAGATCACGTTATACCTTTATACACAGCAGAATGTGGTAAATGTAAATTTTGTTTATCTGGAAAAACAAATTTATGTTCTGCTGTAAGAGAATCACAAGGAAAAGGAGTAATGCCTGATGGTACAACTCGTTTTTCATATAACGGTGAACCAATTTATCATTACATGGGTACCAGTACTTTTAGTGAGTATACAGTAGTAAACGAAATTAATTTAGTGAAAATAAATGAAAATGCACCATTAGAAAAAGTTGGATTGCTAGGTTGTGGTGTTACAACAGGTATAGGTGCAGTTGAAAATACAGCAAAAGTCGAAGAAGGGGCTATTACTGCTGTATTTGGTTTAGGAGCTATTGGTCTTGCAGTTATTCAAGGTTTAAAGAAAGTTAATGCTCAATGTATTATTGCAGTCGATACGAATCCTGATAAATGGGAATTAGCGAAAAAGATGGGAGCTACTGACTTTGTAAATCCTAAAGATTATGAAAAATCAATACAAGAAGTAATAGTTGAAATGACAGATGGAGGTGTAGACTATAGTTTCGAATGCATTGGAAATGTTGAAGTAATGCGATCTGCATTAGAATCATGCCATAAAGGATGGGGAGAGAGTATTATTATTGGAGTTGCTGGAGCAGGAAAAGAGATTCACACGCGCCCATTCCAATTAGTAACAGGACGTGTATGGAAAGGCTCTGCTTTTGGAGGAGTGAAAGGTCGAACCCAATTACCTGGCATGGTTGAAGAATTTATGGATGGAAAGATTGATTTAGATTCGTTTATTACACATAGACTAAGTTTCTCACAAATTAATGAATCATTTAAGTTACTGCATAACGGTGAATCAATTCGAACTATGTTAACTTATGGAGATTAGATGTATGGACTTGAAAATATTGGAAATTCATACTTCTTTTGGTGGAAAGCAAATTAAATATCAGCATACTTCAAAAATTTTGAAATGTGAAATGATATTTAGTTTATTTTTACCAGAATCTAAATCAGAAACTGAAACAGTTCCACTTATTTGGTGGTTGGCAGGTTTAACTTGTACAGATGATAATTTTAGTCAAAAAGGAGCATTTCAGAAATATGCTTCTGAGCAAAACGTTGCATTTATTATGCCAGATACATCACCTAGAGGCAATGTTGCTGATAGTGATGACTGGGATTTAGGACAGGGAGCTAGTTTTTATATAAATGCTACTTTAGAACCATGGAAAGAAAATTTTCAAATGTATGATTATCTAACTAAAGAACTTCCTGAAATTGTGTACACTTTAATTCCAAATTTCTCAGGAAAAGAAAGCATTATGGGACATTCAATGGGAGGTCATGGTGCATTAGTACTTGGGCTAAGAAATCCAAACCGATTTGTTTCTATCTCAGCATTTGCTCCAATATCTAATCCAAGCAACGTTCCTTGGGGGAAAAAAGCCTTCTCCTCTTATTTAGGAAATGATAAGTCAGCATGGAAAGAATGGGATGCTACAGAAATTATAAAAAAATCAACCAAAAATAATGTTCCGATATTAATAACACAAGGTACAGATGATAACTTCTATGAGTTACAATTAGATGAAGAGGCATTTTTATCTGCTGCTAAAAATGTTGATAGAGACGTAACATATAAAAGAGAAATAGGTTATGATCATAGTTATTTTACTATAGCAACATTTATTGAAAGTCATATTAAATTTCATTTAAGAGAATTAAAAAAAATATAAAAGGAAAGCCTTCAGAATTATACTGAAGGCTTTAAGTATTTTGTAGAGTTAACATAAATCAAATTATACCTAGTGAAATCAAATACAATCAAACTTGTACTTGATTATTACAATCTGTTTATATATAATCAAGTATGAACTTGAATGAGTGATTTTGGAGGAATAAACGTGACAAATGAAATATGTGAGATTACTTGTATTCATGAGGAGCAAGTAACTAATTCAAAAGAGAGATTAAAAAATACTAATAGCAAAGATCTAAGTTCTTTATTTAAAATTTTATCAGATGAAAATAGATTCAAAATATTACATGCTTTAGCTTATGAAGATCAACTATGTGTATGTGACGTAGCCAATATTATTGGAGCAACTATGGCAAATACATCACATCATTTGCAATCATTAAAAAAATTAGGTGTTGTAGATAGTAAAAAAATAGGCAAATTAGTTTATTATTTTAGTTCTGATGATAGGATTGTTGAATTGATAAATTTTGGAAAACAACTAGAAAAGGGTGATAGATATGAGTAAAGAAACTTCTAGTAAAACATATCGAGTAGAGGGATTAAGCTGTACGAATTGTGCTGCTAAATTTGAAAAAAATGTTAAAAGTATTGAAGGTGTAACAGATGCAAAAGTAAACTTTGGTGCTGGAAAAATTAAAGTTGAGGGAACATCTTCCATTCAAGAAATTAAGTCTGCTGGAGCTTTTGAAAATCTAATTATTCAAGATGAGGACAATCAAGAATCTGAAGGGGAACAGAAAGATTCTTTCTTGAAACGTAATTGGACATTAGTTATTTCAGTAATATTAATAGCCATAGCTTTTTATTTTAGAGCTACTGCAGGCGAGAATGATATCATAACTAAAAGCTTATTTATATCAGCTATCGTTATTGGTGGATTTAGTTTATTTACAGAAGGAATTAAGGATTTACTTAAATTAAACTTTTCAATGGAAGTTTTAATGACAATAGCAATTATAGGCGCATCAATTATAGGTGAATGGGCTGAAGGTTCTATTGTAGTTATCTTATTCGCTGTTAGTGAAGCCCTTGAACGATTTTCAATGGATAAAGCAAGACAATCTATTCGTTCGTTAATGGATATAGCACCAAAAGAAGCTTTGATTAGAAGAAATAACGAAGAAAAAATGATAAATGTTTCTGATATTCAAATAGGAGATATTATGGTTATTAAACCAGGGCAAAAAATAGCTATGGATGGGGTAGTCATTAAAGGACATTCTGCTGTTAATCAAGCAGCAATAACGGGTGAGTCTGTTCCAATTGAAAAACAAAATAAGGACGAAATTTTTGCAGGTACTTTAAATGGAGAGGGGATTTTAGAAGTGGAAGTGACTAAACATGTTAATGATACAACCATTGCTAAAATCATTCATTTAGTGGAAGAAGCACAAGGAGAACGAGCACCTGCACAAGCATTCGTTGATAACTTTGCTAAATACTATACCCCTTCTATCATGGCTATTTCGGCTTTAATTATCATTATTCCACCATTGTTTTTTGGTGGTGATTGGAATAAGTGGTTGTACCAGGGTTTATCACTATTAGTAGTTGGTTGTCCTTGTTCATTAGTTATCTCAACACCTGTTTCAATCGTTTCAGCTATTGGAAATTCAGCTAAAAATGGTGTGCTGGTAAAAGGAGGTATTTATCTCGAAGAAATCGGAGGATTAAAAGCAATCGCTTTTGATAAAACAGGGACTTTAACCAAAGGAACGCCTTCTGTAACAGACTTTGTTGTAAGTGACACAAATCAAGAAAATCAGTACTTATCTATCATTTCAGCGTTAGAAATACTTTCTCAACATCCTTTAGCTTCAGCCATTCTTAAAGAAGCTGATAGAAGAGAGTCAAACTATCAAATGATCGATATTATGAATTTTAAATCAGTAACTGGTAAAGGAATTAAAGGTGATTATCAAGGTACAACTTATTTTGTTGGAAGTCCTAAATTATTTGATTCAGAATTAATTAGGCAAGCTAGTGTCATGAAAAATTATGAGAAGTTACAAGAGCAAGGAAAAACCGTCATGATTTTTGGAACAGCACAAAATATTTTGGCAATTATCGCAGTTGCTGATGAATTAAGAAAGTCAAGTTCAGAAGTAATCGCTAAGCTTCATCAGTTAGGTATTGAACATACAATTATGTTAACTGGTGACAATATCAGAACAGCTAAATCAATTGGAGAACAAGTTGGTGTGACAGACATTAAAGGTGATTTAATGCCACAAGATAAGTTAGAGTATATTAAAGAGCTTAAAGAAAAGTATGGAAAAGTGGCTATGGTAGGAGACGGAGTAAATGATGCTCCTGCGTTAGCATCAGCAACTGTTGGGATTGCAATGGGTGGGGCTGGAACGGACACTGCTTTAGAAACAGCTGATGTTGCCTTAATGGGTGATGATTTACAAAAGTTACCGTTTATTGTTAATCTTAGTCGAAAAACATTAAAAATTATAAAACAAAATATTACTTTCTCTTTAAGCATTAAATTCTTAGCTTTATTGCTAATTATTCCAGGATGGTTATCACTTTGGATTGCTATTGTTGCAGATATGGGAGCAACTTTATTAGTAACACTTAATGGATTGAGATTGATGAAACAGAAGTAAGAAATAGTTATTTATCTCGTTGATTAACATAATCACCATTTTAAGAAGTATCACACCTACCAACGGATTCAGTTCGCGAGATTGTGAATGCCAATTGGTCTACATAAACAGTCAAAAAAGAATCCCATCAAGTGGCGATTCTTTTTTTTTCGAGATAGTGAAAGACACCCAATCATTTTTTTTGTTTCGTGTTATTTTTTGTTGATTGATTAGATGAAAAAAAATAAAAAAGATGTCACCAAGTAAAATAAAAAAGGAAAAAAATTTTTAAAAGTCTGCGAACAAAAAGAAAAAAAGAGAGAGGGAAATTTTTGTCCTTTTTGAAAAAAAAAGTGGTGTGACAAATGGAAAAGAATCACGTGTGTTGAAAAAAAGTTTGGCAAAAAAATCAAAAAGTGATCAGACTAAAAATCAATTGTTGCCAAAAAATCAATAAGGCAAGCAACGGGTTTGTACGTACAAACCCAAAAATTGAAAATTGTTTAGCTTGTTAGGTGGCACCTAAGACCGCAAAAAAAGAAAAAAATTCTACACATATTGATAGAATTTTTTTCTTTTTTTTATCGCGCTGCTCGATACTTTTTGAAGTCAAAAAATAATTTTCTGATTAACGGAATTCTCTTTTTAAATGATTCAAACTATTTTTTCTAACGATTTCTTTTTAAACTTTTTCAAAGTCTTTTTATTTTTGAACGTAAAAATTTAACTCATGTGTGTCGATTTTTAAATCTAAAACGTCATTTCCTTTGACTTATTTTTTTATAGATGAGTCATTCAATCATTCGTCATCTTACTTTTGGCCAATTTTACGTCTAAAGAGCATAAGGGAAACTGCCAACAGGCAAGCTGTTGGGTTGATAGTATCAACGTTTCCGATATAACATGATTTTTTCTCGTTTGCACTGTTTTAACACACCTTTAACACACCTTTTAACCACCTTTGACATACCTTTAACACACCTTTGATACACCTTTTAACCACCTTTGACACACCTTTGACATACACTATTTTTTATCAATAAAAGAATTATCCTAAATCATTTCAATTGAAAAATTAGTTTTTCAAAAAAAAAAAAATAAAAAACTTTTCCAAAAGTATGGAGAAGTTTTTCTACTT
>NZ_JALAHP010000017.1:0-3268 GCF_022604695.1 Vagococcus sp. CY53-2
CGAGAAAAAATCATGTTATATCGGAAACGTTGATACTATCAACCCAACAGCTTGCCTGTTGGCAGTTTCCCTTATGCTCTTTAGACGTAAAATTGGCCAAAAGTAAGATGACGAATGATTGAATGACCCATCTATAAAAAAATAAGTCAAAGGAAATGACGTTTTAGATTTAAAAATCGACACACATGAGTTACATTTTTACATTCAGAAATAAAAAGAATTTGGAAAAGTTGAAAAAGAAACCATTAGAAAAAACAGTTTAAATCATTTAAAAAGAGAATTCCGTTAATCAGAAAATTACTTTTTGAATTCAAAAAAATATCGAGCAGCGCGACAAAAAAAAGAAAAGAATTCTACACATACTGATAGAATTCTTTTCTTTTTTTGCGGTCTTAGGTGCCACCTAACAAGCTAAACAATTGTCAATTTTGGGGAGTGGCATGCCAAACCCGTTGCTTGCCTTATTGATTTTTTGGCAACAATTGATTTTTAGTCTGATCACTTTTTGATTTTTTTTGCCAAACTTTTTTCAACACACGTGATTCTTTTCCAATTTGTCACACCCCTTGTTTTTCAAAAAAAAAAAATGTTCCTCTCTCTTTTTTTCTTTTTGTTCGCAGACTTTTAAAAAATTTTTTTCGTTTTTTGTTTTACTTGGTGACATCTTTTTTATTTTTTTTCATCTAATCAATCAACCAAAAAATAACCCCCATCAAAAAATGTCTTGATTGCGTTTCACTATCTCGCCAAAAAAAGAAGCCTTATTTCTAGGGCTTCTTTTTTTCATTTTGAGGTAGACCAGTTGGGATTCACAATGTTGGTTATTGAATCCCTTGTGGTTGCTGCTACTTCTTAAAAGCGAGATTATGTTAAGCAATAGATTAGATAACTGAAAATAGTTCATTCGACATAATATTTTTATTCAATTATAAAAATTCAATTAGAATTAAACTATTTTAGGTTATCACTCGATGATTGAGAGGTTTTCAAATTTTTTTTTTAACTATTCCTTGCATAAATAGCCTTTAAACTACTCATTTTAATTTAATACAAGGAATATTTAAGTTGATATACTAAAGCATATTTAATATTTCTAATGGGAGTGATTAAAAATGTCTATAGTTAAAATTGATAGTATTAATTTAAAAAAAATGAGTTTTTTCGATATTTATGACTTTGAGGATTTTTTTTTAGAAAATGCCTTGATAGAAAATGAGATAATAAGTGATCAATGTATTGAAAAATTATTTATTGAAGATAGTATAATCGAACACTGTGAATTAAGTGGAAATAATTTTGTTAAAGCTGAATTTACTAACTGTATATTTAAAAATTGTGATTTTTCAAATACAGTCTTATCAGAATCGGTATTGTACAAATGTGAATTTATCAATTGTAAGATGTTAGGCTTAGATATTTCCGAAGCCTATATAAATACAAATTTATTTTTAGAAAATAACATGGAAATGGTTAATTTATCAAGTGCTAATTTCAAAGAAGTTTCTTTCTCCGATTGTAATCTAACTAATACTGACTTGATAGATGCAAAGATGGTGAAAACCACATTTGACAGTTGTAAACTAGATAGTATGAATCTCACAGGAACTCTTTTAAAAAAAGTAGACATCAGCACTTGTCATTTTACTCATTTACCATTAAGTATTGAAACAATTTCTGGTAGTATCGTAAATGAACACCAAGCACTAATATTAGCAAGAGACCTTCTGAAAGTTAAAATAAAGTAGCAAACTACTCTTTAGACTAAGTATAACGCGATTTATGTTAACTCTGACAAACTCTAAATAAAATAGATATATTTACTCTAGATTAAGCTAAAGGCTCTCAGAACTAATTCTGAGAGCCTTATTATTCGTATAACAATTGATTATGGTAACCAGTAAGTTAAATAACTTTTAAATCTTTTTTTTCATATTGATTATGACCAGGCTTGCTTTTTTTTAGCTTCCAGCATTTAATTGCATCTTTTAAAGTTAAATCTGGATTTTCTAAAAAGAAATCTCTGATGTAAGTATTATATTCAAACTGAGAATCAATTTTTTCTGTTTTTTTTGATGCAATTTCTGGGTAAACTTTTATTGCTTCTGAATATTTTTTACCAGCATTATTTTTTAACCATTTTTGAAATGCCACTTTGAATTTAAACTGTTTTCCTAGTTCACTTTTGAAAAATTCTCTATGTACCTCTGAACATGTAATATTTTCTTCAATGACTGTATTTACTGTTATACTTTTGGGGATATTAGATTTTGTTTTTTTCTTAATATTTTTTACTTCACCAGAACTTATATAGCAATAAATTCTTTCTGTTAAATCTTTTTTGTTTCCTGCTGTAGGAATACCTTCTAATCTACAAAAATTTACTAACTCTTCTTTCAAGTAATAGTATTCTCTAAATGTTTCTGGATTTATCCCTCGAACTAATTCAGGTCTATTCACATCAAAATTCCTCCATTTTTTTTTTTATTATATCATGGTACAAAAAATAGACTTCGTATAATCTTACATTATGTAAACTAATATCACTTTTTAAAATATATTTTAGTATATTTCACTCTCTTTTTTTAAACTTCCTGTCAAAATCAGAAAAAAACTGACAAAATATATTTATAAAAAAGAATAAGGAGTGTTAAAAATGAAAGAAACAATTTTAGCAATTAAATTAAAAGAGTATAGAACAAATAATAATTTAACTCAAAGTGACTTAGCTGAAAAGCTAGATGTCAGTGATAAAACAATTTCAAAATGGGAGCTTGGGGAAACTTATCCTAGTAAAAGAAATATGCTTAAATTGTCTGATGTATTAGGGATATCTTTAGAAACTTTATTATTAGAAGAACAAGCAGACGATACAAATGAACTAAAATCAAGTGTTAAATATGGTCTAGTAAGTTTTTGTCTTATATTTTTTGTAACAATGGTCGTTTTTTCTTTTACTCAAGAACACAGTCAGATTTTTGATTTAGCTATTTCCAAACAAATAGAATTACTTGGAACAACGATACTTAGAATTCTAAGTATCTCAGTACCTCCTGCAATTATTATTACCTGTGTATTCTACTTCTACATCTTTCCTAAAAATAAAAAATCAAATTAACTTAGTATAATTTGATTTATGTTAAGCAATTATGTATTTTGATTGAAATTTAAAACCATGATATAATAAAGGTGCGAAAACGTTAGAAGTTTCGAGTGCAAGTTTCATAGCACAAAAGCCCCAACCATTGCGAGTGGTTAGGGCTTTTTTTTT
>NZ_JALAHP010000018.1:0-3230 GCF_022604695.1 Vagococcus sp. CY53-2
AAGCACGGCAACGTCCTACTCTCACAAAGGGAAACCCTTCACTACCCTCGGCGCTAAGAAGCTTAACTTCTGTGTTCGGCATGGTTACAGGTGTATCCTTCTTGCCATCGTCACCGCACTTATATGTTTTTTATTGAGTGATGATTCACTCAAAACTGGATGTTAAGTTAGTATCAATATAATGGTCCACCGCTATCTTGGTTAAGTCCTCGACCGATTAGTACTAGTCCGCTCCATACATCACTGTACTTCCACTTCTAGCCTATCTACCTGATCATCTTTCAGGGGTCTTACTTCCTTAAAGGAATGGGAAATCTCATCTTGAGGGGGGCTTCACGCTTAGATGCTTTCAGCGTTTATCCCGTCCATACATAGCTACCCAGCAATGCCCTTGGCAGAACAACTGGTACACCAGAGGTATGTCCATCCCGGTCCTCTCGTACTAAGGACAGCTCCTCTCAAATTTCCAACGCCCGCGACGGATAGGGACCGAACTGTCTCACGACGTTCTGAACCCAGCTCGCGTGCCGCTTTAATGGGCGAACAGCCCAACCCTTGGGACCGACTACAGCCCCAGGATGCGACGAGCCGACATCGAGGTGCCAAACCTCCCCGTCGATGTGAACTCTTGGGGGAGATAAGCCTGTTATCCCCAGGGTAGCTTTTATCCGTTGAGCGATGGCCCTTCCATGCGGAACCACCGGATCACTAAGCCCGACTTTCGTCCCTGCTCGAGTTGTAACTCTCGCAGTCAAGCTCCCTTCTGCCTTTGCACTCTACGAATGATTTCCAACCATTCTGAGGGAACCTTTGGGCGCCTCCGTTACCTTTTGGGAGGCGACCGCCCCAGTCAAACTGTCCATCTGACACTGTCTCCCACCACGATAAGTGGTGCGGGTTAGAATGGTCATAACACAAGGGTAGTATCCCACCAGCGCCTCCATCGAAACTAGCGTTCCGATTTCTACGGCTCCTACCTATCCTGTACATGTGTTACAAACATTCAATATCAAACTACAGTAAAGCTCCATGGGGTCTTTCCGTCCTGTCGCGGGTAACCTGCATCTTCACAGGTACTAAAATTTCACCGAGTCTCTCGTTGAGACAGTGCCCAAATCGTTACGCCTTTCGTGCGGGTCGGAACTTACCCGACAAGGAATTTCGCTACCTTAGGACCGTTATAGTTACGGCCGCCGTTTACTGGGGCTTCAATTTTGAGCTTCGCTATTGCTAACCCATCCTCTTAACCTTCCAGCACCGGGCAGGCGTCAGCCCCTATACGTCATCTTTCGATTTTGCAGAGACCTGTGTTTTTGATAAACAGTCGCTTGGGCCTATTCACTGCGGCTGAACTTGCGTTCAGCACCCCTTCTCCCGAAGTTACGGGGTCATTTTGCCGAGTTCCTTAACGAGAGTTCTCTCGCTCACCTTAGGATTCTCTCCTCGACTACCTGTGTCGGTTTGCGGTACGGGTCATTTGTTTCTAACTAGAAGCTTTTCTTGACAGTGTGACATTGAGACTTCGGTACTCTATTTCCCTACTCATCACAACTTGTTCTTAAAGATAAAAGCATTTGACTCTTATCAAAACTTGTTGCTTGAACGTGCACTTCCAGTCGCACGATCTCATAGCCTCCTGTGTCCCTCCATTGTTCAAACAAAACAAACGAGTACAGGAATCTCAACCTGTTGTCCATCGCCTACGCCTATCGGCCTCAGCTTAGGTCCCGACTAACCCTGGGAGGACGAGCCTTCCCCAGGAAACCTTAGTCATTCGGTGGACAGGATTCTCACCTGTCTTTCGCTACTCATACCGGCATTCTCACTTCTAAGCGCTCCACCAGTCCTTACGATCCAGCTTCAACGCCCTTAGAACGCTCTCCTACCATAGAACCAAAGGTTCTATCCACAGCTTCGGTAACATGTTTAGCCCCGGTACATTTTCGGCGCAAGGGCACTCGACTAGTGAGCTATTACGCACTCTTTAAATGGTGGCTGCTTCTGAGCCAACATCCTAGTTGTTTGTGCACCCTCACATCCTTTTCCACTTAACATGTATTTTGGGACCTTAGCTGGTGGTCTGGGCTGTTTCCCTTTCGACAATGGATCTTATCACTCACTGTCTGACTCCCGGATATAAATGAATGGCATTCGGAGTTTATCTGAATTCGGTAACCCAAGACGGGCCCCTAGTCCAAACAGTGCTCTACCTCCATCATTCTCAAATCCGAGGCTAGCCCTAAAGCTATTTCGGAGAGAACCAGCTATCTCCAAGTTCGTTTGGAATTTCTCCGCTACCCACACCTCATCCCCGCACTTTTCAACGTACGTGGGTTCGGTCCTCCAGTGCGTTTTACCACACCTTCAACCTGGACATGGGTAGGTCACATGGTTTCGGGTCTACGACAACATACTCATTCGCCCTATTCAGACTCGCTTTCGCTACGGCTCCGCTTCTTCAGCTTAACCTCGCATGCTATCGTAACTCGCCGGTTCATTCTGCAAAAGGCACGCTATCACCCATTAACGGGCTCTAACTTCTTGTAAGCACACGGTTTCAGGTTCTATTTCACTCCCCTTCCGGGGTGCTTTTCACCTTTCCCTCACGGTACTGGTTCACTATCGGTCACTAGAGAGTATTTAGCCTTGGGAGATGGTCCTCCCGGATTCCGACGGAATTTCTCGTGTTCCGCCGTACTCAGGATACTCATAGGTGTGTTGTCAATTTCATCTACGGGGCTTTTACCCGCTACGGCTGACCTTTCCAGATCGATTCGACTATCCACAACAGCTACCACAATTGAGTCCTACAACCCCAATAAGCAAGCTTATTGGTTTGGGCTGTTTCCGTTTCGCTCGCCGCTACTAAGGAAATCGATTTTTCTTTCTCTTCCTGCAGGTACTTAGATGTTTCAGTTCTCTGCGTCTACCTTCTAATAGCTATGTATTCACTACTAGATAATATCCTATAAAAGAT
Source organism: Vagococcus sp. CY53-2 (assembly GCF_022604695.1). Lineage (NCBI taxonomy): Bacteria > Bacillati > Bacillota > Bacilli > Lactobacillales > Enterococcaceae > Vagococcus > Vagococcus sp. CY53-2. The sequence continues at coordinate 2,978 of NZ_JALAHP010000018.1, forward strand.
ACTGGGTTCCCCCATTCGGAAATCTCCGGATCATAGCTTACTTACAGCTCCCCGAAGCATATCGGTGTTAGTCCCGTCCTTCATCGGCTTCTAGTGCCAAGGCATCCACCGTGCGCCCTTATTCACTTAACCTTTTCTAACCTTACGGTTAGCTTTTTTTCATTAACTATTAACTAGCGATAGATAATAGTTAATACATTTCACAGTTCTTTAAAAGAAACTGTTCAACGCGGTGTTCTCGGTTTATGTTGAT
>NZ_JALAHP010000019.1:0-579 GCF_022604695.1 Vagococcus sp. CY53-2
GACTCATGTGTGCCAATTTTTAAACCTAATACTTTATCTTTTGCGACCCATTTTTCTTCTTGAGAAAGATCACCATTGTGTTCGATATTAAATATTTTTTGTCGTAAGTCTTCGCGTTCTCCTTTAGAAAAGTCATTAGCATTTTTATTTTCTGGTTTAAAAGCAAATTGGTAACCAACAACAGGTTTCCCACGTCCTTTACCATATTTCTTACGAATGGTAAGACCGCGAAATAATGGAGTTAATTCGTCTTTAATAGGCTTTAAGACTCTTTTATCAAGATTAGCAGGTTCTTTCAAATAACTTTTAGGAATATCTAAAAGCTCAAAAAAATCTTCTTTAGAGAAATATGCATAGCCCGTTGTTCGAAATTGTTTTAACAATCGAAACATGGTTTTTGAATAACTGCTTTGTAGGTCATTAAACTGTTGAAGAGAATAACGAACCCATTCGTCTAAGTCATTGAGTAAAGGAATAGCTTTTTCATGTATTTGAATTTCAGCATAAGGGGAATCTGCTTCTCCATTAATGTCGAATGAGCTAAATAAAACGAAACGCTCACGTCTCAAACCAGAGGCG
>NZ_JALAHP010000019.1:589-2078 GCF_022604695.1 Vagococcus sp. CY53-2
AGGTTACTTTATTTTGCCCCTTATCACGCATTCTAGAGATAATTGAAAAAAATAAATTCATTTGAACAGGGGTAAACTTTCTCAAAGGAATAGTATTTAATTCTGTATGATGTTTAACTAATTCATTAACCATAAACGCACCTCACATTAATATAATATTTATAAAGTACATATTACAAGTTCAAGTACTTTAAGTAAAGACTTAAAACAGACAAAGTGTACTTTATAAACAGACAAAATGTACTTATAAATATTCTGTATCCATTGGGGGAGTAAGGATTAAACAAGGTCTAAAAGAGGTTTAAAAGAGGTTTAAAAGAGATTATAAAAGAGGGGATATATTTTCCCACCAAAACTTTTTCTTTATTTTGTTAAAATGATCTATGCGTACTATGAAAATATATAAAAAGGAGTGAGAGAAAACCACTCTCACATTTTACTTGCAGCAGTCGCTTTACGCTCCTTTGCTAAAACCTAACCCATTTCTCCAAAGAAATCATTCAACAGCCTTAAAACGCAAAAAAAGAGCTATTTAAGCTCATTTGATTAAAAACCTTATTCAGATAAGTAAAACGTCTTTCAGACGGTCAGGGTAAACCCTAACAACCCTAGAATTAAAATCAATAGCAAATGACAAGAATAAAAAGCTATTTTATTTCCACCACTGCCACCATTTTTTAGAATCTATATTTTCTTCTAGTAGTTTTGTATTTTTTTGTTGCTCGTAAAGTAGTAATTGTTGTTGTTGGTTTAGAATTGTTTGAAGTGAATTAATCTGCTCATCTTTTGATATCAATTGTTTATTTTTATCTTTTACTTCCTTTTGCAAAAAATGATTAGAATCTTCAAGGCTTTTAATATATTGAGCTTTAAAATCAACTGCAACATCATTTGTTTCGGCGTTTTGGTCTTTATCTTTAGATAAACCTTTCATAACAAGGTTTACAACCGCATCATCATACAGTAACGTTTGTCCATTTTTAGTCACTTCTGTTGCACCAATTGTTTTGATGTATCTTGATACAGTCATTTTTGAAACATCAAGCATATCAGCCATTTCTTTAATACTTTTCATCATAAACCTCCTGTAACAAATCATAACAACATGCTACCACTTTTGTTGTGGTCATAAAAGATAGTATAAAATGTTAGAAAAATTATGCTATATTAATTAATGGCACTTAGCCTACCAAAGCTATTATAGGTTTGGAGGTGAAACTTGCATGGTTGAAAAACTTCTAACGTTAATTATCGCACCAATCATTGTTGGGGCAGTTCTTGAACTGTTTGCTTACTGGTTGGAAAAGCAAGACGATAATTAAAGGCTAATGCTAATCAACCCACACGCTTAGTCGCAAAGCGAAAAAAAAAGCCCTAACCACTCGCAATGGTTGGGGCTTTTGTGCTATGAAACTTGCACTCGAAACTTCTAACGTTTTCGCACCTTTATTATATCATGGTTTTAAATTTCAATCAAAATACATAATTG
>NZ_JALAHP010000002.1:0-425686 GCF_022604695.1 Vagococcus sp. CY53-2
AAAAAAAAAGCCCTAACCACTCGCAATGGTTGGGGCTTTTGTGCTATGAAACTTGCACTCGAAACTTCTAACGTTTTCGCACCTTTATTATATCATGGTTTTAAATTTCAATCAAAATACATAATTGATTAACATAAATCACGTTATGCATAGTTAAAAATAAGATGTTATACTTATTATAACCACTTGATATAAGTGTTATACAAAATAAGTTTTTAACATACCCCTCAATCCGTTAATCTATATTTTCTCAAATAATTGAGAAAATATAGATTAATAAATAACAACAGGTCCATAAGGTTTCCTACTAAAAATCGAAAGATAAAAACCTTAAATATAATATACAAGGATGAGAACATGAATACATACAATAAAAAAGATAATCCATTTTTAGTGAAAATTAATAGTGAATTACATTTTAACATCGAGGATATTATTATTCTAATTTGTTCTATTTTTATTGCATCTATTGGTTTGAATATGAATTCGACACCAATTGTTATAGGAGCAATGCTTATTTCTCCTCTAATGACTTCTGTGATAGGGATAGGAATTAGTTTGGCTTTTCAAGACACTTCCATTTTAAGAAAATCAATAACCTTACTAGCGCTACAAGTAATTGTCAGTCTAGTTGTTTCAACGCTATATTTTTCTTTCTCACCACTTACTTATGCAAGTAGTGAAATAATAGCCAGAACAAATCCTACAATCTGGGATGTTGTGATTGCTTTTACAGGAGGAGTAGCTGGTGTAATAGGGTTTAAGAAAAAAACTGCTAATAATATTGTTCCTGGAGTTGCTATTGCTACAGCACTTATGCCGCCTCTTTGTACATTGGGATATGCTATTTCAATTCAGAGTATGACTTATATTTTTGGTGCGTTCTATTTGTTTGTTATTAATATCTTTTTCATCAGTCTTTCGACATTTATAACTGTTTATATTTTTGAAGCAAAACATGATAAGCAGATTGATTCAATAAAAAAGAAATCAACAAATACAATGTTCATTATCTTGACGATTATTATCATTATACCTAGTATTTATACGGCTTCGTCAATGGTCAAAGATTCATTAAATGAAAATAATTTAAATCGATTTATTGAAAGTGAATTAAAAGACTCACTGATTTTAGAAAAGAAAATCTCAAAAGAAAAAAAGACAATTCATTTAACATTATCAGATACAAGTATCAATGATACTAAATTACAAAGTTTACAGAATAAATTACCAGAGTATCATCTAGGTAATATGGATTTAAATATTAAACAAATTACTGAAACAGATAGTTTATCTGGAAAAGAATTAGAACATTTAATTCGACAGCTGATTGACTCAGAAACTTCTGTGAGACCGTCCGTCAAGGAAGACCCCCAGACTCTAGAGGACTTCATTATTGAAAAAAACAAAATAATAAAAACAAACTTTCCACTTGATATTAAAAAATTATATATGAATTCAGAAGTAGCTAGTAATGAAAAACAAATTAAAAACGTGTTAACCATAGAGCTTAAATCCAATCTTACGAAGAGTTTAGAAAGTGACATAGAAAGCTATGTTTTAGATACTTATAATAATAAGATAGACAATTTATCAATAGTATTTAAGGAAGATGGAAATTAGATAAAGCGAAGATTGAAAATGGCTATGAGTTAGTCAAGAAAAGTTGACAAGAGGAAGTCTATTTTTGTGTATCTGTTGACAAATTATTATTCAGACTTATATTCATCCAATATTTTGTAAATCCTATCAAACTAAAATATAAATAAAGTATAGGCATGTTAATATGCAAAATTGTTGAATTAAACACCTTTAAAAAATGAAAAATAGGTTATTTTAACAAAAATTCTGGTAGCCGTTTTGATTGATTAAGAGTTTTACCGTACTGTTGACTAAATAAATATTATTACTAGCTAAAAAAAGCCCTCAGAATGATGAGGGCTTTCAGACTGTAGACAAAGTATTGATAAATTTCGATACTTTGTCTTTTTTTTTGGTAAAATAGAGGAAAGAAGTGACTATTAATGTTGAAAAAGCAAGATATGAGTAAACGCAATCAAATAGGTTTTTATTCATTAGAAGACTTAGTTCCACAGGAACATCTTTTAAGAGATATTGATAAATACGTCAATTTTAGTTTTATTTATCAACTTGTTGAGGATAAATATGATCAGTCTAATGGACGACCTAGTTTAGATCCAGTTATGTTAATCAAACTTCCCTTGATGCAATACTTATACGGAATTAAGAGCATGAGACAAACGATTTAAGAAGTCGAAGTAAATATGGCTTACAGATGGTTTTTAGGTTTAGATATCCAAGACTCAGTCCCTCACTTTTCGACTTTTGGTAAAAATGACTCAAGAAGATTTAAAGGAACAGATATCTTTGAACAAATTTTTTATGGTATTTTAGCGCAGTGTATAGAAGTTCATTTAGTTGATACGTCTGAGGTATTTATTTATGGGACTCATATTAAAGCACATGCAAATAATAAAAAGTATGAAAACAAAGAAATAACTGAAGACAAATTATTTTATGTAAAATCACTTCAAAAAGAAGTTGAAATAGGAAGTTGAAATAGATAGAGAAAAACAATTAAAAAAGCCCTTAAAAAGAAAAAATTGAGACAAATACAAAGGTTAAAAAAATTAGTAAAAACGATGCTGACAGTGTCATAAAGGAGAACATAAACAAGTCTTTGCCTATGCCACACAAGTGGCATGTGATAAAAACGGATGGGTTTTAGGATATACAACGCATCCAGGTAATCAACATGATAGTCGTACTTTTATCTCTATTTACAATAAATTAAAAAGTCATTTCACTCTGAAGTCTCAAGGTCTTTATTAAGATCTTGAGACTTTTTGTTAATTTATCTTATGAATCAAACGTAATGCTTAGATTATATTCCTCAGAATAAGGAGCGTGTTCTACAAAGACCGTTACTTCTTTATCATCTTTATCTTTACCAGTACGTTTGTAAGTAAATTTTTGTCATTTAATTCTGTTAGTTCTAACACAGCACCGTATTTATTTTCTCCGATTGAGACATGAGCACGTCATTTATTGTGATCAATGATGTTAAAGTAACCAAAGTCTCCTTTTGGTTTCCTTGTATTAAGATCGAAAAAGTCATTTTTATTATGGGTTACATCGACTTTTGCTAAACTAATAAACATGCTATTTTCTCTTATTAAGTCTTCTTTTTTAAGTCTTCTTTTTGGGAAGAATCAGTTGTTGTACTTGATTGTGATGAGGCAGACTCACTAGGTGTTGTCGTCTGGCTATTTGTTGAACATCCCGTAAGAATAGTACCGGTTAACGCTGTTGCAAATAATAAAGTATCTAGTTTTCTTATTATTTAGATGGTTTAGTTGAAAAATCGATTAAAGGTCATGCCCCTAATTATGGAATCAATAATTTTGAACCGATTGAGACATTAGATAATGCTAGGTGGGTGTACCACTATATTAAATCGGATTTTTTATATAAGGATGGAAAATATGGTAGCATGATTATTTTAAAGCGAGAAAGTAATTTATTGGAATTTTTTACTAAATGGGGCGTGTGGTTAGTTATTTTTATTATCCTTGTAGCAGTATTGTTGGCTTCTTTAATTATTCAACGCTTGAAAAAACCGATTATTCAACCGATTAAACATTTAGAAGAGACAACTTTTTCCGTTCAAGAATCGGATAGCTTACCTAATATGATTGAACAGTTTCCTGATAAGAATATTGCGAAAGAAGTTGAACATTTACAGATTAGTTTTAAAAATATGTGGATAGAGTTAGAAAGAGCAAAAAAATCAGTGAATAGTACGAAGATAATCGTAAAGAATTGATTACTAACATCTCACATGATTTAAAAACACCCATCACTTCTATTATAGGATATGTTGAAGGAATGTTAGATGGTGTATCCAATACATAGGAAAAAAGCAACGCTATTTACAAACCATCTATAAAAAGTCTCAAAGTTTAAATGAATTAATTGAAGCATTATTTTTATAGTCAAAATTTAATATGGATGCTGTTCTTTTTCATTACGATCGAGTTAACTTAACTAACTTTATACAAGAACTTATGGAAGATTATTTAGTTGATGAGAAGGTAGAATGGACGGTAAATTTATCCGAAGAAGCGATTTATTATGATATATATACCATTCAATTTCATCGTGCATTGACCAATATTATTCAAAATAGTTTGAAATTTTTGGATTCAACAAAAAAATATCTAAGATCAGTCTTTCTTTAATTAACACAGAACAATCTGTCATAATTGAAGTAATAGATGATGGGATAATGACACAAGAACAAGTTAATAAAGTATTTCAAAGATTTTATCGAGGGGATAAGTCGAGAACCCCTTTTACAAAAGGGGCAGGTTTAGGTTTAAGTATTGTAGAATATATGATTAAACCATTTAGTCCAAATGAGTTAATTACCCGGGTTAAAGCACATTTATCACGTTTTTATAAGTTAACTAAACAAGCATCTTCAGAAAAAGTTCTGATAAAAATTGCTAATGTTTCCATTGAGTCATCTGATAGAAAAGTCTTTATTAATAATGAAGAGGTCATCTTTACAACTAAAGCATGTTCTTTATTACTTTTCCTAGTGACATATCCTAATATTGTTTGGAGTAAAGAAAAATTATTTGAAATGATTTGGGGAAGTGGGAATCGATTTAATATATAACCATTGTTAGCCTAGTCCATAAATTACTTATTTGCATCCAGCATTAGACCTATTTTATGAAATGAAACAGGCTAATATAAAAGTATAGCTAGGGGATGACGAATCATGGAAATTAAAGGATTAGAACTAACATTATTTTTTAAAGAGGCAAAGAAAAATGATTCATTTATTTTGTTTTTGAAAGATGTTATTGATACAGGATTAAAAAAATTAGAGTCGAAAGGTATGCCAGACAGCTTACAATTGTATTCTAAATATCGACGTAAAGATGTATTAAGATTGTTAAATATGAAATTTAATCAAAATGAACAAGGGATTGGTGGATACGCCTATAATAATAATCAGTTTGTTATATTTGTCGCACTAGCCAAAGGAAAAGAGTCCAAAGCATCTTTAATGGCCTATGAAGAAGTATTTATTGATGAACAGACATTCCATTGGTTTACTAAACCTTCTAGAACCATAGATTCTCCAGTAGTAACAATATTAAGAGATTCAGAAAACTGGACGATTCATTTATTTATAAAGCGTAAATACAATCAACAAGACAGAGAAACAGATGTTTATTATGTTGGAGAAATGAATCCTATCATTGAAACAATTGAACAGAACAAAAAGCCAACATCTGATAATACATTAAAAAATGTTGTTGAAATGGATTTTTTGTTAAAAAATAGAGTCGAACCTAACATGTATGAATTTTTAACGGGTAATTTAGATTAGTATAAATGAAAACAAGTAGCCTGAAAATTGGCTACTTGTTTTCATTTCTTTTTCTTCATGTAACTCTCACGTAATTTAGCAAGTTGTTCTTTTTTGTCAACTTTATTTGGTGTTTGTTTTTCATGATACTTAGAAACAGCGACTTTTCCTTTTTGATCTAATTGATATTTTCCCATAGAATCACCTCTTTTAATTGATTTGTCTTTGCATTTATAATATACCTTAATATATAAGGAAAACCAATGGAAAGATAGGAGGATTATATGGAGCAGACAGATAAGCAATTATTAAAAGAATTTCAAACATCATGGACTAAACATAAATATTGGGTGATGTCTCGTTCACAACAGGCATACAATGATATCCGTTTACTAGCTAAAGGCAATCAATGGACTCAAGAAAAACATATCCAATATACAAACAAATTATCTGAATTAGAGGATTATCAACCAACAGACAAAACCTTGAGGGTGACTTACCAACATATTTGGGGATATTTTAAAAAGATTGCAACAGTTGAGGAAAAAAATAGATACAAAGATCTAATTGAAACAACACCTTTAAAAAGTAAAGAATTAGAAAATTTTTTAAAAGAGTTAAGTCAAAAGTATCATCAAACTTATTTATTGAATATAAAATGGGGACTGTCATCTAGCTAGATAAATGTAAAGTAAAAACGAAATGTTGGACAGTTTTTTTTTATAAATGCTATCATAAACGTATAATAAAAGTAAGGAGTGATACGATGACAGACTATCAATTACCAAAAATTTGGCAATGGGAAGATGAAAATAACAATAAAGGTGGGAACCGCCCAACAGCCGGCAGTCGTTTTGAACAAAAACTTCCTGTGGGGAGTGCACCATTTCAAGTCTATTCACTAGGAACTCCAAATGGTGTTAAAGTAACGATTCTGTTAGAAGAATTAAAAGAATTAGGAATAAAAGATGCAGAGTATGATTTATATAAGATTAATATAGGTGAAGGCGATCAATTTGGTTCAGATTTTGTTTCTATCAATCCAAATTCTAAAATTCCAGCAATGGTTGATCAAAGTCAAACCCCTAACATTGATGTATTTGAATCAGGTTCAATCTTAGTTTACTTAGCTGAAAAGTTTGGTGAATTTTTACCAAAAGATATTCAAGGTAAGACAGAAGTATTAAATTGGTTATTTTGGCAAGTTGGCTCTGGTCCATTTGTCGGTGGTGGATTTGGTCACTTTTTCCATTATGCACCAGAGAAATTGAAATACCCAATCGACAGATATACAATGGAAACTAAAAGACAACTTGATTTACTAGATAAAGTATTGGCAACTCGTGAATTTATTGCCGGAGACACATATAGTATTGCAGACATAGCTATTTGGTCTTGGTATGGTCAACTTGTATTAGGTGATTTATATGAAGGATCCGCTGAATTTTTAGATATTCAAAGCTATAAATATTTGGTTGAATGGACTCATCGAATTGCTAAAAGACCTGGAGTAAAGCGTGGATTGGCAGTAGAGTACCAATCAATTGATTAAATGAAAAATCTTCTAACTGTTGTGATTGGTTAGAAGATTTTTTGTGTTATTTAGTTGAAAATTTGAATTTTGCAAAAAAAGCTGTCGCGCTACCTAGTAAAAGTAATATCAATCCAGGTAAAACAGTGTTTGATTGACTAGTTTGAGGTAATTTTTTATTATTGACGTATTTTTCACTAGTATCCCCTGTTTTTTTTACGTTATTAACAAACTCTTTTTCATTTTGTTTTGCAGGGTTTGTGTTGTTATCTGTAGAGTTTTTAGGATTGGTTGTTCCACTTTGTTTTGTAGCATTTATGTTGTCATCTGTCGTATCTTTAGCATCAGTTGTGTCATTTTGATTTTGACTATTGTTTGTCGTATTTTCAGGCTGTTCCACTACGGCGTTATTTGTATCATTGTTTTCACCATCTTCACTAGGTTGTGGTACGTTAGTAAAAATAACTCTAATGAATGCACTGTAAGTACCGTTAGGAGTTTCGAAGAACGGTGCACCATTGCCCATTTCCCCACCAATGAAAGGAGTTAATCCAACTTTACCTGGATAATTAGCTTGTCCAACATTTACGTTTCCTAAGATTGGTTTAAAGACTAATTGGTCCCCTTCATCATAAATTCCATAACGAATATTTGTATCAAATTTACCATCTAAAACAGTATGATAAAGTTCAGTAGTACCAATTAAATTTTTGTTTTCTGCACTGTAAGGAACATTTACCAAAGTTAATTCACCAAGTTTTAATCCTTGAAACTCTGCAGGTTTGGGAACAGAAAAGCGATAGTCGCTAAAATCTTGATTGTCTTCATTTGTAGCATAACCAATCAATGTCACTTTACCTAAATTAGGTTTGACATCGTCAACTTGTTCTTTAGCAACGTCTTCTGTTTTTACCTCATCAGTTGTTTCCTCTGCAAAAGTTGTGACAGCAGTTCCTCCTATCAACAACATTGCTGAGAATAATCCAATATAAACATTATTTTTCAATTATAAAACCTCCAATAATATGATATAATACATTATTATAATAACACAAAAAAAGGAATAAAGTATGAAATGATGAAAAAAAGAACCGAAATAAGAAAGAAAAAACAAAAACTAAACAAAAAAAGGAGATTAATGTTTTTAATATCTTTTATTGTTATTTCTGTATCGTTAGTATTGTTGTTTGATCAAGAATTAACACAAATAGTTTTAAAAATGAATATTTCACCCAGTATCCATCAGACAACAAGCCATGATATAAAACAGAATCAAAAAAAATCAGAAAAAGATGATTTTAATTTTTCAAAAGCGAGTAGAGCTGACATTACTTCAGCTTTAAAATCAACTTTTAAAGATGATAAAGTCCCTGTTTTAGGTGGCATTACGATACCGGATTTACATATTAACTTACCAATATTAAGAGGTGTTTCTGATTATGCTATTTTAATGGGAGCAGGAACGATGAAAAAAAATCAAGAGATGGGTGTTGGAAATTATTCATTGACAAGTCATCATATGTTGAACAAAGAAGTGTTGTTTGGTCCGATAATCAATTCAAAAAAAGAGATGCCAATTTATTTGACTGATTTAGAATATGTGTATGAATATACAATCAACGACATGTCATACATCCAAGCTACAGATGTACACGTCATTGACGACCATCCCCAAAAGGCAGAACTAACACTTATCACATGCGATGAAACTGGTGAAGGTAGATTTATGGTAAGTGCAGAACTTGTCAAAAAAACGTTAGTAGATAAAGTCGATGAAAAGATTATGTCATCTTTTTATCAAAAACAGAATTTATATGAATAATGCTGTATGTTTTATATCGTGGTATAATTGAGCAATGCAACTTAAAAATGTGAACAGTAGAGGGATGGTATAATGGGAAGTAGGAGGAACAGGAACAAATCTAAAACAAAACTAAGCTTTATTGACGTAATTTTGGAGTTATTATCATCAGTACTAGTATTTTGGCCTTAATATAAAACCTATGTAATGAGTACCTATTCGCCTCATTACATAGGTTTTATTAGTCTAGCTAAGTAAAGTCAATATTTTATCAGTTAAAAAGGTTTCTAAACAGTCTGCCATAATAATTAAAGGTAGGGCATATCTGATATAGTGCAGGACACAACGTTTTAGTTCAAACGAGAAAGTCGTATTAATTGCCCTTTTGTGTAATTTATTTCTTATCCAGAGGTTTAGGTAATACAAGCTTGATGCCCAAATACAAAAGGTAGCTGGCTCTATAATAGAATGAGGGATTGAAGCAATGATTAGATTTAATCCTGTACTGATTGAGTATGACAAAACAGTACCAACAACAATGCCACCTAACATCGCTGATAAAAAGGTATTAAAGAAATAAAGATATGGAACAGGGATTAGAGCAAGTACAAGTATAGAGAAGGGCATTTTTAATCCGTTATTGATGATGTATTGCATTACTTTAACTAATTTATTTGACGTACTTGTTAACGTAGGGGTAGATTCTATGATACTTTTTAAATCAGGATGAATTATAAAGGTGATAAAACCTACTAATATGATAATCAGGAGTGTCGTACGTAAATAAGTGGTGCATTTTTTTATATCAATGGGTTTAATGAAAACAACCTCCTTAACTAAATTAATATTTTTAATGGTTTTATAATATCGTATCTTTGAATTCTAGTAAGTTAATTATTCGTATTACTAAAATTAGTATCACGCTAATTTACATTATAAAAAAGGTACGTTAGTATTATTAGAATTAAATGAGAGGAAATCAGAGATTATATTGATAAAAGGAGTGAATAAGGATGGAATTTGATTCATTGGTTGTCAAGGTATACCAGCAGTTGAAAATGAAAAAGGATCCGTTGTCCCACCAATTCATTTGGCTACACCGTATGTATAAGAGTCATTATCAAGTTTCCAAGAAATTTGGATACGGGCGAGGGGAAAATCGCACTCGATTTAATTTAGAGGCTTTAGTGAGCCAACTAGAAGGAGTGAAACATGGTTTTGCTTTTTCATCAGGTATGGCAGCGACGACAACTGTGTTTAATTTATTTAAACAAGGAGATAAAGTATTATTAAATTGTGATTTATATAGTGAAACTTATCGTTATGCAGATAAATTATTTACTCAACAAGGGATAGATTTTGAGTTAGTAGATGACGTTAATGACTTAACGGATACAGATTTAACACCCAATGTGAAAGCAATATTTATCGAAACACCATCAAATCCATTACTTCGAGTTATTGATATTTAAAAATTGAGTGATTTAGCTCATAGACATGATTGTTTGGTTATCATAGATAATACGTTTATGACACCGTATCTTCAACGATCATTTGAGTGAGGGGCTGATACTGTCGTGTGTTCAGCAACAAAATATTTAAGTGTGCATTCAGATATTATTGCAGGACTTGTGACCGTAGATGATGATGATTTGGTAGCGGAGATAAAGTTGTTATAGAGTACATTAGGAAATATTTTAAGTCCAACTGATTCATATCATTTGATTCAGGGGAGTAAAACATTAACAGTCTGCATGAATAAACAAGAGGAAAACACAAAGAGAATCATTCAGTTTCTTGAAAAACATCCTAGAATAGCAAACGTCTATTATCCTGGTTCATCATCAGTCGTTGAAGCCCAGATTCAGAAAAAACGAGCTTCAGGTATTGGAGCGGTATTTTCAATCAAACTAGTGCCAGAAGCAAGTCCAGAAAAATTCGTTGATGCATTGAATATTATTAATTTAGCGGTTAGTTTAGGTGAGTAGAGAGTTTAATTTGCCACCCTGCTAGTATGACTCATGATTATTATAGTCCAGAGTTACGTGCAAAAATTGGCATCTAAGAAGGCCTACTTAGATTAGCCATAGGAATTGAAAGTGCGGATGATTTAATTAAAGATTTAGAGCAAGCTTTAGATAAAGCAGTTTAACCTAAAAAGCAGATAGGAGTATATGACACTCTTATCTGCTTTTTTATGTGTTTAGAAATTTAAAGTATTGTAATTGCCACTGTTGCATTTTTAATGCTGTTGGGTTTAAGTCACGTTCCCATGTAGGATAGACTCTAATACCCATTTTTCCTATTTGTGACTCGGCTTGTAAGATTTTTTTCTGTAACAATATTTCTTTTGGAAACATAAAAATTCCTTTTTTATCGGCGTCGATAATCCAAACTAACGTTATATCTGAAGCTTCTTCAAATGAGCACGCTTTATTTTTTGATTTGTCATCTTTTCCCAAAAAGAAACAAAATAACCAGCTTTTTTCGGCGTTTTATTAGCTAAACGACTTCTGTAAGATTTCGTATCATGATAGAAATAGACTCCTTCATATTCAGCATTTTGTTCTTCATTGATTAAAGAAGGAGAGTGAAAATGGTGATTAATATAGGGTAAAGATTGCACAAACATCATCCTTTATGAGTGCTTATTTTTTGTTGATTCAGATAATCCATTACAAACCCAATAATAGAAAAGGCAATAAAGAGAAGTGGGATAATAATTAGTGGTGTTTTAAGTAACAGATTTTTATCGATGATGCCATTCATAATGCCCTGGTCATCAATAGATAATTAATATAGCTTAATAATTGTAAAGTAAACAATAATAATAGTCCGATTGTTAAACTAACTAGATAGTATTTTTTCATGTTAAAGTCTGCTTTTAAAAAAATAATACAGAAATTAATCATTTATAGCAAAAAAAACAGACCAAACGATGTATGGTCTGTCTTAGTTTCACCTATTAAAGTCCAGGAGCTTTATTAAGTGTGGCTTGTAGCATCCATACTTTTTTCTCAAGATCTGTCTTAAATGAAATAAAGATGTCTTGAGTTCCTAGGTCGCCTTCTTTTTCGCTCACTTCAATTCCTTTTTCATAAACACCGATTAGATATTTATAACCAGCGACTAAGTTTTTTAAGCGTTCAGGAATTGGTTTAGTATAGCTTCCCTTTTCATCTTTAATACCAGTGTTGTCAATAAATTCTTGTAAGGTAGAGTAAGGCTCGCCACCTAAAGTAATTAAGCGTTCAGAAATAACATCTAGCTGATCGTTTATTTCATCCATATACTCATCCATTAATGGGTGTAATGATAAAAATTCTGGCCCTCTCATATACCAATGCGTTTGATGAATAACCACCGAAAACTGACTTAAATCTGCTACTAATTGATTCAACGTACGTTTAGTTTCTTCTAATTTCATATATATCACCCTCCTAACTATATGATACAACTAAAGAAGAAAAATTACCAAAAATTTGAATACCCTTTATTGTTTTATCAAACAATTAATGAAGTCATGGTAAGTCTTATATTTTATTGCTTCTTCTAATTTATTTTTATCAGAGAAAAACCAATAATTGACAATTATCTCGTCATGTAAGATAATTTAATTAACTTAATACGAGGGAATGAATGTCTCCCACAGTTCGTTATAGATACTGAAACCGCAAGAAATGCTAATGACTTCTACATATCTTATTTAGGTGTGTAGGAGTCATTTTTTTAGGAGGAAAAAATGAAGAAGTTAATTAAAAGACAAACCATTTTAATAATTAGTAGTGTTGTTATTGGGTTAATAGTTGGTGGATTAGATACTTTTTTTGGTAAAATATTGATTTGGGTATCCACTATTAGGGTGGAATATTTCTATCAGCTTATACCATTTTTAGCCTTTTCTGGTATGATTTTTATGCATTTATTTATGAAGTATGGCAAAGAAAGTTATAAAGGTATGTCTCTTGTTTTTGAAGCAGGGCATGAAACAAGACAGGAGATTACATTGAGATTGATTCCTTTTGTTATGGTTGGAACATGGATGACGCATCTATTTGGTGGAAGTGCTGGTAGAGAAGGTGTCGCTGTTCAACTTGGATCAACAGTGTCAAGTTGGTTTGGGCGACTCATAAAACAAGAGGAGTTAACAAGTCATTTTATCATTATCGGGATTGCAGCAGGTTTTGCTGGATTATTTGAAACCCCTATTGCGGCGACTTTTTTTGCATTGGAAGTTCTAGTAGTAGGAACATTACGTCACGATGTACTATTTCCTACGTTGATTGGGGCTTTTGTAGCAAGTCAGACATCAAAACAATTAGGATTGGAAAAATTTCAGGTTCTATTAACGACAAAATTAGACATTGATTTATCGTTGTTTATTACTTTAGTTTTATTAGGAGTATTATTTGGGTTAACTGGTCGATTATTTGTCGGACTTGTAGAGTATACTAAAGGGTATTTGAGCAAATTAATTAAAAATCCTGTTATTAAAATTGGAATAGGTGGGGTAGTTTTAAGCGCATTATTGATGCTATTGGGACAAGGTAGATACTCTGGCTTAGGAACAAATCTTATCGAGATGTCCTTTACTAACCAATCAGTTCATTATTATGATTGGTTATTAAAATTATTATTGACTGTGTTAACCTTATCAGTCGGATTTCTAGGCGGAGAAGTCACACCATTATTTTCTATTGGGGCGACATTAGGTGTTGTCTTGGGTCAATTAATTGGGTTACCAATAGAACTGACCGCAGCATTGGGATATGCGAGTGTTTTTGGTAGTGCAACGAACACCCTTTTTGCGCCTATTTTTATTGGAGGAGAAGTATTTGGTTTTAGTTATTTACCTTTCTTTGTTATTGTTTGTGTGACATCATTTGTATCTGCAAAAGGAAAGAGCATCTACCCCTTACAAAAATACAATTAAGAAAGTTATTAAAAAATGTGAGACAGACCTCTATTTTTTAATGTATAATATTTATATGGTTGTTGATTAATTTATCATAGGAGATATATCATGAATAAAAAATGGAAAAAAATATTATTACTATGTGGCATGTTGGTGAGTGTTACAGCTTGTGGGAAGAGTGATAACTTTGATCAATCAATGCAAAAGACAAAAGAAGCGATTGTTGAGAAAAAATTTGAACAAGCTGAAGGATTTGTAGAAATGGCTTTGGAAAGTAAACCAAAAGATGAAGAAGCAAAAAACTATCAAAGTCAATTAAAACGTTACATTAATGCGCTGGATAAAAAAGAAAAGAAAAAATACGACGAAGCCAAGGCTAGTTTAGATGCTGTTATAAAAATTGAACATGGCTCTGATAAATTAGTAGAGTATGCCAAAAAAGAAAAAACAGAAATATCTCAGATGAAAAAAGAAGCCGAAAAAGATGACAGTAAAAAAGAAGAAAAAACAACGGAGAGTTCGGATAAAAAAGAAGCAGCATCAAATACTGTATGGAATGATAGTAAAAGAGATAGTCTAAGAGGATTTATGGCACAATTCAGTAATAAAATGGGACAAGATTACAAAGAATATAGCAAAACAAGTAGTGTTGATTTATATGGTGTCAATGTTCCAGGAGATATCTTTAGTGGTGAGTGGACTATGGCAATCAACAATCAACCAGTACAAGTAGAGTGGTCAGAAACAGGAGAAGGTAGCTCACCTTATCAATTAGTAGCTGTCTATTCAGATGCTGATACACAACCTTATTTACAAAAACATGTGTATTTCTTTATTATTGAAAATGGGAAACCAAAAGTATATGTAACACAACAAAATCAAGGTAACAATGAAAATTATTTACATTTTAGTGAAACACAAAACACTGATATTAAGGCTGGATTTAGTCAGATTGTAGGTGGAGATGTAGCACAGTCAACTCAATCAACATCAACAAGTTATGAAAACAATAAATTATTAGCAGCCAAAGTATTGATAAAAATGACTAACTTAACCGAGTCAAATGTGAGTAGCTTACTAAATTCAACCACAACTTACAGTTTATATCCAAATAAATCTTTACAAATCTGGGAAACGGGTGTTTATTTACCGGAAGATGTAACAGTTATTTCAGGAAACCCTCTAGCGGCAGGGATGTTTACATACCATAATAATGAAGATGGCACAGTGACTTTATATCCTGTTCCTAGTCATTATCAAGATAAAGAATGGGACGATCCTGTAAAAGGAAAAGAACTTGCCAATAAGGTAATTTCAGATGCGTCAGTTATTAACATTAAAGATGTTTCAGATGACTTAGCCAATAAGCTTATTCCAATCATTGAGAATGATATATAGGTTTTAATAATAGTTATATTTTTGGTAAAATGAGTAAAGTATGTTATGATGTATGTAATATGAAAAATATTTATTAAGCGAAATTTGGAATATTTTAATGAAATTTATTCAAACTGGCGTAGCTATAGGGCTACAAGGATGCAATAGAGGTTCGGGATTGTGTCGTTTAAATGAGAAGTAAACCTAAATGTAGTAAATAGTCACTCACAACTTTAAAACTTAAATATTGATTAGTTAGATAGCCTGTTTTCCTATAAGGAAAACAGGCTATCGTTCATTTAGTTTGTGTAACCTTGACTAAACATAAATAAAATAGATTCTGCTGTTTTATAATCTGTAGTACCAAACATATCCATAATTTGCTCATTTGATAAGTCATTTGAAGTTAATATAGATTCTTTATCATTAGTTTTTAAACTAGAAACAATACCTTCTTGATGCCACATATAAGAAATTTTATCGGTTCTATCTTGATAAAAAGAAAAGTTGTTTTTATCATTATATTGAACAGTGTATATTAGCTTTACTTTTTTAACTTTGTTATTTTTTACAAAAAGTATTATTTCGATTTGCCCGTCAAATTTTTTAATTGGTTATGAAAACACTATGTTTTTGCTCTATTTATAATAAAATGAGTAAAACTATTGCAATTAAAATCACTCTATATTTTGATAATCCATCTATAGACTCTACATACTTTTAGTTATTTTATCATACTATACAAATATTATTATTTAAGTATAAAGTAAAGATAAAATAACCGTAACCTATTAAATCTATATTACTTAATATGTATAAAAATAGTGCGTATTAATATTATTACTTATTTTTTACCATCAGCGTGCATCTTCCCACGCTGACTTTTTGTTGCTTTTGATTAGTGATTTCAGCTTGCCAAACTTGTGTTGTTTTTCCAATATGGTCAGGGATGGCTACAACCGTTAACGTATCACCTTTGACGGCACTCTTAAGATGATTGACTTGAATATCAAGTCCAACAGCAACTTGCTTGGTTGTATCTATTGACTCATTTGATCCAATACTTGTTGCTGTTTCAATCAAAACAGCATTCATCCCACCGTGCATTAAGCCAAAAGGTTGTAAGTGTTTCACATCAACTACCATAGTTAAGATGACCTTTTCTTTTAAAACGTCTTCGATTTTAATGTCTAAATAATCTAAAGCATTCACTTGTGATCAGTCCTTTGATTTAGTAGATAGATTATAACATTGCGAAGTATTTTATAAAAGTTTATTAGTAATAAGCATCAATTCTACTATTTCAGATAAGATTGTGTATAATTGATGAGTAGAAAATTAAGGGGGAACTTTATAAAATGTATGATTGGAAAACAATTAAAGAATATGATGAAATTTTATTCACACAACATGGGAAAATAGCTAAAATTAGTATTAACCGTCCGCAGGTACATAATGCCTTTACACCTAAAACAGTGTTTGAATTAATAGATGCATTTACAATTAGCCGTGATATGACAGATATTGGGGTGATTATTTTAACGGGAGAAGGTGAGTTAGCCTTTTGTTCTGGTGGTGATCAAAAAGTACGTGGACATGGTGGATATGTTGGAGAAGACCAAATCCCTCGTTTAAATGTTTTAGATTTACAACGATTAATTCGCGTCATTCCAAAACCGGTTATTGCAATGGTTAAAGGTTGGTCCATTGGTGGCGGAAATGTGTTGCAATTAGTGTGTGATTTAACAATCGCTGCTGATAATGCCATGTTTGGTCAAACAGGACCAAACGTCGGAAGTTTTGATGGTGGTTATGGGTCAGGTTATTTAGCACGTGTGGTTGGTCATAAGAAAGCTAAAGAAGTTTGGTTTATGACAAAACAATACACAGCTGAAGAAGCTCTTGAAATGGGTTGGATTAACACAGTTGCACCTTTAGATAAAGTCGAAGAAGTGACGATGGAATGGGCTGAAGAATTACTAACTAAAAGTCCAATTGCGCTACGTATGATTAAAGCGGCAATGAATGCAGATACAGATGGCTTAGCTGGTATTCAACAATTAGCAGGAGATGCGACCCTTTTATATTACACAATGGACGAAGCCAAAGAAGGCCGCGATTCGTTTAAGGAAAAACGTGATCCTGACTTTGATCAATTTCCAAAATTCCCATAAAAGAGTGAAGACAATGTTACCATGGTTAACAGCACAACTAGAAACACATCCAGACAAAATTGGGTTATATACTATTAATCAGTCTTGGACAATAGCAGAGATTGCTAGTGAAGTCGATGAAAGAGCCAAAAGAGTGATGGTGTTTTTATCACAAAATGATAAACGCGTCGCTATTTTGAGTCACAATTCAAGTGACATGTATTTTTTAATTTTAGCTTTGTGGTCATTAGGAAAAGAAATTGTCTTTTTAAATACGCATCTAACCACTCAAGAATTGTCATATCAACTGGAAGATTCTGGGGTGAAAACGATATTTGTCGCAGATGATTTAAAAGAAAAAAATTTCAATCACGTTCAGTTGATTTCTTTTTCGGATATCCATTGTCAACCACTGCTTGATTCGATTAGTTATCCAACCTTTTCAGTTGATGCAACAGCTTCTATTATGTATACTTCAGGCACAACTGGTAAGCCTAAAGGTGTGATCCAAACGTTTCGTAATCATTTAGCAAGTAGCATAGGGACACAAAAAAATATGAACATTACGGCTCAAGATGTTTGGGGATGTGCTGTTCCAATGTTCCATATTAGTGGTTTATCCATTGTTGTTCGTCAGTTAGTGATAGGGTGTGGAGTGTATATACTTGAAAAATTTGATGCATCTCTTATGTCTCGTTTGTTTAAAACAGGAGACATAACCGTTTCATCAGTTGTTAATGTGATGCTCAAACAATTATTACAAGCCTATCCAAAGCAAGGATATTCTGATAAGTTTAAATGTTTACTTGTTGGTGGCGGACCTGTCTCTAAAGAGATGCTACAAGATTGTTTTAGCAAAGACATTCCAGTGATTCAGTCCTTTGGTATGACTGAAACGTGTTCACAGGTAGTGGCATTAGGATATGATGATGCCCTTCAAAAAATAGGGTCATCTGGCTTACCATTAGATGGGATAAGTCTTGTCATTAGAAAAAATGATGAAACCTGTGAACCAATGGAAATTGGTGAAATACTATTATCTGGTCCCAATATTTCCCCAGGTTATCTCAATAAATCGTCGTCATGGACGTCAGATGGTTACTTTAAAACTGGTGATTTAGGATATCTTGATGAGGACGGATACTTATATGTTGTCAGTCGTTTGAGTGAACTCATTATTTCGGGTGGGGAAAATATCTATCCAGCTGAAGTTGAACAATGCATAGCAAGTTTATCCGGTATAATGGAAGTCGCTGTTGTAGGAGAGAATGACGATACATGGGGTGAAGTTCCTGTAGCATATATTGTGATGGACGACACGATAGATATAGAGAAGATAAATGAAACTTGCCTTAACTTTTTAGCGAAATATAAATGCCCAAAAAAATATTATGTCGTTGAATCCTTACCACGTACAGCTAGTGGTAAAGTGGCAAAACGATTATTAGTAAATGAGTAAAAGAAGCGCCAACCATCTTGATAGGTATGGTTGGCTTCTTTTCATTGTATTAAAGGAGTTTTAATTCATGTTTAATATACCAAATGATGTTAGAAAATTAGAGATAAATAAACCAACGTTGGTTAGTTGGGTAGTCAATTTATCCGACATTTTAGAGGCTGTTGTGCCTTATTTTTATCAAGCAAAAAAAGTATTTACCACTCGTTATTTTTGGCAAACACCAGATGCGTCGTTTTCTATTGTGGGCTTAGGCACATGTAAAGAATATGTGGCACAAGATTACCGTGATATGGCGATTAGTCGTGAAAAATTGTTGAAAAACACGATAACGAATGCTAAACACAGTGGAACTGGACCTGTTTTTTTAGGTGGATTTCCTTTTGATAAAACTGTTGATAGTCAAAAAACATGGCAAGAGTTAGGGGATGGGTATCTCTTTATACCTAAAATCATGGTAACCCAAACAAATGATAATCGCTTTTTAACGTTCAATATGATTGTAGAATCAAGTAATGATTTAAATACACAGTGGGAAAACATCGTGTCATTGTGGAATACGGTTAGTCAAAGTAGACAATCTGAGTCACCAACTCGTCAACAGATACAAGCTAATGAAATTCATGTTCCAGAGTGGTTAGAGACGGTTGAACTGGCGATTGATGAGATAACCTCTGATAGTGATATTAGAAAAATTGTTTTAGCACGAGAGTTGTTTATAGAGGCAACAGAGGTCTTTTCAGTGAATGATGTTTTAAAAAATTGTCTAGAGCAACAAGAAAATACGTATGTTTTTGTTTTAGAACATAACGAGAATGCTTTTATAGGTGCCACACCAGAAAGATTGTTGTTACTACAAGAAAATAACATTTCAACAGCGTGTGTAGCAGGGTCTATACCACGTGGAAAAACAGTAGGAGAAGATAATCAACTTGGCAGTCAATTATTAAATGACATGAAAAATCAAGTGGAGCACCAAATCGTTGTAGAGGCAATTGAGCGTGATATGAGCCAGATTACTGAAACTTTATCGGAAAAAGGTCAGCCATCATTATTAAAAAACCGAGACATACAACATTTGTTTTACCCATTTAGTGGCGAAAAAAAAGCTGATATATCATTTTTTTCAGCTATCGAGCAGTTACATCCAACGCCAGCATTAGGTGGACAACCCAAAGAGTTGACAACAAAATGGATTAGAGAACATGAACCAATCAACCGTGGCTTGTACGGAGCCCCAATTGGTTGGAGTTCAGTGATACTTGAGGAAGGGGAATTCGCGGTAGGCATTCGTTCGGCACTTTTATCAGGAAAATCAGCAACGTTATATGCAGGCTGTGGGGTTGTAGCGGACTCTATTCCTCAAGAAGAATTAAAAGAAACACGTGTGAAATTTCAGCCAATGTTACGTGCGATAGGAGGAGAAGAAAATGTCACATCAAAGTAGTATGACAAACTATATCAATTCATTCATCCAAGGGTTGATTGATGGTGGAGTAACTCAAGCAGTGATTAGTCCAGGGTCTAGGTCTACGCCCGTGTCCATTTTATTGCACCAACGTTCAGAAATAAAAACCTATATCGATGTCGATGAACGTTCAGCGGGATTTTTTGCTGTGGGGTTGAGTAAAGCAAGTCAAAAACCAGTGGCGTTAGTGTGTACATCAGGAACAGCGGCGGCAAATTATTTACCTGCCGTGTCTGAGGCGAAGCAATCGAATGTACCGCTTGTTGTGGTGACAACAGATCGCCCACATGAATTAAGAGATAACGGTGCACCACAAACGATGAATCAACTTAATATGTATGGTTCACAAGTTAAACAGTTTGTTGAAATGGCGTTACCTGAAGGAACAGAAGAGATGTATCAATATGCTTACGTTCAAGGAGCAAAATTATCAAATCTATCTTATTCATTGCCACAAGGACCTGTTCATCTGAATTTACCGTTAAGAGAGCCACTATTACCTGATTTAGACTTAGCTGTTCCAAAAGTTAAGTCAGTTAATACAATGACTGGAAAAAGGTGTCTATCAAATGCTGAGATTGAAAAGATAAGCCAAAACTGGTCAGGAAAAAAAGGCACTTTTGTTGTAGGGCCATCATTTGATGAGGAAGCAGTGAGACAATTAGTTGACTTGGCAGAACAATTAGGTTGGGTTATTCTAGCTGATCCGTTAGCAAACATTCGAACTTTTGGCATAAATAGTCCCACAATTTCACCATACTATGATACGTATTTACGTTATGTCAAAGAAAATATGACACCTGATATCATTGTGCGATTTGGAAAACTACCTGTTTCAAAACCGTTAAATCAGTGGCTCGCGACATTTACAGGTGATTATTATCTAGTAGAATCTGCAACAGAATGGTTAGATGCATCAAAAATGATGACAACATTAATCGTGTCAGATGAAGTCGACTTTTTATCCAATATGTTAGAAACTCAGTTAAAAAGGGCTGATGAAAGTTGGCTAGAATTATTTAATAAATTAGACCAAATCGTTGTAAACAGCATAAAAAACCAAGATACAACATTATTTAGTGAAGGTAATATCACCCAAGTCGTTTATCACACGATGCAAGAAAATGATCAGTTGTTTGTCTCAAATAGTATGCCTATTAGAGATTTAGATACATATCTTCCTGTCACGAAAGAAAGAGTTACTATTTATGGTAATCGTGGGGTAAACGGAATAGACGGGGTAACCTCAACTGCTATAGGTGTAGCAGCAAATGATACAACACGTCACACACGACTATTGATAGGGGACTTATCTTGTTTTCATGACACGACAGGTTTGGCTATGGCGACAAAATATCAATTACCTATTACGATTATTGTGATAAACAATGATGGTGGTGGAATATTTTCAATGCTATCTCAAAAAAACTTACCGACTTCGTTGTTTGATGATTTATTCGCTACCTCAACTAATGTTAATTTTGAAGCTATGGCTAACATGGTATCGCTGGATTATTCATCTGCTGAATCCTTAATTGAGTTAGAAAGCTTACTTAACGACCGACCGAATTATCCAAGATTGATTGAAGTTCGTACTAATCGAGAAGAAAACGCAGAGTTAAGAAGAGCGTTCCAACAACAAGTACGTCAGACAATAGAACGTGATATGACATGCTAATAAGCGTCAGAGATTTAGACTATTATATCAATTATGTGACAGAGTTCGACTGTATGAAACCAACATTACTGTGTTTGCATGGGTTTACTGGAACATCACAAACGTTTCGTTTTTTACATGCTATCAAAACCCATAATGTTATCGCGATTGATTTGATAGGGCACGGAAAGACAAGTGTCTTTGTTCACCCTTATCGCTATACAAGTGAACAACAGGTAAAAGATTTGGAAGAGATACGTGAGTTTTTAAATCTAGATAAAATAGATCTGTTGGGTTACTCAATGGGAGGACGTCTTGCATTGGCTTACGCATTTGAATATCCGACACGAGTCAATTCACTGATTCTGGAAAGTTCTTCCCCAGGGTTAGCTGAAGCTGATTCAAGGGGGAATCGTCGCCAATCAGATAATCGTTTAGCTTGTTTATTGCTAGATAAGGGGATTGAAGCATTTGTTGATTACTGGGAGACGATCCCTTTATTTGATACACAAAAGACGTTGTCACAAACAGTTCGTGAGACTATTAGACAGGAACGACTGTCGCAACAAGCAATCGGACTTGCTATGAGCTTGCACTATTTTGGTACAGGGACTCAACCATCACTATGGAGGAAATTAGAAAAAGAGTATCCTTTTCATCCTTATTTTTTGGTTGGACAGAAAGACGTTAAGTTTGTATCACTGGCTAAGCAGATGAATCAGCTTATGAAAGAATCAACGGTGATTGAGTTTGAAGATAGTGGTCATTGCATTCATGTTGAAAAACCAGCAGTGTTTTTAGCAACAGTGATACAACTTTTAGAGTGAGGGATAGGTTATGAATATCACAAAAATAGAGAGTTATCATGTGCAACTACCTTTAGTGGCACCATTTAAAACAAGTTATGGCTTTTTATCGCATAAAGCGATGGATATTCTTGTTGTGACAGATGAACTTGGTAACCAAGGATACGGGGAATTAGTAGCGTTTAAACAACCTGATTATACAGAAGAAACATTAGAAACAGCTCGGTTGATTCTAGCTAATCATTTAATTCCGTTGTTAGTTCAGTCACAGATTACTCATCCCGATGATGTCACACGATTATTTTCTGTAATACGTGGAAACTGGATGGCTAAATCTTCTTTAGAAACAGCAATTTGGGATTTGTATGCAAAAAGGCATAAAAAAAGTTTGGCAGAACTATTTAGTAGTCAGACTGATAAATTATCTGTTGGGGTGAGTATTGGCATTCAAAAAAGCGTACAGGATTTGATTGAAGTGGTATCACGTTATGTGGCTGAAGGATATACTCGGATAAAATTAAAAATAGCACCCAATCAGGATGTAGATTTTGTGAAAGCTGTAAGAAGTCATTTTCCAGAGATGCTTTTAATGGTGGATGCAAATTCTGCTTATGATTTAGACAGTCTAACTATTTTTAAAGAACTAGACACGTATCAACTATCGATGATTGAGCAACCTTTTGGCTATTCAGATTTTTTAGAACATGCTGAACTTCAAAAGAATATTGAAACACCGATTTGTCTAGATGAAAATATTCGTAGTGTAGAAGACGTGATGTTAGGTCATCGTTTAGGTAGCTTGGGAGCTGTTAATCTAAAAATTTCGCGTGTAGGTGGTGTGACACAAGCACAAAAAATTGTTGAGTATTGTAAAAATAATGGCTTAGGACTATGGTGTGGTGGCATGTTTGAGTCAGGTGTTGGACGAGCACTTAACTTGGCTTTTGCTTCTCAAGAAGGGTTTAATTTTCCGGGTGATATTTCCGCTTCAACTCGATATTTTAAAGAAGATATCATTAATGAAACGTTTGAACTAGAAAATGGAAGGCTAAGTGTACCTAGGGAAACTGGGTTAGGTGTGACATTAAATAAAGAGATGTTAGAAAAATATGGTCACTATCATGTGATGTATGTCAAATAAATATTTTTGTATTTTATAAGCAGCCAAGGGTTGCTTTTTATTTTATATTTTTCATTTGTCAAATTAAGCTAGAAAAAATCTATGTTGTCTACATAACTCAAAAATACTTCTAATGGTGTTTTATAGTTTAATGATTTTCTAGGAATATTATTTCTTTTAGATGTGATAGAATGGATAAACGAGTTCTCCACTTCATTGAAATCCATTTTCTGGGCAATTTATCTTGACGTAGCAACCCATTAGACTATTCGTTTAAACCTCTTTGGGATGGGGTTCCAGGCTCAGTAAAATAGATATCAACATCATTATAATTAATCAAAGACAGTTGTTTAAAAAACGTCTGCCTTTTTTATGTAATTAATCGTGATTAAGTTAAAATAGATAGTAAAAAAGCAATAAAAATTAACTATTATTATATTTTTAATTATATTTGTTCGTTTCACTGTTGAAAAAGTAAAAGAAAGTTGTTATGATATCGAGGTAATAAAAAACCATATAATTCTAGTAATACGGTCTAGAAGTTTCTACAAGTTACCCGTAAAGTAACTTACTTTGGCAAATGAATCTTATTATTCTGCCATGATGTGTTTTTTAAATCAATAGGAGGAATAGTAATGAAGGAAAAGATTGATCAGTATTTTGGTATCACCGCTTCAGGTTCTACTTTTAAACGAGAGTTTACAGGAGGGTTAACGGCATTTTTTGCGATGTCCTATGTTATTTTTGTTAATCCGATTATTTTAGGGCAAGCAGGGATGCCACAAGATGCCGTCTTTATGTCGACTATTTTGTCTTCAGCCATCGCCATGCTTATTGTGGGGTTATGGGCAAAATTTCCACTAGGTCTTGCACCATGTATGTCAATGAATGCTTTTTTTGCTTATTCAGTTGTTTTGCAAATGGGAAAATCTTGGCAAGAAGCATTGGCATCCGTTTTCGTTGCCTCAGTATTATTTTTAATGCTTGCTTTTTCAGGTGCTCGCTCTAAAATAATTAAAGCTATACCAACGAATGTGAAACAAGCAGGAACAGTAGGTTTGGGGATTTTTATCGCTTTTGTTAGTTTTAAAAATTCAGGAATCATCGTACCAGATGAGGGAATGTTTATTACATTTGGCGGTTTTTCTAACCCTAATGTGATTATCGCATTCTTTGGTATCATCACAGCCGCATTTTTCTTAGTGAGAAAAAATCAATATGCCGTGTTTCTAGGAATGATTGGTGCTGCCGTATGTGGATTGTTTATTCGATTTGGTGCATCAATGAATTGGTTTAACCTTAGTGCAGATGTTATCGCGACATTACCGCAATTACCAAAGGGATCGCCCGTTGTCATTCCGACTGAGCCAATGAATGCCATGATGAACGATACATTTATGGTTGCGGTGAAAAATTTAGATAAGATGTTATCGTTAGATTCTATTGTTATTATTTTGACATTTTTATTTTTAGATTTCTTTGGAACAGCGACGACATTGTCTGCAGCTGCAACACAAGTATCCGATATTAAACAAGAAAGCTTTGAAGACAACAAACGTATTTACAGTGCCGATGCTTTGGGAACATTTTTTGGTTCAATCTTAGGAACATCAAGTTTATCAACTTATATTGAATCTGTATCAGGAATTATTGCTGGTGCTAGAACTGGTTTGATGAGTGTCATTGTGGCGGGATTATTTTTATTATCAGCCTTCTTTTATCCAGTGTTATCTCTTGTCACAACAGCTGTGACCACGCCAGCGATGGTTGTAATTGGTATTTTTATGATGCAAAACATCACAGGGATTGATTGGGATGGTGGATTTGAAGAAGTTATTCCAGCATTTTTAACGATTGTCATGATGCCGTTAACCGGTTCAATTGCTTTAGGACTTGTATTAGGATTTTTATCTTATGAGTTATGCATGATGTTTGCCGGACGATTAAAAGAAATTCCAAATGTGATGCATTTTATCACAGTGATTTCTATACTCTATTTATTTACAATTTAACTAAAATCCACATGTCTAAAAGTGATGACATGTGGATTTTGTATCTTATACGGTTTGTTTGCGAAACATACTGTAATAAAAATAAGTTAACTTACAATCGACTTAAAGTTGTCGGTCAAGCCCCTCCCAAAAAGAGATGTATTATCGTTTACTTTGTGGGGATATTCTACCTAAAACAATAAAACGTGTACTTTAACTGGATCCAGATATCTTAGTACTAAATTCGTTAGAAGGATTATGGTGAATTAATTTACAAGGAATTTTATTAGCAGCCTCGACTTATAAAGGTGTTACAAAAATCAGTTCAGTATTAATAATATAAGACTTAATACAAATCATGATTATTATGATTCTGTCGTGATGTTGATAGATATCGACAAAGCTCGAGGATGATTAATAGTAACAGTATAAATGATGCGAGAAAATACATGAGTTATTTGGCTAGAAGTTGCGGAAATCATGACCTGTTTTAGGTCATGACCAATACATCTACTTTAAGCCTTTTTAGTCAGCTTTTTATTTCACTTGTTTTCCTTGATAATAGCTTGATGTGATAGGCGATTTTCTAGCAACAAATTCAGCTGATGACATTGCTGGAGTAAGTAAATAAGTAGCTTCATCACCAACATTAGGCCATATATGGTTTCCGTCTTTATCTAAAGTAGTCACGCCATCAGTCATTAATCCTAAAAGCTGAGTCAAATCATTTTGATCTTTTACGTTAAATAATTCACCTAAACGCACCAATTTTTCTTGAAGTGAGCCATCACCGTAAGGAGACCAACAGTCGTAAATATTATCACAACCTAGATGAACAGAGACACCGTAATCGATACGTTCCATGATCGGAGGAATCGTATTTGGTGTAATAGGAACACTCGTTATAATCTAGTGAGTAAGGATCCACGCCGCCAACAAAATTAGCACCATTTTGTAAAGTTCGTTCCATTAATTGATTGATTTTTGAACGTAATAATCCATGTTGTGGAAACGCAACTAATTTTATAGGTGTACACACATTTTTTCGCAATGATGTCATGGCGTTTAGGTATCTAAGGCCTGTTGCTAGCTCAATATCTATATGAGACCTAAACGCAGTCACGCCATGAGAAACTTCTAAGTCATACAGTGCTTTAAGACGCACCTCAATCGGTTCATCTAGACTATCCAATATAGGAATTTCTGTTTCGAAACGTTCCACTAAACTTTTAGCAGGAGTGATCAGAGTATAGGGTGTTCCTAATTTACTTTTGTCTAAGTGGCAGTGTTTATCTACGATACCTGGAAGCAGTAACTGTTCATTACAATCTATAAATTTTTCATCAGTAGCAGAAAAATCTTCTGTAGGAATAATCGTTGTAATCTTTCCATTGTGGATATGGATCGCCACTAATTGTGTTTCAGTTGCTTTAATCTAGTCATTTTCTCTGATAAATCCAGTTTCTATACGCACGTTTGTTAACCAGTAAGCATATTATCTCTCCTTTAATGATGTTGAAAATCACGATTGATTTAAGAGTACACGATGAATAAAAAAATACTAAATAAATGCACGTTAAAAAAAGACTCTAAATTGAGTCTTTCGTTGTTATTAATTAGTTTCATAATCTTTCCAAACTTTATTAGCATAAACACTGTTAAATAAAAGTGCAGCTTGTAGAGCAATTTGAGAAAGATAAATCCCTAACGAGCCGATATCTGATTTTCCTGTCCATGAATTAAAGGCAAGTAGTGACCAGTATAATAGATTGGCAATATTGACAAAAATCCATAATAACCAGTTTTCTTTGTATTTGAAAATATAAAGAGTTTGTGCAATTAAAGATATGACAAGGTTTGCGCTATCAATATATGGTAGTTGCCCACCAAAATTCCCAATGACAATCCAACCAATGACCCAAGCAATCACACTTCCTAAAAATAGGAACTGTTTTGTTTTAGGTTTGAATTCATGCACAGCTTCATCATTACCCCATAAAAACCAGCCAATTGGTTGTGAGATAACATAAATAATATTCATGACAAATGAGCCATAGGCATGACTCTGCCAAGCAATATACGTCATTGCAAGACATTGAATAATACCAAATAAGAACGTGATTTTTCGCCCTTTCATCCCATAAACCAGACAGATAACACCAGCAACTCCACTAATCATTCCGATAACTGAGTCTGGAGAAATCATAAAAACAATCAGTTGAAGAGATAATAAAACAGAAACGTATTTTACTTCAAATGGCTTCCAACCAACAAATAATTGATTATAAATCCATGAATGTTTTGTATCAGTCATTTTAATTTCCCACCTCATTTAAAATCGTTAAAGCAAGTTTTATTGAATCCATTTCACCTTTTGCAACAGCATCTTCTTCATTTACTAAACTGTTGACACCTTCGCTTAAGTCGGCTTCGTAAAGAACTACATTATTTAAGATAGAAAGGGCACGAATACCCTTTAAGCTACCTAAAACATAAAGAGCGCTACTTTCCATATCGGCACCTAAAATACCAAAATGAGACCAATATTTTTCCGTTTCGGCATTATTTTCCATATAAAATCCATCATGCGAACGAGTAATACCATAATAACCATTTGGTAAAAATTTTTTTGCGCTAGATAGTAACTCATTGTTTGCAACAGCAGGAAAATCAGTAGGAACATATTTTTTTGTCAATCCTTCATCGCGAACAACCCCTGTCGGAATAATTAAGGCACCGAGTGGAATATTGTGTTGCATGGCTCCACAACTTCCTACCCGAATAATAGTATCAATCCCAATGTTAGCTAATTCTTCTACAACAATTGCTGTGGAAGGAGCACCGATGCCGGTAGCAATGACTAAAATAGAAGCGCCTTGGTAGTCACCTTTAATAGAAATGTAGCCACGATTATCACTAAGTTTCTCTACGTTTTCTAAACATGAAGCGACACGTTCGACCCGTTTTGGATCACCGACAATAATTGCTTTTGAAACTTGTTTCATTTTTTCTAGTTGGATATGTGCTTGTTTGGTCATAAGATTTCCTTTCTTAAAAACGTTTAGTAGTTATTTCTTTAGATAATATAATACACTAAAAAAATAAAAAGATATAATAAATTTTTAAAATAGTCCGAGACAAATAAATTGCACTAATAAAAAGACGGTGTTACTATAATAACATAATAAAACTTACAAAATGTAAGTGTATATAAGGAGATAATCATTATGAAAAAATACGGAGTTATTGTAGGTTCAACAAGAAAAAATTCTTATTCAGAAGCGGTAGCAAAGGCAATAGTAAAAGGTTTACCAAATGGCGCAGAGGTAACATTCATCAACATCAGTGATTTACCTTTGTACAATCAAGATTTAGATGCCAACTCACCTGCTGAATACACACGTTTTAGAGAAGAAGTCGCTGCACAAGATGCCATTATTTTTGTCACACCAGAGCACAACAGAAGTATACCAGCTGCTTTAAAAAATGCATTAGATGTTGCTTCAAGACCATGGGGACAAAATGTATGGGCTAAAAAACCAGCACTTGTTGCTTCTCAATCTATTTCAGGTATTTCAGGTGTCTTAGCACATCATGTGTTAAGACAGTCATTAGTATTTTTAGATATGCCAACTATGCAACAACCTGAATTGTACATTGGTCATTCCGATCAGTTGTTTGATGAAAACTTAGAACCAACAAATGATGATACAAAACAATTTTTAGCAAATGCTGGAAAACAATTTAGTGAATTTGCAGCAAAATTTGCTTAGTTAAAGACAAAAAAACTATCACAGTAAATGACTGTGATAGTTTTTTTGTCTTTAAGGATGGTGTTATGTCATAAAAAATATATAGAAACCTCTAACATGATATTTATACATCAATGCTAATGTCATGCATTACCATTTTGTTTATTTTACCCCTTGTATCGTATTCGGTTGTAGATGAATAATCTATTACTATGGTATTCATAAAATACTATGGTATTCATAAAAAAATATTAGATAACCTTACCAAAGTGAGAGAGGTTATCTAATAGAGGAATATTTTAAATAGGTTTTCGTTCAAAAGCATCTGTACTGATTCCTTGATCTAATACAGTTTTAGCCCATTCTTTTGCAGAAAACAATGAATGATCTTTATAGTTTCCACAACTTTTAGCATCAGTTCCTTGGACATCTTCCCAAGAAATCTCTTCTACAATTTGAGTTAATGTTTCTTTTAACGCTTTTGCTACAACATCAGCTGGGTAGTTATCCCACACAATTAAGTGAAAGCCAGTTCGGCAACCAAATGGTGAAATATCGATGATTCTATCTAATCGATCTCTTAATAAATCAGCTAATAAGTGCTCTAAAGTATGAATAGCACCTGTAGGCATTTCTCCTTTATTAGGCTGAACAAATCGTAAATCGTAATTTGTGATTGAATCTCCTTTTTTTCCATTTTCTGTTGTAATCACTCGAACATACGGTGCGATAACTTTATTATGGTCTAATGTAAAACTTTCTACTTCTGCCATTTATATCATTCCTTTCAGTATTATAAAAAGTCATTTTTTAGATGATACCTCAAGGATAACCTTTTTTTAAGAAGTGTCAATAAGGTGTTGAAAAATCCGCTAAAAATCTATTTTTTAAAAACAAGTTAATCACATGTTAAAAAAAATCATTTTTTTAACATCATAAATAAAGGTCATTTTTTTAACATCATAAATAAAGATCATTTTCTTTTTGTTGTAGATATGTAATCAACTACTGAATATTAAAAAAAATAAGAATCTAGTTGACAATAAAAAAAATATTTGATAATATTCAAAAATATAAAGCGTAATAATTACGATTTAAAAGTTAAAGAGTTAGGTAGGGTTTTTGGATGAAGAAAAAAATAGTACTAGGTATGTCATGGATAATGATGGGAGGGTTACTTGCAGCATGCTCGACTGCTAAAACTGAGCAGACAAATACTGACAAAATAAAAGTAGCCACCACATTTTATCCAATGTATGAATTTACGAAAGAAATTGTAGGTGATGCTGGAGAAGTGGATATGATTGTTCCAACCGGAGTTGAAGCACATGATTTTGAACCATCAGCTAAGGATTTAAAGAAAATACAAGATAGTGATGTCTTTGTCTATAATAATGAAAATATGGAAACGTGGGTACCTTCCGTTGAATCAGTATTAAAGGAGGGAAACGTAACAAAGATAAAAGCAACTGAAAATATGGTATTACTACCTGGAAGCGAAGAAGAACATGACCATCATGAACACGGTAAGGAGGGGCACTCACATGAACTAGATCCACATGTCTGGTTAGCACCTAGTTTAGCAATTAAAGAAGTCGAAGAAATTCGCAATCAACTGATAAAAAGATATCCAGACAAAGAAAAAATATTTACTACAAATGCTGATAAGTACTTAAAAAAATTGGCTACTTTGGATAAGTCGTATCAAGATACATTAAAGAACGCTAAACAAAAAAGTTTTGTGACACAGCATGCAGCATTTGGTTATTTAGCATTGGAATATGGTTTAACACAAGTACCAATTTCTGGTCTTTCTCCAGATGAAGAACCATCGCCAGCTAGATTAGCTGAACTAAATAAGTATGTGAAAGAGAATGATATTAAGTATATTTATTTTGAATCTAATGCAACAGATGCTATTGCTAAAACATTGGCAAAAGAAACTGGTGTGGAATTACTAGTATTAAATCCGTTAGAGGGGCTAAGTCAAAAAGAGATTGATAAAGGTGAAAACTATGTTTCGACTATGGAAAAAAATCTAACAGCTTTGCGTAAAACTACTGGCGAAGAAACGACAAAATCTATTGTAAGTAAAACACCTGAAAAAACAGTACAAGCAGGATACTTTGAGGATAGTCAAATACAGGATAGACCATTATCAAATTGGAAAGGAAGTTGGCAGTCAGTTTACCCACTTTTAAAAGAGGGCACATTAGATCAAGTGTTTGATTACAAAGCTAAAATGAAAAAAGATAAATCGGCTGAAGAATATAAAAAGTATTATGAGTCAGGGTATAAAACATCAATTAAAGAAATTGATATTACAGATTCAACGATGACTTTTATTGATGATAGTGGTAAAAAAATGAGCTCAAAATATAAGTATATTGGTCAAAAAGTTTTAACTTATGAAAAAGGAAACCGTGGTGTGAGATATTGCTTTGAGGCAACAGATCCTAGTCAAGGGGCTTTTAAGTATGTTCAGTTTAGCGACCATGAAATCACGGATACTAAATCAGCTCATTTCCATTTGTACTTTGGCAATGATAGTCAAGAGGCACTGTATAAAGAACTTGAAAACTGGCCAACTTATTATCCTAAAGAATTATCTGGAAAAGAAGTCGCACAAGAAATGATGGCTCATTAGAAAGGAAGAGATGTATGAGAACACCCATTATATTAGAATGTTCTGAAACAAAAGAACGATTGTATTTAACAAGTAAGAATAAACGAAACACACCTGAACGACTGGAGTTAAGAAAATATTCTCCAAAGCTTAGACAGCATGTGATATTTAAAGAGACCAAAAAATAAAGGAGCTGAATAAAGTGGCAAAAAAATCTAAGATAGCCAAATATGAAAAACAAAAAAAATTAGTGGCAGAATATGCAGAAATAAGGAAAGAATTAAAAGAAAATAAGGACTATGAGGGGTTACGTAAACTACCTAAAGAGTCAAATCCTAATAGATTAAAGCTAAGAGATGAAACAGATGGTAGACCAAGAGCTTATATGCGTAAGTTTGGCGTGTCTCGTATTACATTTAGAGAACTTGCACATAAGGGACAATTGCCCGGCGTTAAAAAAGCAAGTTGGTAAAAAAGAGGAGGAAACAATTTGGCAGTTCCAAAAAGAAAAACATCAAAAGCTAAGAAAAATGCGCGACAAACACATAAAAAACTATCATCAACAGTGTCTTATGATAGTGTATTAGGAGTATATAAACGCAGTCACTATGTATCAAGTGATGGTTACTATAAAGGTAGAAAAGTCATTTAGTAGGGGGTGAATCTAGATGAATATTATTTATCCACCACTTGTTGAGGATAGTTTATCTTATCATTTTGATGAAAAGAATATTGAGATGGAAGATAAAATTAGGATGTATCAGCATATGATTGAGGTAGGAATTATTACAGAACAGGGCCTCCCAACTGAAAAAGCATTAGATATGGGTTGGGTAAAAGACTTTTATGAAGAAGAAGACCTGTCCTTTGAAGACTTTTTGACTCTGTATCCTGTTTTTAAACGATACGACGTCAATCTTTTTCAAAAGATTGATGGTTTTTGGGAAATCTCACTTTCGTTTAAAGAATTGTTAAAAGATCATCTTTTATCTGAAAATATGAGTTATGATGATAGGCTACAAATTACTGAATATTTATCAGAAAGGTAGAGGGATATGGGTATACCAATTACAGTTATCTCAGGATTTTTAGGTTCAGGAAAGACAACATTAATTAATCAAGTCATTAAAGGGAGTGATCTAGCACCTGAAGAGGTTGTCATTATAGAAAATGAATTTGGTGAAGCAGGAATTGACCATGAGTTATTAATTCATTCAAAAGAAAATATTGTACAGATGAACGGTGGGTGTATTTGCTGTAGTTTACGTGGTGATTTGTTAAATGCATTAACAGCAGTGTTAGATGTGTTTGTAACACAAGATTATCCAATTAAACAAGTTATTATTGAGACAAGTGGCGTGTCTGATCCACAACCAATTATTCAAACGATTGTGGGTACCCCTAATTTACAGCCTTATTTTTATTTGGATGGTGTTATTGGGGTTGTAGATGCTGAGAATATTGAACAAAACCTCCAACATCATGAAGCGACAAAGCAACTTGTTATGTCAGACCGACTATTGATTTCACAAAAAGGCGTTACGAATAAAGATAGTATGAATCAAATGAAAGAGCAACTAAAAGAAATTAATCCACTAGCAGATATATACGAGTTTTCATTAATTCAATCATCTTCAGAGTTAGCTGATTTGGTACTAGGAAATCATTTATTTAATCAATCAATCGATGATGAAGAAGAACACCATCATCACCATCATCACCATCATCATGAATTTGAATCAATGATTATATCTGAATCAGGTTATGTTAAAGAAGGTTTATTACACAATTGGCTTTCTTGGTTAATGATGAACTATCAGGAATCTATTTATAGAATAAAAGGTTTTGTCAATGTGTCTGATCAAGACTTTCAAACAGAAATTCAAGGTGTGAATCAGTTATTAAATTTTAATTTGACTAATCGTTTAACAGAAGACAATGACAATAAGTTAGTTATCATCGGTAAAAATATCGATAAAGATGACATTAATCAAGCATTTCAATTAGTGATAGAAAAATCAACAGAGGGAGACTAATCAATGGAAAAAACAGATGTGTCGAGTGCCTATAGACGTTTAAGTAGTCCTAATATTAAAACAAAAAAACGTGCACTAAAAATTATTAAAGAAGCCAAAAGAAATAAACGTGGAAAATAGTCAAAATGCCTTGATTTAATCAAGGCGTTTTTATTTTTTAATTGATAATGAATCTCAATTTTCTTATTTATGGTAGAATATAAAAAATATTATCAATAAATAGGAGGAAGCATATGATATTTGGTTATAACAAATACCATAACGTTCATATAATGAAGTAAATAAAAAATGTCGCAAATTGGTTTATTGATAGCCGATTTGTGGTATTTTATTTTTTTATCACCGTATTATACTAGGTTCATAGATAAGAGTTACACAATTAAAGTTGCCGCTATTAATTGTATGCTTATCAATTAATCTATCTTCCTCCTAATTGAAGTATAGACTATAAAAACACCTACAGTTATTCCCTTTTCTGTAGGTGTTTTTTGTTTAGTTAGCTAAGAAGTTTTAAACCCATAAACCGACAAAGAATAAAACTACTTGTGTGATGGCTATCATACCTAAATTTTTAATGGCTAATGGAAATGTTTTTGTTTTGATTTGTTCTTTCGAATAAATCATAGTATTTTTCCAAATCTTCGGAAAAATTAACCAAATACCAAGTAACGTGATGGGAACGATATTTAACACCACACCAAGCGTGGCAAATACAAATGATAAAATCACGAGTAATTTAAATAGTGACACAGCTCGTTTTTTTCCGATATAGTATACAAGTGTGTGTCTGTTGTTTAAAACGTCTTCTTCCACATCGCATGTATTATTAGCTAACATAAGATTTGAAATGGCTAGAGCAGTTGGTAGTGATAAAATCGCTACTTGAATGATAAACTGACCATCAAATGGTAAAATATCAAATACGTTCAAGTAAACACAGATTAAAGGAATCACAATCCCCATTGTCACACCAGAAGTCACTTCACCAACCGGAAGGCTAGAAAGTGGTTTTGGTCCAGCTGAATAGGTAATCCCAATGAAATAACTAAACATTCCTAACCATAAAATGACCCAGCTTGTTTGAGACGCAAGATATACACCAATAATAGCAGAAGAGACAATCAACCCAATCATCATATTTCTTACAAGAGTGAGTGATAAATTTTCTCGCCCGATAATATTGGTTTCTTCTTTATAGTCGTGCACATCAGTCGCATTATGATAGTCCATGTAGTTATCTAATATATCGACAGCCATATTAAATAATAACATTGAGATGAAAAATAAGAGCATATACATTGGTTTGACTTGTTGATAGTGGTACCATGAATATAAAAATCCCATGATAAAAGGGAAAATACTCGCTGCTTTTGCTTTCAGCTCGATTAATTCGGCAAATACTTTAAAATTCATTCGTAAACTCCTTCACATTTTATCCACTGTTTATTATACTGTTAGAGTAGGTATTTTTCAAAAATGAGTGATTATCATTTTATGATTACTTGTTTATTGTACATTATATAAGTTTATAGGAGGCCGCTATGATTGTTCATCCATTGTGGGAAATGTATCCTGCTGTCCAAAAAGATTTGATTGAAACAAAGCGTGTCATGGAAAAATCAGTAAAAATCAGAAACAAAGAGATTACTGCAACACTGCAATTATTTTTTGGTGCTGGTGGCAAATTATTACGCCCAGCATATTTTTTATTGTTTTCAAAATTTGGCACAATAGAATCAGATAAAAAACGTTATCGTATGGCAGCCTCATTAGAAATACTCCATGTTGCAACGCTTATTCATGATGATATTATTGACGATTCTCCGGTTCGTCGCTCAATGCCATCTGTTCAGGCATTATATGGTAAAGATATTGCTGTTTATACAGGAGATTTTTTATTTACAGTGTATTTTCATTTATTGACTAATGCGACAAGTGATTTAAAAACTATCGCGTTAAATGCCCAAAGTATGAAACGTATTTTAGTTGGAGAGTTAGATCAAATGAATTTACGCTATAATACAGATATTACAGTGAAACAATATTTCCAACATATTAAAGGTAAAACGGCTCAGTTATTTGAATTTTCTTGCTATGAAGGAGCGCATTATGCTCATGCTTCTAAGATAATTCAATTACAGGCTAAACGAATTGGATATAATATTGGAATGGCATTTCAGATTATGGATGATATTCTTGATTATAAATCGACAGAAGAAGACATGCAGAAACCTGTTTTTGAAGATATGAAAAATGGTTATTATACACTGCCACTTATTTTAGCAATGAATGAAAATCGTGCAGCATTTTTACCTTATCTAGAGAAAAAGACAGAGTTGTCTAATCAAGAGATGAAAGAAGTACAGCAACTAATCGAAAAATATAAAGGCATAGAAAAAGCTGAGATGATTGCAGAGCGATTCACTAATAAAGCCCTAACAAGCATAAAAAAATTACCAGATATTGCAGAAAAAGATATTTTGTATCATGTAACAGAAGTACTTTTAGATAGAAATAATTAAAAAACATCATCTAACTTTTAAGTAGGAGAAAGTTAGATGATGTTTGTTTAGTTGATTAAGTTAGTTGTAATAAACTGGCGGAAAGAGGAACCACGATAACAGTAATGACTCCCACTAAAATCATAGAAATACTAGCCATAGCTGCTTCTGTTTCACCTAGTTCAATCCCAACTGACACACCTAGTGCATGTCCAGCAGATCCAAGAGCTAATCCTTTAGCAATAGGGTTGTTGATATGAAAGAACTTTAAGGCCATCTTACCAGTGGCGTAAATAATTACGGCATTAAAGATAACGGCAAAAGCGGTTAAAGACACAATCCCATTCATTGATTCAGAAATTGGAACGGCAATAGCTGTTGTTGCTGCTTGTGGTAGGAGAGAGACCATCATTTGTGGATGCATACGAATTAATTTTCCAACAGCAACAATACTTGTGACAGATACAGCTGATCCTATTGTAATCGCAGCCACTATTTCCACCCAATATTTTTGTAACAACTCTCTTTTTTTGTATAGAGGAATAGCAAAAGCAATGGTTGCAGGTTCTAAGAAGAAACTGATGACTGTTCCACCTTGATTATATTGTTCGTAGTTGATACCAGTTGCTTTTAATATGATGACACCTAAAATC
This sequence comes from Vagococcus sp. CY53-2, assembly GCF_022604695.1. Lineage (NCBI taxonomy): Bacteria > Bacillati > Bacillota > Bacilli > Lactobacillales > Enterococcaceae > Vagococcus > Vagococcus sp. CY53-2. The sequence continues at coordinate 37,251 of NZ_JALAHP010000002.1, forward strand.
ATGGCAACAAATAATGGGGTGAATAAGAAAAAGCCATTTGTTTTTTTGAATAAGAATGTTCCAATTCCAAAAGCAACGAATGAAATAACAATACCGATATATGGGGTCATTATCTTTGCACCTCCTCTAATTGTTGTTTTTTAAGAAAGGCTAATTTTCTCTCTTTAGCGCCAGATTTTTCTTTAACTTCTAATAGGTAAGATGCACTCCAACCTGTAATAGCAAGAATGACAAAAGTTGCAATAAAAATGACTGCTAAAATTGGCACACCGTAAACTTTTAAAATATCTAATGAGTTGTATAAAGAGATACCAGAAGGAACAAATAGGAAAGAAATAATACCAGTTAAACTCGTTCCTAAACCTTCAACTTGTTCTAGTTTTACAACATTAGTGCTTAATGCGACAAACAGAAGAATTAACCCAATAACAGATGCAGGCATAGGGATAGGTAAGATAAAGGCAATTCCTTTAGAGATAAGCATAATGGCTGCAAAAATAAAGGCTTGGTGTAAGAATGAATAAACTTTTTTTTCCATTTGAAAAACTCCTTTTGACTGATTCATTTGATACATTGAGTATAGGTTAGAAACGCTGATTTGTGTGGTGTTTGACGTGAAACGTAAAAATGTAAGCGTATAATACAAAAAATCACTCCTAAAATGCATGAAGCAAAATGGCAGTGATTTTATTTAAGATAAGCCAATCATTTCTTTGAATGGTTTGACGTATGATCGGCTGACAGGCACCTTTAATCCATTATCTAGTGTAACTTGTAATGTATTGTTAAACCATGGCTGAATTTCTTGTATTTTTGTTGTATTTAACATAAAACTTCGATGCGTTTTGATAAAAATATCTGTTGGTAATCGTGTTTCGATTTTACTTAAACTACCGCTAGTTTGATAGGTTTCACTTTCTGTATGGACGCTGAGTTCTTTGTCTTCAACAGAAACTAGGTAAATATCGTTTGGATGAATTAAGAAAATACGGTCCTCACCTTGTATAGGAATAGCGTCAATTGACTCTGTTTTCTTTTTTGGAGAGGTGTTAGAAGGTTTAATGATAGAAATGGCTTTATCAAGCGCCTCATGGACAATAGTCTCATCAAATGGTTTTAAAATATAATCCATGGCATTGACTTTAAACGCTTTTAACGCATAGTCATCATAGGCAGTAGCGAAAATCAGATAAGGAGGTTTCTTTAATTTTTTTAATTTAGTAGCTAAATCAAACCCACTTTCATCAGTCAAATGAATATCTAAAAAAATAATATCTGGTTTTTTATCCATTATTTGTTCCATTGCTTCTTCAACAGAATCAGCTTCGGCAGTGGATGAAATATTAGGATGTTGTGTCACTAAATAAGCGAGTTCCTCGCGAGCAAGAGGTTCATCATCAACAAGTAAGACATGTGTCATAAATTATCATTCCTTTAACTTAAAGTGGTTGAATTATTTGTTTCAATTAGTGGCATAGTTAAAGTAAACATTGCACCACTATCTATATTATTCTTTACATTAAACTCAGCTTGTTCACCAAATAAATTAGTCATCCGTTTTGAAAGGTTGTCTAGTGCTGTACCAGTTCCTTTTTCTGAAATAACGGATTCTTTTCCTAAATGGGTTAATCTCTCATCAGGGATACCTAAGCCATTATCTTTCACACTGATAATCAATTTTGCTTGTTTTTTATAGATTGAAACATGAGCGTAATTATTTTCTTTTCTTGACCCAAAGGCATGTTTAATGGTGTTCTCTACTAAAATTTGGACGGCATATGGAGGAACCAAGTAGTGTATCAAGGTATCATCAACATCAAAAGTAACCGTGTAGCGATTTGGAAATCGTGCTTGCTCTAGTGATAGGTAGGCATCTACTTGTGCTAATTCCTGTTTCAAAGGGATGAGTGTTTGTCTTGCGCCTTGCAAATTCCCTCTAAAATAAGTGCTTAACTGAAGCAAGAGCGTTCTAGCCTTATCACTATCTTTTCTCATTAAAGCAGAGATAGTATTAATCGCATTAAAGAAAAAATGTGGATTTACTTGTGCTTGTAAGGATTTAATTTCTGCTTCTTTTAATAATTTGGATTGGACTTCTGCTTCACCTAACTCGATTTGTGTAGAAAAAATAGTCCCCAAACCTTTAGCAAGTTGTTCTTCAACATGAGTAAGTTGACTAGCATCAGTAAAATACATTTTTAGTGTGCCGACAATTTTTTTATGAACAAACAAAGGAATCACAATTGCCGCTTTAAGAGGGCAATTTGGGTTTGAACACCCAATCTGTTCTTTATGATGAACAATGGAGAGTTTACCATGTTTTAATACATCTTTTGATAATTCGGTAATTACTTCTAGTTCAGGAATATGATGATCACTGCCCGCACCATAATGAGCAAGTATTTGGTGAGTATCGGTTAAGCTAATAGCACTCACCTTAGTATAATGCTGAATAATAGTTGCAACTTCTTGTGCTGAATGTTCATTTAAACCTTCTCTAAAGTAAGGAAGTGTCGCAGCTGCCAACTCTAATACATCATGTGTTTGAACGGCTTTGGCTTGTTCTTCTTGTTGTAAGGTAGTGGTTAAAATAGATAAGAATATAAAAGTTCCCGTACTATTTAATATAATCATAGGAAAGGCAATAAAGCTTACTAAGTTTATCCCTTGTTGTAAATTTCCACCACTAAATAGCATAATAAATAACATTTGAACGACTTCCATAAAAGCTCCAATAAAAGCAGCTTGAGTCGCAGTAGGAAATTGTCCTTTTTTAGTAAGTTTTTTTCCAAGCCAACCAGATAAAAAACCAACTAGAAGGGAAGAGGGGATATAAAACAAACTATAGTGACTTCCTTGGATGAATCGATGTGTTCCAGCAATCAAGCCGACTATTCCCCCAACAAAGGGTCCACCCACAATACCAGATACACCAATCGCCAATGTTCTTGTATTGGCTATGGAAACATTATCGTGTAAATTCGTTAAAATACTACTGGGAACAATTTGATTGTCTTTGATTTCGATTCCAGTAAAATTTGAAATAATGGCAAATAAACTAAAAATGATTGCAAGCTGTAACTTTGATTGATACTTATCCCGGCTTAATAGTATTTTTTTAAAGTAGGGGACGTTTACTAATAAAAAAGCAAGTAGAATAATTAAACCCACACGCTCCATCATTAGGATAAATAGCTCTATCATAATATTAAAACTCCTTAGTAATTTAATCATAGTGTAGCATAAAAAATTTTTAAAAAGAGAAAACATAGCACAAAAAAACGCATTGACCGAGAAATCCTCTTTCAATACGTTTTTTAAATTATTTAACCATACCCCATTTACTAGGTGGCCAAAAGGCAATTTTTGATTTACCGATAATATTTTCTTTTGGAATGAATCCAACCTCAGGGAAACGACTATCTTTTGAATTTTGTCGGTTATCTCCCATAACAAAGTAAGTATTTTCTGGAACAGTATCTTTTCCAGTTAATGATTTTAATGTAAAATCATAGGTTAAATTTTCATCAGGGGCTGTTTGCTTCAATTCAGCTTTTTTCTCATCTAGATAAGGTTCATCTACTCTTTTTCCATTGATATATAATACATCATCTTTGTACTCAATAGTATCACCAGGCATTCCGATAACACGTTTGACGTAATTTTTTGATGGGTCGTCTGGTGCCACTAAAGAGACAATGTCAAATCGTTTTGTGTCACCCATTTTTAAAGCAATATTCCTTTCGCCGTCGACTAACGTTGGCATCATTGATTCTCCACTAACTGTTACGGGAGTAAATACAAAGACACGTAGTAATACAAGTGCGATAATTAAGAAAACATACCAGATTAAATCCTTAATCCATGTTGATTTAGTCATAATAAACCTCCTATTTATTTAGTTCCTATTTCGCAAAATAGATAACTAACAAGGATTATTATACGACAGTTTAAACAGAAAGTCATTTAATTAATGTGTAGTAATAAACAATTTCTTTTAAGAATATTAAGCTATTTTTTGAAGTATGTTTAGTATAATATTGAGTGAAACGGTCATCTGCTAGATACATATCAAGCATTTGTCTATGATAGTTATGAGAGTAGATAGAGTTAACAGTGATAACCCTTCTTTATGTTATAAAACAGCATCCGTTGCTAATGGGTGAGTAACATCAGTAATGGATTGTGTTTCTAAGTCATTTAATTGAATAAAAAGCGTTTCTTCTATATTTTTTAGTTTGACATAATCTTCCTCAGATAAATTCATCCAGTTATCATTATATTGTTTAATGGTTTCTTCAACATATTTTTGCTGTAATTCCTCATTATATATGTCGTTGTTGTTTTGTATTAGTTGTTGTTTAAATGCAGTAAATTTTTCTTCATTTGTCATCGTAAAAACGGTATTCATTCTCACCTATACTAGTAGGTTTTAATAAATCAATCCTGTCATAGTAGCGTAATGATTCTAGTTGTGACACCAGATAATTTAGCTAATTCAGTTATCGAATACACTGTATTTCCTCCTTTCAATAAGTAGTGTATGGCTTGATATTGCGTCAAAGTTAACAAGTGAAAGACTATCTTTTCCTTCGGTTTTATCGTAGAATAAGTTATATAATGTTCAATGGGGTGAGAATATGGTCGACTTATGGCGACGTATGAAAGCGAGTGACAGTGTTCGACGAACGCTGGTTTTGCTAATTATTTGTTCGGGATTATATTTGATACGTAATATCCTTAGTTTAATTTTATTAACCTTTATCTTAACGTATTTAATCATTCGGGGAGTAGATGGTATTCATCATGTAACAAAACTTCCTAAAAAATTAGTTGCTATTGCGATGTATTTGTTAATGATCATTTTTTTATACTTTTCAATAACAGTATATGTTCCAAAACTGTTCAATCAAACGATACAGATGATAGAAGAAGTCTTTAATTTTTATCAAAAAGCAGATACCAATAATAAATTATATGAATGGATTGCTCAAAATGTCGGGTTTAATGAAATCAAACAACAATTAACAACAGGAGCTAAAGTTGTATTTACTACAATTACGAATATTGGTTCTATGGGAATTACGTTTGTGATGTCATTGATTTTAAGTTTCTTCTTTATTATAGAAAAAGATTGGGTAACCGAGTTTGGTCAAGCCTTTTTTAAAAGTAAGATAGGATTATTTAGTCAAGATGTTGCTTATTTAGGGAAAAAATTTGTTAATACTTTTGGGGTAGTGATAGAGGCACAGTTTATTATCGCGATAGTAAATACTATATTGACTATTATCGGATTAATTTTTATGAAATTCCCACAAGATCAATTATTAAGCTTAGCATTAATGATATTCATATTAAGTTTGATACCGGTAGCTGGGGTCATTATTTCTTGTATTCCGTTATCGTTAATTGCCTATACAGTGGGTGGTGTTCAAGATGTTATTTACATTTTGATTATGATTATGATTATTCACGCGGTTGAATCTTACTTATTAAATCCTAAATTAATGAGTAGTAAAACAGATTTACCTATTTTTTATGTGTTTGTAATTTTAATGTTTTCAGAGAAATTTTTTGGTGTATGGGGATTAGTTATAGGAGTACCAGCCTTTGTTTTTTTACTTGATTTATTAGATGTTAAAGTAGAGCATAAAAAACCACCAGTTCTTCCACAAATAAATTCATCTAAATAAAAAAGTTGTTTTCTTCTAAAGAAAACAACTTTTTTATTTAAAAGATATCAGGATTTTTATAATTCCGTAATTTAATTGCAGTAACTAATTCTGAGATACCTGATAATGTTAATACAATACCAAAAAATTGGAATAATACAATTAAACTACCAAATGGATTAAATAAAATAAATATACCTGCTATAAGAAGAGCAATACCATAGACTAACATAGGAACGTAACTGATGTTAACATATTGTCTTAAGTTTAATGCACGAGAAATACGTGTAGCACCACCAATAATAATTAAAATACCTAAAAAGATAGGAAGGATACTAACTATTGGTTGGGCGAATAGCCAGATAATAAGCGCGGCTATAAAATAAAATATACTCATAGAAACTTGACCGTTTTGCTTGTTCTTCAAATAGCCAACTAAATTAATTACCCCAAGTAACACATTATAACCAACGATTAGATAGACACCCGCATCAAATAGTTGTTTTGGTTTTAAAAAGATTAAGATACCTATCAGTAAATAAAGAATCCCACGAGAGAATGCATGACGTTGGATTGAACGAAATAGAGAAGACATAGAAAATCACTCCTTGTTTAAATTGACTTAATGCTAATGTTATTATACGTGTCTATCAAAAAAATAACCAATAAAAAGATAAAACTGTGCTACTTCGTATAAGCCATTATCAGAAGTAACACAGTTTGTTACATAGAATCTTTAAAAACGTGTTTATTTTTTACGAAATAATCAATACCAGAGTAAATAGTAGCAGCTAGGCAGATATATAAGAAAATCTGATCAAGTGGCAAATTAATTGCACTAAATGGAACATTACCCAATAGTAATAAAATAATAGCAACCATTTGAGTAGCAGTTTTTACTTTGCCTGGCCATGCGGCAGCCATAACCTCGCCATCCTCCACTAATAATAAGCGTAAACCTGTAACAGCTAATTCACGACAGACAATAATAGCGACAACCCAAGATGGAGCAAGACCTTGCCCAACCAATATGATAAAAGCTGTCATAACTAACATTTTATCCGCTAGTGGATCAGCAAATTTCCCAAAATTGGTTACCAGATTATGTTTTCTGGCAATTTTACCATCTAACCAATCTGTAATACTTGCTACGGCAAAAATAATAGCAGCAACTAATTGAGAAATCAACAGTGGACTACCTAATACATCAATCATTCCCCAGTTAGGGACTAAAGCGACAATGATAAATAAAGGAATCATACATATTCTAATCACTGTCAACTTATTTGGTAAATTCATTTATAAACAACCTTCCTTTTTATTCATTTTCTTTAGTAGTAGTATCAAAATTAATCGTGATAATTTTTTTCCCAGTTGTTGGATTAGATTTATTGAAAGCTAATTCTTGATCGTTAACTTTAATAGATAGATTATTAGATGCTCCAACAATAATATCAATCCCCGTTGCATCTTCTGGAACAATGGAGCTAATCTCTTCACCTGCTTGTAATGTGTATTGATAATAAATAGCACTTGTTCCGCTTTGTTGTAGACCAATCCAAACAGGGCCTTCTAAGGCAGTGAAATCAAGTTTAATAGGTTTTGAAACATTACTACCAGAGTAAGTTACTAAATCAATGGAATCAGAGGTAATATTAAATTTACTATCATTTTTTTTCTTTTTAGAAGAATCTTTTGTTTTTTCAGTCATGTCAGTAGGACTAGACTGGGAGGTACTTTCTTCCTTATTCTCTTTTGAATCACTTCCAATGACTACTGCCTTTTCAGGTTTTGGTACTAAAGGTCCACTAGCAATATCTAAACGCATGGCATAGATAATGGTTCCAATAATTGCAATAACAACTAGAGAAAGAAGAGTTACTGGTAAGTAATCTTTAAAGGTTGGTTGTCTTTTCTTTTTCTTACGATGTTTTTCTTTACGAGACCCCCTGATTGGCTTAGTTTGAGGTAGTTCCTCTTGTGTCTCATCGGGCTTTCCTTCAAATCGGCGAATTAGGGGACGGGCATTTAGACCAACAGCTTCAGCATATTGTCTAATAAATGTTTTCGTATAGTAATCACTAGGCATTGCGTCAAAGTCATTTACTTCAATAGCAGATAAGTAGCGACGCTGAATTTTGGTGATTTTTTGTAAATCTTCCATTGTTAGCCCTTTTTCTAAACGGGCCTGTTTTAATTGTTCACCGATTGTATCCACGGGAGCTTACACCTTTCTTTCTCATTTTATTAAACGGACCACCCACCAGTTAGCGGGATGGTTGAACCTGTAATATAAGATGCGTCTTCACTAAGTAAGTAGGAAACAAGTGAGGCAACTTCTTTTGGCTGTGCCAAACGATTAAGTGGTATATCTAAGAGTAATGATTGTTTTTCTTCTTTAGACCACAACGTATTCATGCTTGTATCAACAGCTCCTGGAGCAATTGCATTGATTGTTAGGTTCATCGAGGCGACTTCTTTTGCATAAGATTTAACAAAAGCAATTTGAGCTCCTTTAACTGTACTATACATAACTTCCATGGAACTGCCAATTAGACCATAGACTGAACTGATAAAAACAATTTGACTATGGGAGTGTTGCGTTAATTTTGGCTGGCATAATTGGCATAACCTGATGGGATTATAAACATGAGTATGCCATAAATGTGTCATCTCATCAGGCGTTGTATCAGAAAGTAATTTGTATACCGTATCTCCATGAGCAAAAATGATAGCATGCAATTGAAACATATCTTTTGTTAGCTGCTTCACAGATTTTGGAGAACTTAGGTCAGCTTGAAGAGCAAAGAAATCCTGTTTTGGATACTTTAAGATTAAATCAGATAATAAAGACTTAATTTTTTGTTCATTGCGAAAGTAATGGCAATAGACTGAATATCCTTTCTTTGCTAACTGCTTTACACACGCTTCACCAATGTCACCACTTGCACCAGTTACTAAAACATAGTTCATTATTTTATTACCTTTCTTCGGGATAAATGAAGAAACGACTTAATGCTTCTGGCCTGATAAAGGACTGATGGACGGCTTTAATATCACTTAATTCAATACTATTAATGACAGTCACTAAATCAAATAATGTTGTATCACCGTATTTCATCCCGCTAAATTGATTGGCAATATATTCAAGGGAATCTAAAGATTTTAGATGCTTTCCAATCATTTTTTTCTTAGCCAAATCTAAATTTTGTTTTGTTAATTCAGAACTGCCCTCAGATTTTAATAAATAATTGATAATTTGATTTGCAAACCGTTCAGGTTCATCAGTATCCGAGCTGAAATCGGCAAAATGGAAACTACGATCGAACGAAAATTCGAAAGAAAAGCTATCATCAATTAAACCACTATTGTACATTGCTAAATAGTTTTCAGAACTCATACCAAATAGTAATTGTAATAATAGTTGAATGGTTGTTTGGTATTTCAATCGTTCAAATCCATCAACAGGTGGTGTGTCCAGTCCCTTTAAGCCAACAACAGCCTTAGGTCGATTAACAGATAGGGTGATACTATCTTCTTTGACAATATCATCCGCTGTTTCTTTTGGAAAATGACGTTTAATTTCGGCTGCTTTTGGAAATTCTTTTGCAGCTTGATTTTCTTTAATAAAAGTCATCATTTCTTCAGGATTCATTTTACCAACAATAAAGAGGTTCATATTACTTGGATGATAGAAAGTGTTGTAACATAAATATAAATCTTCAGCAGTGATTGGTTCAATACTTTCAATGGTTCCTGCGATATCGATATGTAAGGGATGTTTTGGATACATATTATTTAAAATACCAAAAAATAATCGCCAATTTGGGTCATCTTGATACATTTGGATTTCTTGACCAATAATCCCTTTTTCCTTTTGAACCGATTCTTCTGTAAAGTAAGGACTTTGAACAAAATCGATTAATGTTTCGATATTTTGCATCACATTATCAGTACTTGAGAATAGGTAGCTTGTGCGAGTAAAACTTGTAAAAGCGTTTGACGCAGCCCCTTGTCGTCCAAACTTTTGGAAAACATCTTCGTCCTCTTTTTCAAATAATTTATGCTCCAAAAAATGAGCAATGCCATCGGGGACAGTTATGAATTCTTTTTGTCCAATGGGCACAAATTCACTGTCAATTGAGCCATAGTTTGTTGTAAATAATCCATATGTTTTATGGAAATCTTCTTTTGGTAATAACATCACTTCTAAACCATTTGGTAAAACTTCAGTATAAAGTGTTTCATTAATAGAAGGATAATAGTTTTTTTCCATGTTATTTTCCTCCTTCCATGAAGTAAACTGCTTGTAGATTAATTCCTGTTGCTACATCTTGTACATCTTCTTTTGTAACAGCGTTCATTTTCTTCATCCATTCCTCTTGAGATAAATCTGCGTAAGGAACATTTGAGAACAGATAGTGTTGTTCTACAACAGCACGTTGATTATCAGATGATAGTAAGTATTGATTGATTAACATTTTTTTTGTTTGCTCAAGTAATTCATCTGAAAACTCACCAGCAGTCATGTCTTTTAATTGCTCATTAACCAAACGTAAAACACGTTCACGGTTTGAACTATCAATCCCAGTTTGGACACTAATAAATCCACGGAAAGGGTCAATTGAACTACTTGCATAGTAAGCGAGACTATGTTTTTCACGAACATTTAAGAACAATTTAGAATGTGGAAATCCACCAAATAATCCGTTAAAAACCATTAATGGAAAATACATGTCATCATGATAATAAACATCACAGTGATAGCCAATATTTAATTTAGATTGAACAACTGGTAATACTTCACTTTTTTGTTGGATAATATTTTTAAAAGGTTGCTTATAAAACAAATCGGTTTTCATTTCTTCTCTATCTACAAATCCAAAATTTTTAAAACAACGTTCGACATAGCCTTCTTCAACATTGCCACTTACTAGAATATCGATTTTGTCATGAGCAATCATGTCAGTATAATATTCAGCAATAGATTCAGGTGTTTCTTGTTTGATTTGTTCAATGTCTCCAAAACTTGGTGTTTTTTGATTTTTATTATCAGAAAAGAAAAGATTTTGTAAAGACATGGCAGCATAAGTTTGCTTATCATCAAAAATTGATTCAATATCAACTATTAAGTTTTCTTTTTCACGAGCAAAGGTTTCAGTATCAAAGGCATTATTTTTAATATTTGGATTAAAAATAATTTCCTTTAAAAATTCAACAGAATCTTCTAAAATAGACACGCCATTTGGTGCGATGTTATCATTTATCACATTCAAACCAATGCTTAAATAATGTTGATTCCCTGTACGATTCACACTAACATAAAACCCTGCACCGTATAATTCAGCTAATTTTTTACTAAGTGCTACTTGATCAGGAAAGTTTAAACTATTTGTTTCCATTAAGCTGGCAAGTAAAGAACGTTTACTACTTGTTATCGCATCAAGAGGTGTAGCGAAACGAACGACAATACGAACAGTTTTATATTTATTGGTAGGAATAATATGTAAATTTACCTGGTTATTTAATTTAATTGTCATAAAAAAACTCCTTTAATTACCGTCAAATAGTGTGTTTCTAACATGACGATACACATCCCTAGATTACCAAAAATAAGCATGGTAAGATAGGAAAACACATTGAATTTTATATTTTTGATTAAAATTTAACAAAATTGTAATGCTAACAATAGATATGCATGATTACAATATATTATCATATATTACAACAGTATTACATGTCAATTTATAATAAATGATTTCTTGAAAAAAATTTGATATAATATGAAATTGATTGGAGGGGTATAGATGGTAAAAGAATTTAAGGAATTTATTGCACGTGGAAGTGTGATAGATATGGCGGTAGGTATTATTATTGGTGGGGCCTTCACAAGTGTTGTTAATGCATTAGTTGATGGAATGATTACACCGATTATTGGTTTAATTATCAGTTTTTTATTTCCAGGTGCAGAAACAGTAGAAGATGCAACAAAAGGTTTGACATTTATAGTTAATGGTGTAACGTTTGACTATGGTAAACTTATCTCAGCAATTATTACATTTTTGATTACAGCTTTTGTTTTGTTTATTATTGTTAAATCTGTTAATAAAGCAGAGACTCTAATGAGTAAACCAGGAGAAGAGGAAGAACAAAAAGAAGAAGAACAAGCCGAAACAACTGAGGATGTTTTAAAAGATATTCGCCAGTTATTAGCAAGCCAAGTAGCAACTGATACAAAAGATGAGAAAACTGAAGGTAAAAAATAAACCATGAGGAGTTTAAACTCCTCATGGTTTTCTATTTACGTTTTTTTTCAAATAATGGGCTAACCGGTTTGTTCTCATGGATACGTTTAATAGCATCACCCATCAATTCACTAACGCTAACTGTTTCGATTTTATCAGATTTTTTCTCTTCTGGTAAAAGGATAGAGTCAGTAATAATCAATTTTTCAATTGAAGAGTTATTTATGCGATCAATTGCTGGTCCTGATAAAACAGGGTGTGTACAACAAGCAACAACTTCTGTAGCACCTTTTTCTTTAAGAGCCTCAGCAGCTAAAGTGATTGTTCCAGCTGTGTCAATCATGTCATCGATAATAACACACTTTTTACCGTTAACTTCACCAATGATATTCATTACTTCAGCAACGTTAGCTTTTGGACGACGTTTGTCAATAATCGCAATTGGTGATTTTAAATGTTCTGCTAATTTACGAGCACGTGTGACACCACCATGATCAGGTGATACAACAACGACATCATCACCTTCATAACCATGATCGATGAAGTAGTTTGCAAGTAAAGGAGCAGCCATTAAATGATCCACCGGAATGTCGAAAAATCCTTGAATTTGAGCAGCATGTAAGTCTAGTGTTAATAAACGAGTTGCTCCAGCTGTTTCAAGCATATCCGCAACAAGTTTAGATGTAATTGGCTCGCGAGAGCGTGCTTTTCTATCTTGTCTTGCATAGCCGTAATAAGGCATAACGATATTAATAGTTTGTGCACTAGCACGTTTAAGAGCATCAATCATAATAAGTAATTCCATTAAATGGTCATTTACTGGGTTACTTGTAGATTGGATTAAGTATACGTGACTACCGCGGATACTTTGCTCGATATTGATTTGAATTTCACCATCACTAAACTTTCTTACTTCAGACTTACCAAGTTCCACACCAACTGCATCTGCAATTTTTTGTGCTAACGGTTTGTTTGAATTTAACGAAAAGATTTTTAACTTTGGATCAAAGTAATGATTAGACATGAGGACCTCCACTTTCTTGTTTTAACTGAGTATACACTTACATACAAATAGTAGACATTTTCTACTAATAAATCAAGTGTTTGATTAATAATTATTTATTATATGGTAATTTTTTAGCATAATTCTTCAAATTTTCTTGGCGAGAACGAGCAATTCCTAAGTCATTTTTACTGATATCTTTAGTAATAGTAGAACCAGCCGCTGTCATACTATTGTCCTCAACAGTTAGTGGGGCAACTAAAATAGTCCCACTACCGATGAAAACGTGATTTCCAACTGTAATATGATGTTTATTTTTACCATCATAATTAGCAAAGACCGTTCCACAACCAATATTAATATCTTTTCCTAAGGTGGCATCACCCACATAAGTTAGATGACCAACCTTTGATCCATTATCAATGGAAGCATTTTTTATTTCAACAAAATTTCCAATGTGGACATGTTCTTTTAAGTCAGTATGAGGTCTTAGGTGGGCATATGGACCTACATCAGAATAATCACCAATATTAGATTGTTGAATGGTTGAAGATTTAATTTCTACATGGTTACCTATGACACTATCAATGATGGTTGAATGTGAACGAATGACACAATTGTTACCAATAATAGTGTTACCTTTGATCATGACACCAGGTTCAATAACAGTATCTGCACCAATAACCACATCTGATTCAATGTATGTATTGTCCGGATCAATAAATGACACGCCTTGTCTCATATGCTGTTCATTAATTCGCTTTTTCATTAATTGGTTTGCTTTAGCTAAGGCAACACGATCATTGACACCCATAGACTCTTCTTCAGATCCCATCGTGTAGGCAGTCACGACTTCACCTTGTTGTTTTAAAATACTAATGACATCAGGTAGATAATATTCTCCTTGAGCATTATCATTTCCAACTTTTGTTAAAGCATTAAATAAAAATTGGTTATCAAAACAGTAAGTACCCGTATTAAATTCTTTTATAGCGAGTTCTGATTCTGAAGCGTCTTTTTGTTCAACAATTTTCTCGACTAAATTTTCGTCATTTCGAATGATACGCCCATATCCAGTCGCGTCTTCTGCAACTGCAGAGAGGATTGTTGCTTTTGCGTTTAGTTGTTCATGATGATTGACTAATTTTGTTAATGTTTCCTTTGTTAGTAGAGGAGTATCACCACAAATTACCAAGGTAGTCCCTTCTTTATCTTTCAATAAATCAGCTGTTGCCAAAACGGCATGACCTGTTCCTAACTGTTCTGTTTGTAAGGCATATTTTGAGCGCTCACCTAATTGCTCTTGGACTTTTTCAGCACCATAGCCTACAACTGTTACAATATCTGTTGTATTTAATGGTTCAATTTGTTCGAATACGTGTTCAACCATGGGTTTTCCAGCAACAGGATGTAATACTTTATATAATGATGACTTCATACGAGAGCCTTTTCCTGCTGCTAAAATAATAGCATATCTATTTTTCACGTTATTGACACTCCTTAAGTGTAGTTTTAAACACTTTATTCTAACAAAAAAAGAGCTTGATATTCAAGCCCTTAATTTTATCTAGTCCTTTTTTTCCATAATTGAAAAGTAATTTCCAGGTACAACTGTGATGTTTTTAGTTTTTGTGTCAACTTCTTTTACACAAATAAGTGAGGTATAATCTTCTACCATACGACGACCACTAAAAGTAGATTCTGCAAAAACAGTAATACCAACAAGTTCTGCTTCAAATTCTTCAATCAAAGACTTCATACCATTAACAGTTCCGCCACCTTTCATGAAATCATCCACAACTAATACTCGAGAGCCACGTTTCAAACTACGTTTAGATAACTCCATTTTTTCAATTCTCTCAGACGATCCAGATACATAATTGACACTAACTGTTGATCCTTCAGTAATTTTTGAATCACGTCGAACGATGACAAATGGTACGTTTAAGTAGTATGATACAGCTTGCGCAATAGGGACACCTTTTGTGGCTACCGTCATAACGGCATCAATATTTTTATTAGCATATTGTGTTGAAATAATTTGCCCAATTTGTTTTAGCAGTTGAGGTTCCCCTAACAAATCTGACAAGTAAACATACCCACCAGGAAGTAAGCGATCTTGTTCAGATAATCGTTCACATAAAGAATCAATCATCGATTTTGACTCACTAAACGGGATAGACGGTGTAAAGATAACGCCACCAGCTGCTCCAGCAACGGTTTCAAGTATACCAAAACCACGTTCTTTAAACGTTTTTTTAATAATCGTTAAATCCTCACTAATTGAAGATTTCGCTGATTCGTATTTTTTAACAAAATAAGTCAGAGGAGTCAATGTATGGGGATGATTTAAGATATAAGCAGTCATATCAATCAATCGTTCACTTCGTTTTATTTTCATTAAGATACTCCTTTTAAAGTTAAATTTAAGTAATATAAACTATTATAGTATTAAATTCCAAAAAAGCAAAGTATTTTTAAAAATAAATAAAAAATGTTCGTAAAAACGAACAGATTATTTGGAAATCTGTCTGTTTTTTTTACGAACATTAGTTAGTAAATTGATTAGAATAAACATGGCAATAAAAATTAATGTAATAGTTGCACCAGGTGGTGTATCTAGTTGGTATGAAGTAATTAGTCCTGATGTCATACCGATAAACCCAACAACGATACTACTTAAGATAACAGTTGAGAATGTTTTTCCAATCTTCATTGAAATGGTTGCTGGTAAAATCATAATGGCTGAAACAAGTAGGGCACCAGCAATAGGAATCATGACGGTAATAGCAACACCTGTAATAACATTAAATAGCATAGATAACACATGGATTGGTAGTCCATCAACATGAGCTGTATCTTCATCAAACGTTAACACATACATTGGTTTTCTTAAAACTAAAAATAGTCCAACAATGATGACTAAAAGAATTGCCAAAATTTTTACTTGTTGCCAATTGATGGTCACGATAGAACCAAATAAATACTGTTGAATATTCATGGAATTTTTACCCTTAGTCAAATTCATCAATACTAAGGCTACAGCTAATCCGCCAGACATTAAAATAGCAGTAGATACTTCTGAATACGATTTGTATAAGTTTTTAATATATTCTAAAACAAAAGCAGAAGCAATTACGACAATTAATGTGGTAACAGTTGGATTAACATTAATGAAAAAACCTAGTGCAATCCCGGCAAGAGAGACGTGGGATAGAGTATCTGCTAAGAGCGATTGGCGACGTAGCACAAGAAAGACACCTAATGATGGTGCAATGACTGCCATCATGGAAGCAGCGATTAATGCTCGCCTCATGAACTCATATGAAAACATCTCCATTCAGTTTCCTCCTTTCTAACAAGGTGGATATGTCGATCCATATATTCTTTGATTTCTTCATGATCATGTGTCACCATTAAAATCGCTTTATTATGCTCTTTGACACTATGTTGAAGTAGTTTATAAAAATCATTACGAGATGACTCATCCATACCTGTTGTTGGTTCATCTAAGACAAACAAATCAGGATCAGTTGCAAATACGCGTGCTAAACAGACGCGTTGTTTTTGCCCACCAGATAAATCACCAATCCGTTTTTTTCTCATATCCCACATACCGACAGAGTTCAGTGCTTTTTCAACATGTTGATGGTCAATAGTATCTAATCGTTTAAACCACTTTCCACGTTGAAAACGGCCTGATTGAACAAATTCTAAAACAGTACTAGGAAATCCAGCATTGAAAGAAGCAATTTGTTGGGGAATATAACCAATTGTTAATTTATCGCCATTTATATTGGTAGGAGAGATGTAGACTTCTCCTTCATCAGGTTTTAATAACCCTAATGTATTTCTGATTAATGTTGATTTTGCCGCACCATTTTCACCAGTTAATATGACAAATTCTCCTGGACTGACTGTATAAGAAACGTCTTCTAGGACGGGTTCATCGTCATAATAAAATGTGAGGTGTTTGACATCAATATAGTTCATGGTAACCTCCTTTAATCGTAAGTATTACGTTTTAAAACCAAAAGAATCATAACACTTGTGTCAAAATAAAGCAAGAATAGTTAATCGGTTGTCCATAACAAAACAGATAAAAAGCAGGATAGTTTCTACTTCTTATCTGTTTAATGTCCTAACTAAATACACTTCATCACAAAATCCTTTTAAAGCATTTGCCACATGGACAGCTCGTGAACGTTTTTTACAAAGCGCAAGAACGGTAGGACCGCTGCCGCTCATGACGGCTGCATCTGCTCCGAATTCTAGCATTTTATTTTTAACATATTTAACAATAGGAAAAACTTCCATCGTGTAAGATTCTAGAGAATTCCCCAAATGTTGAATCATTTCTTGGTAATCTTGGTTTTCTATTGCATGATATATAGCTTTTATATTTGGATGCGAAAGTGAGTCAACTTGTATTTTTGAAAACACGCGAGGAGTGGATACACTGATTTTGGGTTTGACTAGAACAATCCAACACTGTGGCATTGGATGAGATAGTGGTTTCACACAATCACCAACGCCTGTCACAAGAGCTGTTTGCCCATAAAGACAATATGGAATATCTGTGCCAATGGGAACGGATAATTCTGCCATTTCTTCCAATGTCGCACCAAGATCAAACAAGCGATTGACCCCTCTAAACGCAGCAGCAGCATCACTGCTACCTCCACCTAAACCAGCTGCAACGGGTAGGTTTTTCTTTAAATTTACTTCAACACCTTGAGTGAACCCATATGTTTTTTTCATGATATCAATTGCTTGATAAATATTATTTTTACGGTCTACTGGTAGGAAGCCATTGTCTGTTTTGATAATGATATCATCTTTTGAAATAGGTTTTAAAATTAAGCGGTCAGATAAATCGACACTTGCCATAATCATTTCAAGTTCATGATACCCATCATCACGTTTAAATAGGACATCAAGTCCCAAATTTATTTTTGCCGGGGCTTTTTCGATGATTTCCATTGACTACCTCCAATTCTTCAAAATATTCTATTTGTTTGATTATACATGAAAAAAGAGCGAATATAAAACAATTTAAGCACCTACTTTAGAGATTTTATTGAATAAAGAAAAAGATAGGAAAAAATCCTATCTTTAACGATACATTTTAAATTTTAAGAATAGATCATTATAGCGTTCTAAATAGGTTTGTCCTAAATCCTCATACACTTCTAAGTGCTCGATAATTTTGTCACTTGGGTAAAACTGTGGGTCACTTGTAATTTCTTTAGGTAATATTTTTAACGCTTTTTTATTTGGCGTAGAGTAACCAATGTATTCGGCATTTTGAGCAGCGACATCTGGTTTTAACATAAAGTTAATAAAATCATACGCACCATCAATATTTTTTGCTGTTTTTGGGATCACAAAATTATCAAACCAAAGATTAGAGCCTTCTTCTGGAATCACATAATGCAAGTGCTCATTTTCTTCTAGCATACTAGCAGCTTCACCAGAAAATGTGACCGCAGCAGCACTTTCACCATTTATCATGTACATTTTGATTTCATCAGCTACAATCGCTTTGACGTTGGAACTTAGTCCATCTAATTTTTTTGAAGCATTATCTAGTTGTTTATCATTTTTACTATTTAATGAATGCCCGTCACTATTTAAAGCCAATCCCATGACTTCTCTAGCTCCGTCAATTAACATCACATTATTTTTTAGTGAGGGATTCCATAAATCATCCCAATGTTTAATCTGACCCTCTTTAACGAATTCATCATTGTATATAATTCCCAATGTTCCCCAAAAATAGGGGATAGAAAATTTGTTTTTAGGGTCAAATGGAATATTTAAAAAACGACTATCTATGTTTTCTAGTCCTTTGATTTTAGAATGATCAAGCGGAATGAGCATATCTTGTTTCACCATTTTTTGAATCATGTATTCACTGGGAATGGTTAAATCATAGGCTGTTCCACCTTGTTTGATTTTGGTCATCATGCTTTCGTTCGAATCAAAGGTTTCGTAAATGACTTTATAGTTATATTCTTTTTCAAATCGTTTGATTAGCGAAGGGTCAATGTAATCTCCCCAATTATAGATAGTTAATACACGACCACCAGAGGCACCATTGTTTTTTTCAAGATTAAAAGAAGTAACAGCTAGAAGGACAATGATAAGAAGAATACCTGAAAAAAGAGCATTGAGTTTCTTCATCTTATTTACCTCCTATTTTTTGTGTTTTTTTCTTTTTGTATTTTGGTTTATTGTCTTTACTGATAAAGTAATACCCAGTCACTAACAAAATAGAAAATAGGAAGAGTAGAGCACTAAGAGCGTTGATTTCTAAACTAATCCCTTGTCTAGCACGAGAATAGATTTCAACAGATAAAGTACTAAATCCATTCCCTGTTACAAAAAACGTCACAGCAAAATCATCTAATGAATAGGTAAATGCCATAAAATATCCGGCAATAATTCCTGGTGTTAAATAAGGTAAAATAATTTGTCTTAGTACCTGCCAGTTGTTTGCTCCTAAATCTCGTGCAGCATCAATAAGTGATGGATTCATCTCTTGCATTTTTGGCAAGACCATTAAAACGACAATCGGGATACTAAAAGCAATATGAGAGAGTAGTACAGACATAAAACCTAATTGAAACCCAAACCAAGTCCCTAGAAAAGTAAATAGGATTAAAAAACTTGCCCCAATAATAACATCAGGAGACACCATTAAAATATTGTTTAAACTTAGTAATGTATTTCGTACGCCACGTTGTTTGGTGTAGTGAATCCCCATTGCACCAAACGTTCCAATAATAGTAGCGATTAAAGCAGATAGAAAAGCTAGTAAGAACGTGTCTATCACAATGCCAATTAACCTGGTGTCTTCAAAGACAGCTCGGTAATGTTCTAACGTAAATCCGGTAAATGATGTCATCGTTCCACCGGCGTTGAATGAATAATAAATTAGATAAAAGATAGGTGCGTACAGAATAATGAAAACTAAAATCAAATAGAGATGGCTCCAATTAAATTTATGGTTGCTCATTTTTTCTTCGCTCCTTTCTTTTTCTTCTCGCCGGTTAGCATCATAATGATAAACATCGCGATAATCAGAACGACACCAATAGTTGAGCCCATCCCCCAGTTTTGTGTGACAAGGAAATGTTGTTCGATGGCCGTTCCAAGTGTTATCACACGATTTCCCCCAATTAAGCGAGTTAGCATAAATAGACTAAGTGATGGGATGAATACGGCTTGCACACCACTTTTTACGCCATTTAAAGATAGTGGGAAGATGACACGTCTAAATGTTTCAAAATTACTCGCGCCTAAATCACGACTGGCAAACACAAGAGAAGGGTTAATTTCTTCTAAGGCATTAAAAATAGGTAAAATCATAAATGGGATTTCAATATAGGTCGCAACGGTTAAAAAACTAAAATTTGTAAAAAGAAGTTGTTGCGTCCCAATACCAACAGTATCTAGAAAATTATTGATTCCACCATGGATACTAAAAATCCCAATAAACGCATAAGCTTTTAACAACAAGTTAATCCAAGTGGGCAAGATAATTAACATGAGCCACAGTTGTTTGTGTTTTAATTTTGTTAAAAAATAAGCTGTTGGATAGCTAATCACTAGTGTAAATAAGGTAATAAGTAGAGCGTAGAATAATGAGTTAAAGGTCATACTCAAGTAAGTTTTACTTGTTAAATATTGTTGGTAATTACTTAAAGTAAATTGCCCATTAATATCAAAAAATGATTGATAAATAATTAAAATTACTGGTGCAATAACAAATAGAGCTATCCATAAAAAATAGGGAATAGTATAGAATCGTTTTGATTGTGTCACTTATCAACCCTCCTTAGTCGTCATAACTTTCTAATCTGGCATCAAAATCTTCTTCTGATTCATTAAAACGCATGACATGAATGTCTTCTGGTTCAAAAAATAAACCAACTGCTTGTCCTTCAAGTGGCTTCTTAGTTGAATGCACCACCCATTCATTTCCTTCAGAATCAATACAGAAAATTTCATAATGAACCCCTCTGAATAATAAGGTATCAACTGTCGCTTTTAATTTTCCTTGTTCGACAGGTACTAGGGAAATATCTTCAGGGCGCATTACTACATCAACGGGCTCATTTTCCCTCATACCACTGTCGACACATTCAAATTGTTTTCCGACAAATTCAACTAAGTTATCCTCAATCATAACCCCTTTTACAATATTGCTTTCTCCAATAAAATCCGCTACAAAACGGTTAATCGGTTCATCATAAATATCAGAAGGAGAGCCACTTTGTTCGATTTTCCCATCATGCATAACAAAAATTTCATCACTCATAGCTAAAGCTTCTTCTTGATCATGAGTAACAAAAATAAAGGTAATGCCTAACCGCTTTTGTAGTTCACGTAACTCTGATTGCATGGCTGTTCGCAATTTTAAGTCAAGAGCAGATAAAGGTTCATCCAATAGTAAAATTTCAGGTTCATTTACAAGCGCACGAGCGATTGCCACACGTTGTCTTTGCCCACCAGACATCTCACTGATTTGTCTTTCTTCTAAACCAGATAACTGAACCAAACGTAGAGCTTCACGTACTTTTACATCAATTTGTTCTTTGGGTAATTTTTTGATTTTTAACCCAAATGCCACATTTTCATAAACATCCATATGAGGAAAAAGAGCATAATCTTGGAATACAGTATTTACTTTACGTTTGTTTGCAGGAACTTTATTAATCACTTTTCCATCAAATAAAATTTCTCCAGATGTTGGTTCGCTAAAACCAGCAATCAAACGTAAAATCGTTGTTTTGCCACATCCTGATGGACCTAATAAGGTATAAAATTTTCCTTGTTCGATTTCAAAACTCACTTTTTTTAATACAGTGGTGTCGTCGTATTCTTTCACGACATCTTTAAATTCAATAATTGTGTGACTCATTTTCTCCCACCTTTACTATAAATAAGAATTTGTTGCAACAATGAGGAGTTTGCTAACTCCATCGTGAGCATTAGATATTTGGTGCTGGTTGAGTGCTTGGTAATAAATACTTTCACCTTTTGAAGCAATATAGGTATCTTCACCTATGGTAACATAGATTTTTCCTTGTAACACATAACCAAATGTTTCGGATTGTGATGGTTCAAATTCTTTGTATTCTCCTTTTTTTTCTAGAGTTAATAATATAGGTTCCATTTCATTTTCATTAGAGTCAGAAACTAACCAATTTATTTCATATCCTTTATCTTCATCAAGGTGAATGGTTTGATCTTCTTTAGGATAGACGACTTGTTGTTTTTGATGTTTTTCATCAAAAAATTGTTTTGGAGAAACACCTAATACTTCTAAAATGGAGAAAAATGTCTCTAGAGAAGGGGAGCTTAAATCTCGTTCTAATTGAGAAATGTATCCTTTTGTGAGATCTGTTCGTTCTCCTAATTCTTCTTGTGTTAAATTTTTTTGTATTCGTAAGTTTTTAATTTTTTTCCCGATAAGTATGGTCAACACCTCCAGTCTAATAGTTTATATATACTAAACTTAAAATGATAGATGTTTATTTATATTAAACTTTTAGTTTACTTTCTGATGGTAGTATACAAGATGATTTTCAACAAATCAATTCATTTTTTTGATATCCCAATTTGTTGTTTTTTTATGATAAACTAAGTGTATTAAAGAGATGAGGAGACGATGTAAATGATGGATAAAACATTCAAAGCACTTATTGTTAGTGAAAAAGATGATAGCATTATCTCAAGTATAGAAGATTGGTCAGTTGACAGATTATCAGAAGGAGACACACTGGTTGAAGTTGAGTATTCAGCGATAAATTATAAAGATGCCTTAGCAACGATAAAAAATGGGGGAGTTATTCGGTCATATCCTATGATTCCTGGTATCGATTTTTCAGGAACTATTATAGAAACAACTCACGAAGGATTATCTGTTGGCGATAGAGTAGTTGTAACTGGTCAAGGGACAGGGGTAAGTCACACAGGAGGTTTTAGTGAAATAGCACGTATTCCAGGTGAATGGATTCAAGTTGTGCCACAAGATTTAGATTTAAAAGTAGCTGCGTTTGTTGGGACAGCTGGAATAACAGCCGCTCAAGCGATTCATCGTCTAGAATCTGTTGGTTTAGGTGAAAACAAAGAGTCCAGTATTTTAATAACCGGAGCAACAGGTGGAGTTGGAAGTATGGCGATTAATTCATTAAAAGCTAAAGGATTTAACAATATCACCGCATTAACACGCAAAAAATCGACGGATTATTTGGATTCTTTAGGCGTACAACATATTATTAGTACCGAAGAAATACTTGAAAATACTCGTCCATTACAAAAACAATTATTTGATTATGTCATTGATACGATTGGTGGGGCAACACTAGAAGCAATACTACCTAAAATTTCATACGGTGGGGGAATTTCTCTATGTGGAAATGCAAGCGGTATTAAATTTAGCACGACAGTTTTACCGTTTATCTTACGCGGTGTAACCATGTTCGGAATTGATTCAGTTCAATTAACAACAGAAGAAAAATCTGCGTTATGGGATACAATTAAAGACAGTATCACAAAAGAGATGATTGACGCGACTATAGCTAATGAAATCTCGTTAGAGGATATCGTTCCAGTGACGAAACAATTATTAGAAGGAACGCATTCAGGAAGAACGATTGTTAAAATTAAATAATAAAAAAGGTGGAGCAAAATTAATTGCTTCACCTTTATTTGGTTAGAAAGCTAAACTATTTGGTTTTACGTCTGCTGGAATTGGATTCACGTAAGGCGTTACATCTGTTATATTTTTTAGCTCAGCCTTCGCTTGATCAATATACTCAGGTTCTTCAAGCACTTTAACAGCTGTTGCTGCCATGATTTTAGCTGCTTGAATCATTCCTTTTTTAGCGATACCACTTTTTCCGTTTGTAACCCATTGCCATGTATGCATGGCGGTATTTTGAACTTCTGTTGCAACGATACATTGAACCGTTGGGACAATCCAACTGACATCTCCTACATCAGATGAACCAGGAAGGGTAACGTTAGTTAATACCTCATTGAATGGATAAACATAGTCAGCTAATACTTTACCCACATTTTCTTTTAAGACTTTTTGTTCAACAGGTGTAGCCGGTGGAACCATCCTAAATTGTTTTTCTTCTTCAGTTAATGTATCATGAATTGCTTTAGCAAATACTTGATCTTCCTCATCAAATTCCGGTCCACCATAATGCATCATCACGTCTCCCATAATGCGAGAGTACACAACGTTTGGAATATAGTTTGAACAAGCTTTGTCGAAATGTACGGTTACTTCTGTTTCAGTCATAAGAGCCGCGCCTTCTGCAATTTTACATAAACGATCATAAATTTCTTTTGCTTGGCTTCCTTTTGGTGCACGAATTAAATATAAAAGTTTTGCATGATCTTGGACAACACTAGGAGCTACACCCCCAGCATCCATATACGCATAGTGATATCTTGCTTCTGGTGTCACATGTTCACGAAGGTAATTTCCACCGACATTCATCAACTCACAAGCATCAAGTGCACTACGTCCCATGTCTGGAGCATTTGCAGCATGAGCTGATTTTCCTTTAAACTCAAAAGCTGCTTGGATATTAGCTAGTGTTTTTACACCCCAAATGGCATTATCTGTTCCTGGAT
This sequence comes from Vagococcus sp. CY53-2, assembly GCF_022604695.1. NCBI lineage: Bacteria > Bacillati > Bacillota > Bacilli > Lactobacillales > Enterococcaceae > Vagococcus > Vagococcus sp. CY53-2. Next base: position 61,832 of record NZ_JALAHP010000002.1, read on the forward strand.
GCCAACAAATCGCCATATCTAATCCATCAAAAGCACCAGCTCTTGCCATAAATGTTTTTCCAGATCCGCCTTCTTCAGCAGGACAACCAAAATATTTAATTTGCGCAGGGATATTGTGCTCTGTAATATAATCTTTGGTCGCAATTGCAGCAGCAAGTGAAGCTGTACCAAGTAAATTATGTCCACAGCCATGTCCATTTGTGTTTTCTGTATCCGGATTTGCTTCTTTTTGTGTAGAACCTGCTTTTTGAGACATGCTAGGTAGTGCATCATATTCCCCTAAAAATCCAATGACAGGACCTTCATTTCCAAAACTTGCAACAAATGCTGTGTCAATCTCTCCAATATTTGTTTCTATGCTAAATCCTTCTTCTTTTAATACATTAATCAACACGTCTGCTGATTCTTTTTCATGGAATTTTGTTTCGGCAATATCCCAAATTTTATCGCTTGTTTGGAAATAAGTGTGTTGTTTTTGATTAATTAATGTTTCAATTTGTTTATACATATAGTATATCCTCCTAATATTCAATGATTACATAAATAGTGTGATACCATAAGATAGAGCAATAGAAAGTGCGGTTATAATTATTCCTGGTATGATGAAACTAAAGACCTTAGTCCGCCCAGTTCTATCTAATTCAACTGCAAGTAACAACGTCGGTTGTGCTGGAATCACAAAGTTAACATTTAGACACTGAACAATAATAATAAGTAACATTGGTGATATCCCTAGTGTCAGTGCTAATGGGAAAATAATTGCTGCAACGGCCGTTTGAGCCCCAATAATCATCGCAACAAACGCACAGATAAAGATGATAACCCAAGGATAGTCAGCTAGTATCTGTCCGACACTTGACACTAAAACAGCTTGATTTTTTGGAGCGCCAAAGATAGTTGAACCAACCCATCCAAGACCTAATACAATTAAGGTTGCTCCTAAAGCGTTAGCAGTAGCTGGAGCATGTAAAATATCTTTTGATTTCACTTTAAAGAGCATGATATTGATTGCAGCAGACAAATACATAAACATCTGAACTAAGTCAGCAGTTGCAATTTTTATTGGTTTTCCATCTACATTATACTCTGGTAAGAGACTGGGAAATAGTCCCAAAATAATAATGGCTAAAACACAGAGTAAGAATACTAATGTAGATTTTTTTGCGGCAGGACTTAACTCTTTTTCTTCATTTTCAATAATTACATCTTCTAGAATTGATTCATCAAACGGCAATTTTTTATTAACAATAGTAAGTAATATACTTAAAATAATAATGGATAATAATGTAGCAGGTAGTGCAATGGACAAATAGGTACCTAAAGATATACCATATGCAGCTAATAATGTTACGACATAAGCAGTGGATGATGATGCTGGACTACAAAGTAATGCCATGTTTGAGGCCAAAACAGATGATATTAAAGCACCTTTTGGATTGACTTTAGATTTTAAAGCAGTTTCTGAAATAATTGGCTCAAGAGATAGTGCAATCATTGCTGTTCCCATACCGAAAACAAACAAGAAACAAACAAGAGGTGCAACTATTGTAATCGCTTTCGGGAAACGTTGGATAATTTTAGTGGCAACGCGAATCATGTAGTCCATTCCACCAGATGCCTGTAATGCTCCACTAGCAATGCCAATTGACATAATAATAAGAACAGCTGTAACAGGTGGAGAAGATGGTGGAAGTTTAAAAATAAACAGCATGATAAATAGGGCAACAATTGCAGAAACACCAGAACCTAATGCACCACCTTTCATCAAACCATAAATAATAGTTGCTATCATGATAGCAATTTCAATTAATAATAAAGCCATTTGAACCCTCCTGATAAATAGAATATAACGTACTGAAAATAAACAACTTATTAAACCTACTTAAAAAAATAATAAAATCGAATACATTTGGATATTATCAATTAAATGTGTCCTAATTATTTATTTTATATGAATTTTATTAGACTTTTTAAACATTAAAACACCATGAGTATTATACCTTCTTTCTTTATATAAAGAATATCCTATTGATATTTTCCATTTAAATGCTTAAAATAAGGTTAAGTTCAGCGGAAATGAAAGTTTCCTTGAAAAATTATTAACTAAATTCATGTTTAGCTAATGATGTCTGCATACTAGTTTTGGTGTGTGGCTTTTTTTGTGTAAAAAGAAGGGTGAGAAGATGGGGAAAGTTAAAAGACATATTTTGTGGATGATTTTTGGATTGATTATCGGAATCTTTGTAGGTATACTTGAATGTATTTTTGGTAAAGTATTATTATTTGTTACAAATATTAGAGTACAATATTTTATGTTTTTTATATTTTTCTTACCGATTATAGGTTTATTTATTAAATGGCTATATCAATCTTATGGCAAGGAAAGTAGTAAGGGAATGACCTTATTGTTTGAAGTAGGGCAGAATAATCGTGATGTAATACCAGTTAGATTGATACCAATTATTACACTTAGTACATGGCTGACTCATTTAGTCGGTGGGAGTGCTGGTAGGGAAGGCGTGGCAATTCAGATTGGTGGAACCTTTACTAATTGGTTTTCTAGACACGTTTGGAAAAAATTTATACCAAGCCATGAAAAAAAACAACAGATGATAATAGTAACAGGAATGGCGGCAGGATTTGCAGGATTATTTCACACGCCGATTGCAGCAACTTTTTTTTCAATGGAAATTTTAGCTGTAGGCTATTTATCAATTGAGTCTCTTCTTTCCGCCAGTGTCGCAGCAGTTACGTCAAGCTATATGTCACAATTTCTTGGTTTAACAGCTTTTTCTACAACAATAGGAACGTATCCAGAATTAACTATCAGATTGATTTTAGTGTTATGCTTATTGGGATGTATCTTTGGTTTAGTGGGACGGTTATTTTCAATTAGTTTAGAAAAAACAAAATTATTCATTCAATCGATACAATGGCCCATTTATAAAAAAATGTTTTTCTTTTCAGTTATTTTAATGGTGGGGTTGATTATTGCTGGACGGGGGAGATATTCAGGGCTTGGTAGCAATTTGATTGAAGCAGCATTTTACCAAGGGACAGTTTATTCATATGATTTTCTGTTAAAATCAATCTTTACTGTTTTCACCTTATCTATTGGTTTTCAAGGCGGGGAAGTGACACCTCTATTTTCGATTGGTGCAACGTGTGGTGTTCTTTTGGCACACTTATGTGGGTTGCCTGTTGAATTTGTCGCATCATTAGGTTTCGCCTCAGTTTTTGCCAGTGCGACCAATACATTAGTTGCTCCATTATTTATTGCAGGAGAAATATTTGGTTTTGAATTATTGCCATATGCATTTTTTGTTATTATTGCTTCTTATTTAATGAATAATAATGACTCAATTTATCCTAATCAAAAAGTGTGACATCGTTATATAACAATGTCACACTTTTTGTTTTCTACCAATAATTCTTACTTCAGTTTCAAGAGAAACATGGAATTTGTCTAGAATAATGTCTTGGATGTATTGAATTAGTGTAATATAATCTGTTGCGGTTGCCTTATTTATATTAACAATAAAACCTGCATGTTTTTCTGAAATTTGTGCTCCACCAATCATGTGTCCTTGTAAACCGGCGTCTTGTATTAATTTTCCAGTAAAATAACCTTCTGGTCGTTTAAAGACACTACCACACGATGGGTATTCAAGAGGTTGTTTTGATTCACGTAAATAGGTTAGTTCATCCATTTTTTCTTTTATTACCGTGTGTTGTCCTTTCTCTAAATGGAAGGTCACGGATAAAACAATTCCTTTTAGAGTTTGGATGATGCTATGACGATAAGAAAATGTCATATCTTCTTTATAAAAGGTCTTTATTGATCCATCTTCTAAAATAACCTCAGCTGAGTAAAAAACATCTGCCAACTCACCACCGTAAGCACCAGCATTCATATATGCCGCTCCTCCGATACTTCCAGGAATGCCACAAGCAAATTCTAATCCAGTTAAGTCATGTTTTAAAGCATCATAAGTCACATCAATAAGTTTTGCTCCCGATTCAGCAACTATTGTTGTATTGTGAATGATGACTTGTTTCATTTGAGTTAACATGATAACAACATCTTTAATGCCACCATCTCGAACGATTAAATTACTGGCATTTCCTAGACAAATCCATTCTAGTCCACTTTTTTGGCAAAAATTAATTAAAGATTGAACCTCTTCTTTGGATGTAGGAAATGCTAAAAAGTCAGCAGGACCACCGGTTTTAGTATATGTATAATGTGATAAAGGTTCATTTGTTAATATAGTTATATTCGGAAATTGTTGAACAATAGTTTGTGTCGTCACGCTAATACCCTCTCTTAGTTAGAATAATTATAGTGGTTTCATTTTAACATAAAATCTATTGAAAAAGTATGATTGCTCATCATATCGTTCTGTTTATAAATCGGATAAAAAGCACAATATTCAGTGCAATTATGATAAAATACAATTATAGATAATTTTAGGAGGACGACTATGAAGTTTATTTCTTGGAATGTCAATGGGTTACGTGCAATTGTGAAAAAGAATTTTTATGAAGACATAAAGCAAATAGATGCAGATATTATTTCACTACAAGAAACGAAATTACAAGAAGGGCAAATTGAAATGGCGTTACCTGGTTATTATCAATATTGGAATTATGCAGAAAAAAAAGGTTATTCTGGTGTGGCTGTTTTCACTAAAATTGAACCTATTTCTGTGAAGAAAGGTATGGGTATTAAGGAGTTTGATGCAGAGGGCCGTTTATTAACGCTTGAATTTGATACTTTTTACTTAGTGAATTGCTATACACCAAATGCACAACCAGAATTAAAACGATTGGATTTTCGTTTGGATTGGGAGGAGCAGTTTAAAAAATATTTAGTAAAGCTAGATGAAGAAAAGCCGATCATTTTATGTGGAGATTTAAATGTTGCTCATGAAAACATCGATCTGAAAAATTGGAAGAATAATCGTAAAAAACCTGGCTTTTCCGATCAAGAAAGAGATGCTTTTACACAATTATTAGATTCAGGATTTATTGACACTTATCGTTATTTTTATCCTAATAAAGAGGGTGCTTACAGTTGGTGGAGCTATCGCTTTAATGCACGAAAAAATAATGCAGGATGGCGTATTGATTATTTTTGTGTGTCAAACAAATTAAAAAATAAATTGAAAAGTGCAGATATTCTATCAACAATATTTGGAAGTGATCATTGTCCAGTTGAACTATTGGTTGATATGAACTAGAAAGGAAAAAATATGTTAAAAAATTGGAAAAAATTAGTTATAATGGGATTCTTGGTATTTGGATTCTTAGGTTTTTCTACGGTAGCTTATTCATCTGGTTCAGATAAGCTTCTTTATGATTTAACTTATGATAAAGAAAGAAATGTTCTAACAGGAAAAACAACACCAAATGCCAATATTTTTCTGACAAATCTTGCTGGATCTATTGTAGCAAATGATAAAGGAGAGTTTGAGGTACCAATTCCTAAAGGAACAAAAGAAGCAATGGTAGGAATGCTAGATGCTGAAGGAGATAAATCAACAGATGTTCGGTATGACTTTGATAAGGGGAAAGTCATTGCTACAGAGGAAACTAAAGAGTCTGAACAAAAGAAAGAGTCTGACGATAAGACCAAAGAAAGTACGGAAGACTCTGGTAAAGTAAGCAGCTCTAATACCGAAGAAACAAGTACGAGTAGCAGTAATAGCAAATCACAAGAAATAGCTAATACAGCTTCTTCTAACCAGAACGAAAAAGAAAGTACTGAAAAAAGTACAAAAACAAAGACAAAACAAGCCCTTTCTATTTTAAAGTGGATACTGGTTATTGTAGCAGTCATTGCTACAGGAGGCGCCGTGTGGTTTTTATGGAAGAAAAAACAGGCATCAAATAAAGTAAAAGCGAAACATTCACGTGAAAAAGAATCATCGAAAGATTCTAGTAAAAAAAGTCAAAAAAAATCAGGGAAAAAAAATTCTAAGAAGAAGTCCTCAAATCGTTCCCAATCTAAAAAAGATTCAACACACGGTAGGAAACAAACACATCATTCCGCCACAAAAAAAGTATCAAATGATAAGAAAAAAAATCAGCCAAAACGCAAAAAGAAAAAAACATCTAAAAGATAAACGAGATTCAACGACTACACTTATGAAGTCGTTGAGTCTTATTTTTTTAAAGTAGTTAAAGTAGTAAGTAGCTCAGTATCGCAATATCAATCAATTCATTTTGTTCAGATAAAAAGGCCTTTTTTTTTATTCCTTCTAGAGAAAATCCCATTTTATCATACAAACGAAGAGCTCTATCGTTACGAGTCTGGACATTTATTTCAATACGTTTAGTGATTTGGTAATCTAAACATAATTGGATTAACTCTTCAATCATGGCAGTTCCTAAACCGAGTCCCCAAAATTCTTTTTTTATAGTAATTCCTAATTCTCCAACATGTTGAAAAGCAGTATCATCATCACTTACAATAGTAGCAACTCCTATAATATCATTATAATTTAAGGCTAATAGAATAAATTGATTAGATGCATTATAAATATAGTCTATTTCATGAGCCATAGTGTCTGGCGACATGTTTAAAGCATGAGGGCTAACAACGAGATAAGGTGTTTCTTGATTAAGTTGGCTAATAGCATTAATTAAATTTTTTGCATCATCAGGTATAGCCTGACGAAGTGTAATATTAAATTCAGTCATTTTTTTGATCCTCTTCTAGTGCAGTCATTAACGCATTAATTTGGTTATAACGCTCAGTTTCACCATAGTTTTCTATAGTGATAAATCTGGTGTCTTCAGAAGTTTTATGAAGTATAATTTCGATAAATGTGTTATCTATTGTATCCTTAATTAATTCTCCCCATTCAATCAAACATACCCCTTCACCATCTAGGTATTCCTCTAATCCTAAATCATCACTTGCCCCTTCTAGGCGATAGACGTCCATGTGGTATAAAGGAAGTCTTCCGTTATCATATTCGCGTATTAGTGTATAGGTGGGACTTTTTATCATTTGTGTAATACCTAAGCCTTTTGCAAATCCCTTTGAAAAAGTTGTTTTACCAGCACCTAATTCTCCAGTTAAAATAAAAACATCTCCTGGCTGTGCTAATTCTGAGAGTCTTTCTCCAAAATATTGAGTATCTGTATCATCTTTTAAATAAAGCGTCATATTAAAGCTCCTTTACTAGTCTTTGTTTGTAAGTATATCGTAGAGTTGAAAAATAAAAAAGGATGTCGAATAATTAAAAACATAGAAAAAATAATATAATATAAAAAATATGACATAATTAAAAAGTGATGGCATTTTTTTAATGTCTTATGGTATATTTAGTTTATATAGTGTTAGTTGTGTGGAATGGAGATTCAAATGAGTGATGTAAGGGATTGTAAGGGAATGTACTCGATTGGAGAGGTAGCAAAAATGTGTAATGTTTCCCGTAAAACATTACGCTTTTATGAAAAGTTAGGTTTAATCATTCCAGATTATGTTAGTGAAAAAAATGGTTACAGGTATTACAAAGAAGAAACGATGAATTTAATTCCTATTATTAAATATTACAAGCAAATGGGTTTTAAATTACAAGAAATGGGTAATGTCCAAAAAACATTGGATAGCTTTTATAAAGAACCAAAATTTTTAACAAAGCAATCAGAGTTAAAAGAAGAAGAACAGCGTATAAAAAATAGTTACTTAGCAATCACAGAATGGGTCGAGTTGTTAAGGGAAGGTTCCATAGCAATCGAAAATAATATTCAAAATGTTAATATAAAATATTTTGATTCCTTTGATTACGTGTACCTAGAACAAGAATTTCATCAAAACTATATGGATGCTGTGATTAATATTCCATGGGTAAATTATTTAGAGACGATTGATTGTCAAATTAGTGGACCGGTGATTTTATATTATGAAAATGGTCAGGAAAAAATGTCTAATGATGCTTCTAAAGTGAAAGTATTACAAAAGCCTGTTAATAATTTATTGTCAAGTGTTCCTACTATGTCATTTGGAGGGAAACTTTTTTTATCAAGTTATCATATAGGAGATTTGTCTCAGATTAATAAACAATATACGAAAATGTTGGATTGGGCAAAAGAAAATAATTATGAATACTCCAACGAATTATATGAGCGTTTTGTTATTGATTATTGGTCAACAATGAATACGGATACATTTGTTGTCGAATTATTAGTACCAGTAACTAAGAAAAAGTAACATCTTTAAGAAGTAATTTTGGCACAAGATCTTTATCTTGAGCTTAAAAATTGCTTCTTTTTTTGTCGTAGTATATGGTAATGAATATCAATTAGTGTGTTATTGAACATAATTTGTCCCTAGGGGAAGGTTTTAAATAGAGTGTTTTACTTTTTTAAAATCATGTATTATAAAAATATATAAACGTTGTAATATAAAGGTTTATGTCCATTTTTTTGAATTTAAAATTGTTATGAGTCAAAAAAAAAATAAAAATATTTGTAGAAAAACATAATACAAAATAGAGTTAAACTAGTTATTTATTTATTTAATGTGAAAAACAACACAATTATCTGTGTTGTTTTTTATTTTTTTATTTAAAGATAAATAATAATGATTAAAAATAAAAAAGCATATAAATTATCATATTTGTGTGTGGGTTAACAGAGTATTCTCAATTACTCTAGTTAACTGAAAAAATAGATCTCAGTAGTACAGGAAGTTTGGTGTATTAGTCATAAAAATGTGTTTGACTCTCACCTTAAGGGGATGTTCTAGATTATAACTATAAACAAAGAAGAAAACGCTTTACACTAGGAGGAAAAAAGATGAAGTACGATGCATTAGGAATGGTGGAAACAAAAGGATTAATTGGTTCAATCGAGGCAGCAGATGCCATGGTGAAAGCAGCAAACGTATCATTAGTTGGTCGTGAATTTGTTGGAGGCGGTATAGTAACAGTTATGGTAAGAGGTGATGTTGGAGCCGTTAAAGCTGCTACAGATGCTGGAGCAAGTGCTGCAGAACGTGTAGGTGAACTTCTTTCTGTACATGTTATCCCTAGACCACATGGTGAAGTTGAAAATATTTTACCATTAAGAAACAACAACTAAATTAAGGGGGTACATTAATGGAAACTCAGAAAAACATGGTATGTTCATCCGCAGATACAAAGATGAACTTAGTGAATAAAAAATTTAGAATGAAAGGGATTACTAATGGATTAATATCAGGTATTACTTATGCCATTTATTCAACTCTTGTTGTGGTAGCTAGTGGTTATGATCCTTTAACCAGTGCAGCTGGTATTTTAGCGGCTCCTTTTGTTTGTTCAGGGTTAAATGATTTTTTTGCCGGAATCTTTTTATTATTTTATAACGCTAAAGAAGGTAGATTAAAAGAAATTATTCGTATGGTGAAAACAAAACCAGGCAAAATGTTAGTCGTTGGATTTTTATTAGGTGGCCCGATTGCAAATGGTGCGTATCTTGTTGGATTAGCATTAGCAGGAGCATACGCTATTCCAATTTCAGCAACTTGTAGTTTGTTTGGCGCATTATTTTCTTGGATCTTTTTAAAACAAAAACCAACACTAAGAATTGTGATAGGTATGATTATTTGTGTATTTGGTGCTATTACAATTAATATGGTGGCTCCAGAAGGCGCACCAAACTTTACACTAGGAATTATTTGTGCATTAGTTGCTGCAGTATGTTGGGGATTAGAAGGTGTGTTTTCAAGTTTTGGTGGCGCGATGATCGACACAGATGTTGCTGTAAATTTACGAGAATTAGTTTCAGGACTTGTAGTGATTATTTTTATTTTACCAATTATTGGTGGAGTAGACTTATTATTTAATACACTATCAGCTTTTACACCAGTTATTTGGTTGATTTTCTCAGGATTAAGTGCAGGGGTTTCATTTTTAACTTGGTATAAAGCAAACGCTATGGTTGGAACGGCCGTTGGAATGTCATTAAATGTTACTTACGCTTTTTGGGGTGTCATATTTAGTGTTCTATTTTTAGGAGATACACTGACACCAACGATGATTGTTGGATCGATTTTAATTGTTATGGGAGCTATTTTAGTGACAATGAACCCACTTGATTTATTCAGAAAGGGGGAAGCGTAATATGCTTTTACCTGCAAGAACAGCTGTTTTAAATCAAATGTACGATAGAAAAAAATATAATGTCCAAGAAGTGATGGCACAATTGAAATCACAATATGGTGAAGAAAAACAATTTAATCAAAGGTTGTTTTCAGAACACCTTATGGCACTTGAAGCCAATGGTTTAGTTGAGTTAGATAGTTATAATCTTGATGGAAATGATGAGTTATTGATGTATTACATCATTACTGAAGAGGGAAGAAAAACAGTGGATAAATATGTTAATAAGGCATACAGATAATGTTTTCTAATAACTTGTGAATTGGATAATAAGGGGGATTGAATTTGGTATACAGAGGCCAAGAAGCGTTAGGTTTAGTCGAAACAATCGGCTTAGTGCCTGCATTAAAAGCATGCGATGAAATGTTAAAGGCAGCCAACGTTGAATTAATTTCATATGAAAATATCGGATCGACATTAGTTACTATCATGGTTAAAGGTGATGTGGCGGCTGTTGAGAGTGCAGTAGAAGCTGGGGCAAGAGCGGCGAAAGAAATTGGGACACTGACAGCACATAACGTCATGCCAAGACCTATTGAAGCAATCGGAAAAATTGTATCGGTTCACAGTATTGATGGATAAAGAGGAGGGGATGCAGATGCAAAGTTTTGAAGCAATTGGCGCAATCGAAACATTTGGTTTGGTATTTGTACTAGAAGCGTGTGATGCCATGTGCAAAGCGGCAGATGTTGAGTTAGTCGGATATGAAAATGTTGCATCAGGGTATATTTCAGTCATTGTAAAAGGTGACGTTGCTGCGTGTAAAGCAGCAGTAGAAGCTGGAACATCAGCAGTAGAAAAACTAGGAGCGGAAGTTTATAGCTCGGTAGTGATTGCTGGACCACATATGGATTTAAATAAAATCATTCAGTATTATCAATTACTTGATGAACCGCTTCAAGAGGAGGGAGCTGCTGTTTAGATGAGTAGAGCAGACAAAGATCTGTTATCAATCCAAGAAGCAAGAATTCTTGTAGAAAACGCAAGGAATGCTCAATTTTTAGTTAAAGATTATAAGCAAAGTTACTTAGATAAAATCATTAATCAATTAATAGATGATATAACAATTGAGTTAGCACACTTTGTAGACATGGAAGTCAATGAAACAAAACGTGGGTGTAAAAAAGACAAGGAATGGTTATTAAATACTTTTTTATCACAATTAAAAAAAGAGTTACCCGACCAACAGTGTATTGGAGAGCTTTTAAAAGATTCTGCGGGGAATATTTTAAAAGTAGGTGTGCCTTTAGGAGTGGTAGTAGCCTTCCCTTCTGAAAATAATGTCGTCCTAAACACGTTATATAGTCTTATTATCGGCATTAAATCGGGAAATAGTACTATTATTATTCCAGATAATCAAGCCTATCGTACAACCATTCATATTGTAAATGGTGTTAAAGATATTTGTGAAAAATATGGTTTGCCAGTGGGCTGTATCACATGTCTTGAGACCACTTCTGAAAGTGGAATATTAGAAATAGTGACACATAAAAACACTTCTATGATTATTTCGGCCGGAAAAATAACCAACACAACTAACACTCAAAAGCCGATGATTTATGGAGGAACAGGTGGAACACCAGTTTTTATTGAACACACAGCTAATATTTCAAATGCCGTACAGTCAGTGATAGACAGTCGTTCGCTAGATAACGGGATGTTACCAGGTTCAGAACAATATTTAATTGTTGAACAAAGCATCGCGAGTGAAGTGAAAAAACAATTTCAAAAAAAAGGGGCTCATTTTCTATCTGAAGAAGAAGAACATCAGTTGCTTAATCTGTTACAGCCTAAAAATAATGGCATTAATCCTATATGCGTTGGTAAAAATGCTAGAGAATTAGCTAAAATGGCTCATTTTTCTGTTGAAGAAAGTACCAACATTCTAGTATCGGAAAAAAATTATGTGCATGAGCTAGATCCTTTTGTTAATGAAATGAAATGCCCAGTGATTGCTTTTTATTTAGAACCTGATTGGATGCATGCCTGCGAAAAATCGATTCGGTTATTAAGGGAAAAAAATAACGGTCATACGATAGCGATCCATTCAAACAATATAGAAATATTAAACCAATTTGCCTTAAAGAAACCTGTCGGACGAATGATCGTTAATTCACCGTCGTCCTTAGCTAGCATGGGAATTGATTCAACGTTATCAATTTCTTGTTTATTAGGTGGTTTAACAACTGGTAAAGGTATTAGTGCTAAAAACATCACAGCATCAGATTTAACGTATATGCGAGAAATTAGTCACTCAACAAAGTATGTTGAACATACTAGCAGTGTTGAGGAAGAATCACATGAAAAAATGTTAGAAGAGATTTTACGAAAAATTTTAGCTTAAAACATTATGTAAAGTGAGGAATTAAGATGGATATTAAAGAATTTTCAGCTAAATTGGCTGAAGCAACAAAAGAATTAAGTACAGAAGAACAGCAAGCCTTGATGAAGATGTTTGCTTCTGTATCAGATGATATTACAAAAACAGATTCAGTTGATTTAACTTTTGTAAGCGGTAATCACACAGAGATTCCAAATGGTGTTACACCTAGGTTAGAAGCGTTGAAAGAAAATTATTTAAAACAAAAACCGACTATCACAACTCATAAAGCGCGCGTCATGACCGAAATAGCTAGAGAAAATCCTGGAATGCCTAAAAATATTTTGCGTTCAAAATCATTTAAGAAAAGTTGTGAGACAGCACCATTAGTGATTCAAGACAATGAATTAATTGTTGGTGCACCAAATGGCGCACCAAGAGCTGGATCTTTTTCACCAGATATCGCATGGCGTTGGATGGAAGAAGAAATTGATACTATTTCTAGTAGACCACAGGATCCATTTTATATTTCTGATGAAGACAAACGCATCATGAAAGAAGAGTTATTTCCATTTTGGAAAGGCAAATCAATTGATGAATACTGTGAAGATCAATTTAGAGAAGCAGGTGTTTGGGAAATTTCTGGTGAATCATTTGTATCAGATTGCTCTTATCACGCATTAAACGGTGGGGGAGATTCTAATCCTGGTTATGATGTCATCTTAATGAAAAAAGGGATGCTTGATGTTCAAAAAGAAGCGCAAGAACAATTAGATAAATTAAGTTATGACAATCCTGGAGATATCGAAAAAATTTATTTCTATAAATCAATCATTGAAACAGCTGAAGGCGTAATGATTTACGCTCGCCGCTTGTCAGAATACGCAGCACAACTTGCAGCAAAAGAAACGAATCCACAACGTAAAAAAGAATTACAAAAAATTTCAGAAATTAATGCGAGAGTACCAGCTCATAAACCTGAAACATTCTGGGAAGCAATTCAAGCCGTTTGGACCATTGAATCTCTACTTGTTGTAGAAGAAAATCAAACAGGTATGTCAATTGGTCGAGTGGATCAATACATGTACCCATTCTTTAAAAATGATATCGAAACAGGTCGAATGAGTGAATATGAGGCATTCGAATTAGCGGGTTGTATGTTAATTAAAATGTCAGAAATGATGTGGATAACAAGTGAAGGTGGTTCTAAATTCTTTGCTGGTTATCAACCATTTGTCAATATGTGCGTGGGCGGAGTAACTCGTGAAGGCTACGACGCAACCAATGATTTAACTTATTTATTAATGGATGCTGTGAGACATGTAAAAGTGTACCAACCATCATTAGCTTGTCGTATTCATAATCGCTCACCTCGAGAATACTTGAAAAAAATTGTGGATGTTGTTCGTGCTGGAATTGGGTTCCCTGCCTGTCATTTTGATGACACACATATCAAGATGATGTTAGCTAAAGGTGTATCGATTGAAGATGCACGTGATTACTGTTTGATGGGTTGTGTCGAACCGCAAAAAGCAGGAAGACTTTATCAATGGACTTCTACAGCTTATACACAATGGCCAATTTGTATTGAATTAGTATTAAATAGAGGCGTTCCTTTATGGTATGGTAAACAAGTTTGTCCAGATTTAGGCGATGTATCACAATATAAAACATATGAACAATTTGAAGAAGCTGTTAAAGAGCAAATCAAATATGTGACAGAATTATCATCCATCGCAACGGTTATCACTCAACGTGTTCACCGAGATTTAGCACCAAAACCGTTAATGTCAATCATGTATGAAGGTTGTATGGAAAATGGAAAAGATGTATCAAGTGGTGGGGCGATGTATAACTTTGGTCCTGGTGTGGTTTGGTCAGGATTGGCAACGTATGCAGATTCAATGGCAGCTATTAAAAAATTAGTCTTTGAAGAGAAAAAATACACACTTGAAGAACTAAATACAGCACTAAAAGCAGACTTTGTTGGTTATGAACAAGTTAGAACAGATTGCTTAAATGCACCAAAATATGGAAATGATGATGACTATGCAGATTTAATTGCAGCAGATCTTATTCACTTTACAGAAAAAGAACATCGTAAACACAAAACATTATTCTCAGAATTATGTCACGGAACGTTATCTATTTCAAACAACACACCTTTAGGTCAGTTGACAGGAGCATCTGCCAATGGTCGTAAAGCATGGATTCCATTATCAGATGGTATCAGCCCAACACAAGGAGCAGACTTCAAGGGACCTACAGCGATTATTAAATCTGTTTCTAAAATGGCCAATGACACAATGAATATGGGAATGGTTCACAACTTTAAAATTATGTCAGGTATGTTAGATACAGAAGAAGGCGAAAATAGTTTAATTACATTACTTAAAACAGCGAGCGTGTTAGGAAATGGCGAAATGCAATTTAACTACCTTGATAATGAAACCCTTCTAGATGCACAAAGACATCCAGAACAATACCGTGATTTGATTGTTCGTGTGGCAGGATATAGTGCATTCTTCGTTGAATTATGTCAAGACGTTCAAGATGAGATTATCAGCCGTACAATGATAACAAAATTTTAGCAATAAGTTAGAAAAGTGGTGAATCAATTGATAGATTCAGTCGAAAGACAGGTTATGGTTTTTAATATCCAAAAATATAGTCTTTATGATGGACCTGGCATTCGGACGATTGTATTTTTTAAAGGCTGCCCTTTAAGATGTCAATGGTGTGCTAATCCAGAAGGGTTAGAACGAAAATTTCAAGTCATGTATAAAGAAAGTATTTGTAGTGATTGCCATGCTTGTGTGGATGCTTGCCCAGTTGGAATTCATTATATTGATGAAAAAGGAAATCACCAAGTAAATCGTGATATTGCGTGTACAGGATGTCAAGAATGTGTGGCAGTTTGTCCAATGTCTGCGTTGAATATAACAGGTGAGATTCGCTCTATTTCTGAAGTAATGGAAATCATTCATGAAGATGATGAGTTTTATGAACAATCTGGTGGCGGTGTGACATTGAGTGGTGGTGAGTGTACTGCTCAACCAGAAGCAGCACTTGCGTTATTACAAGCATGTAAGACAGACGGCATTAATACAGCAATCGAAACATGTGGACACTCACGAATGGATCGATTGATGGCAATTGCTGATTATGTGGATTTATTTTTATATGATTTAAAACATATGGATCCAGTGAAACATAATAAACTAACAGGTATTAGCAATGAACGAATTTTAGAAAATCTAAAACAATTATTAGAAGATGGGCATGATGTTCATATTAGAATGCCAATGTTGAAAATGATTAATGATAGTAAACCAGAAATTGAGCAGATTATTAATTTCTTATTACCTTACAAAGATTATCCTAACTTCAAAGGCATTGATTTATTACCATACCATAAATTAGGTGTGAATAAATATGGCCAATTAGGTATGGAATATCCAGTAGACGGCGATCCATCATTAACTGATGCGGAGTTAGACCAAATTGAAAGTTGGATTAAAGAGTATGATTTCTTTGTAAAAGTGGTCCGACATTAAGTGATGAGAGTGATTAAAAAGGAGTGAGTTGACTTGTTAGATGATACGGTTAAACGAGTAATAGAAGAATCTGTCCCAGGAAAACAAGTCACCTTAGCTCATGTGATAGCTTCTCCCATAGAAGAAATTTATGAGTCTCTAGGTATTGAAAATGAAGGAGCCATTGGTATTTTGACTATTTCTCCTTTTGAAACAGCAATTATCGCAGCAGATATTGCAGGAAAAAGTGCCGATGTACAAGTTGGGTTTTTGGATCGTTTTACAGGATCTGTCTTGATTTCTGGAGATGTTCAAAGTGTAGAGGAAGCTTTGCAAACAGTGGTCAATACACTGAAGCAAACATTGAACTATGAAGTTGTTAAGGTGACACGAACATGAAAAAACGTGTGCTTATTATAGGACCTAAAAATAGTGGGACAAGAGTGATTGCTCAAGGGATTGAACAATCACAAACACCGATAAAAAAAGTAGCTAATGTATTATATACCGATAAAACGATTATTGTACCTAATACTTATTTAGAAAGTCCGTGGATGCATAAGCACATTATTGCATTGCAACAATCAGCTAGCTACGCATTATTCTTAGTCCCTATACAATGTAAGAAAATAAGTTACCCACCTAATTTTTCAAAGGTTTTTCGCGTACCAGTTATGGGGATTATCACAAGTGTGGGTGATGAGTTTTCAAAAAAAGAACAACAATATGCTAGAACCGTGATTGAAAAAATAGGGTTGTCATCAAACTGGTGTCAGCTTAATTTAGAAACAGAATTTGATTTAGAAGACATGATTCAAATACATAGTAAAAAATAAATTGTTAGAAAGGAGGTGTTACGTTGTTAAATGAATTTCAAGTCGCAACCCATATTATTTCAGGAACAGATTCTTTAAGTGAATTACAAAATCTTTCCTTAAAAAAAGTATTAATAGTGTGTGATCCTTACATGGTAAACAGTGGAAAAGTAGAAATAATGACGAGCCTGTTTGTGGAAAGTGGTGTCGAATACACGATTTTTTCAGATATATCTCCAGATCCAACGATTGATATTGTAACAAAAGGATTGGTCTCTACGTTATCTTTCGAGCCAGATAGTATCGTTGCTCTTGGTGGAGGTTCTGCAATGGATGCAGCCAAAGCCATTCGTTATATTTATCAAATGATTAAGCAAACACTTGATGTATCACTGGTTTGTATTCCAACAACAAGTGGAACTGGGAGCGAAGTCACATCATTTTCAGTGATATCTGATCCATCAACGGATAGTAAGTATGCGTTAGTAGATAAAAAAATGATTCCAAACGTTGCCATATTAGATCCAAAAATTGTGTTAACAGTCCCTAAAAACATTACGGCAGATACTGGTATTGATGTGTTTACTCATTGTATTGAAGCTTTAGCCTCAACTAAAGCAAATGACTTTACCGATGCCAATAGTGAAAAAGCAATCAAGATTATTTGGAATGATTTAGTTAAGGCATACAATGATGGAGATAACTTAATCGTAAGAGAGATGATTCATAATGCCTCTTGTTTAGCTGGAATTGCATTTAATGAAGCCTCTTTAGGAATATGTCATAGTTTAGCTCATGCTTTAGGTGGAAAATTTCATATCCCACATGGACGAGCGAATGCGCTGTTATTACCTCATGTTATTGCTTATAACGCAGAACTTGATAATGATTTTGAAACATCTAATTTAGAGACGTACTATCAAATAGCAAATGTTTTAGGGGTACGATCTGGTACGAAAAAATCTACAGTCTATGCTTTTATTTCTAAACTACAACGGTTAATGAAACAACTAGACTTACCTCAAACTATTGAAGAATTTGAGATTGATAAAGATGATTTTATCTCAGCTATTCCTGAGATGGCTCAAAAAGCAATGAAAGACCAATGCACGATAACCAATCCTAGACAACCTCAGCAAGCTGATTTAGAAAATATCTATAGTAAATTGTTGAGAGGTGGGTATTAAATGTATTTTTTTACAGAAAAAGACCTACGTATGATGTATAAAAAAAAAGCATTTAATCAATTTGTTTTAGAGAAACATCAAAAATTAACACCAGAAGCAAAACAATTTTTATCAGATCGAAAAATTGATGTGACGATTAAAAAAGAAAAAGATATCGTAAACAATGAGCCTGAATCAGTGAAACAAGCAACTAATACAGAATGGATTGGCTATAAAGAAGTTCTTTCCTCAGAAATATTAGAAGCCTATTTTCTTGGTGAAAAAATTAAACATAAGATAACGCATCGTATATTATTACTTGAAACATCAATTAATCATATGCTGTCGCAAGAAGAAAAATCAAAAGAAACATCTGATGATCGTTTTCCTGTATGCGAGAATGTGTCTTCTTATGTGGTTAATTTGGAAGGGCCACTACTAGTAAAATTACAAAAAGTCTATGGGTTACTTTGTTTGATGGCTCGAACATTTCCTGAATTTAGTCATGGGTTTAGAGAAGTGATACGCGAGCTGGTAGACATAGTTGACACGATAGTTGGAGGTATAGATGACAAACGAAATGACATTACATTGTAATAAGTTTATCGAAACATTTGAAACGGTTATTAAAACACCTAAAAAAAGTAAGTCTGACATCTATTATACAGGAGTCGATTTAGGAACGGCTTGCATAGTTTTGGTGGTTTTAGATAGTGACTATCAGCCTGTTGCAGGTGCTTATCAATACGCCAATGTTGTAAGAGATGGAATGGTAGTTGACTATGTAGGTGCTGTAGATATCGTCAGTGAATTAAAACAAGATTTAGAAAAAAAACTTGGAACCACACTTGTTTATGCAGCAGCATCACTACCACCAGGAACAGATGATTTAGATGGTGGTGCGATTAAAAATGTGGTTCAAAGTGCAGGGTTTGAATTAACCAAGGTATTAGATGAGCCAACAGCTGCCAATCAGTTATTAAATATAACTGATGGCGCTGTGGTTGATATTGGTGGAGGAACAACTGGAATTGCTATTTTAGAAAATGGAAAAGTAGTGAAAGTAGCCGATGAAGCAACAGGTGGAACACATTTATCACTTGTGATTGCTGGGAATTATAAATTTAATTTTGAACAAGCCGATAAATACAAACGAAATGAAGCGCATCATGATGAATTACTGATCGTGGTAAAACCTGTTATTCAAAAAATAGCATCCATTATTTCAAATCAAATTAATGGTTATAAAGTTAATGCTATCTATCTTGTAGGAGGTACTGCTTGCTTAAAAGGAATCGAGACAATTATTGAAAAAGAAACAGGGATAAAAACAATTAAGCCCATTAATCCTATGTTTGTAACACCCATAGGAATTGCGTTGAGTTGTACTAATCAAGTTATGTAAGGAGGCACAAAAATGGATTGTCGAATTATTAAATCACCAGGTGAGAACACAATGGCTATTTTAAATAGACGAAAAAGTTCAAAAGAAAAATTAGAAAAACCAGGTGCTGTCGGTTTAGTACAAGGAAAATTGATTGAGATGGTTTGCGCCACAGATGTGGCTGAAAAAGCAGTTGGCGTGACGATTGAAGACATTCGTGGAAGTTGTCCTCAAAACATGATTTTATTAGCTATATTTGGTGATACAGCCTCCGTTGTCGCTGCGATTGATGAGATTAAACGAAGAGAGAAGAATAACGAATGGTAACGGCAACCTTAATAGATAATATATGGGCAACACGCAAATCGGATAAGTTACAAGGACTTAAGTTAATGCTCGCTCAAATTAATGGAGGCGTTAAAGACGGTGAGATAATGGTTGTATGTGATGTTATTGGAGCTGGAATTGGTGATCGAGTTATTATTGCAACAGGGACAGCAGCTAGACGTATGTTAGAAGATGATTTGATTCCTGTTGATGCAGCAGTCATTGGTATTATCGATGAAAGCTGTGAGTCTGTATAAAGAGAGTGTGACAAAATGAAAAAATTGATTTGTGCCAGTGATGTTGAATCACTTCATGAAGAGAATAAACGAGTCATTCCTATATCAGAGAATACGATTGTAACCCCTTCAGCACATGATTTAGCTGAAGAATATGCTATGACATTTAAAGTTGAAAAAGAAACATTGGATTTACCAGACCTGATGACTGGTGAGTGGAGTAAGGAATCACTCGTGATCTTATTAAAAAGTTTACTAACAGGGGATCTCTTAACACCATTTATTCTTGAAAAAGACTCAAGTGGAATAGAAATTATAAAAAAAGAGAGCATCAAATCACAAGAATTTCCGACAAAAGAAGAGGGTGTTACTTGTCAAACAGTGATGCACTCAACTGATGGGACAGCAGTTATTGAATTATTATCTTTAGAAGATACTCACTTTATTGAACAACAACTAGAGGAGTCTTTCTATTATGTTATTTCTGGTGAATTTGATACCACTTTGAATGAAGGAAAGACAAATTTAACCATAGGTGACTTATTACATATTCCTAAAAATGAAGTCATTGATTGGAAGATTATCAAGAAAACAATGGTACTTAAAATACAACTAAAAGGATGTGTTAACTGATGAATGACTCTCTTGGAATGATTGAAACAAAAGGTCTTTTGGCAACTATTGTGGCATCAGACACGATGTTAAAGTCAGCTGACATTCATCTAGTTGGCGTGACAAAAGTAGGCGGTGGGTTAACCTCTATTTTAATTAAGGGTGATGTTTCGGCAGTAACCACAGCTGTGAGTGCTGCTGAATCGAATCTTTCATATTTATCACTTGATTCATTAGTTTCATCTCATGTGATAGCTAGGACAGAAGTGGATACTCACTTTTTTATAGATGAGAAAGAGCCTGTTGTAATCGATAGTGAGAATATCGAAGAAGTGATAGATAATGATGGATTCATTAGTGAAGATGAGTTGATGACACCTTTAGAGATTGAAGAAAAAATAGAAAACACATTAGATCTTGCCTTTTTAGAATTAGAGCAGATTACTTACCAAAATAAAGAGGAGCTAGTCAGTCAATTGACTCAAATGAAAGTAGTCGATTTGAGAAAACTAGCCAAACATCAAATAGATTTTAGTATCGCTAGAAAAGAACTTTATAAAACAAGCAAAGAAAAATTAGTTGAGGCATTAAGTGAGTTTTTAATAAACAATGAATAGAGGAGTTTGAATGGAAATATTTGATAAAGACTTAAAATCCATACAGGAAGCAAGAGATTTAGCTCGCCAAGGAAAAGTAGCCGCTAATGAGATAGCGACTTTTTCAGAAGAGCAAATTGATCAAATCTTACAAAAAATGGTTCAAGTAATCAGTCAACAATCACCAAACTTAGCACAAAGAGCTGTTGATGAAACAGGTTTTGGAAAAGTAATGGATAAAATGTATAAGAATCATGCGGCATCAACTCTTTTATATGATGAGATAAAACATGAAAAAACAATAGGAATTGTGTCAGAGGATGAAGCCAAAGGAACATTTGATGTGGCTGAACCAGTAGGATTGGTATTAGGAATTATCCCATCAACCAATCCTACATCAACAGTGATTTTTAAATCAATGATTGCAATAAAATCGCGAAATGCTATTGTGTTTTCACCACATCCATCAGCTCTAGACTGCACGAAAAAAACGGCTGAAATGCTAAATCGAGCAGCTGTGTCAGCAGGAGCTCCAGATGGCATTATAAGTTGTTCGACTATTCCAACTATGGCTGGAACAAATGAATTATTACATGCACCTGAAGTCAGTTTAATTATTGCAACAGGTGGACCTGGAATGGTAAAAGCAGCATATAGTTCTGGAAAACCAGCATTAGGTGTTGGAGCGGGAAATTCACCAGCTTACATTGAAAAAACAGCTGATGTTAAAACAGCAGTAGAAAAAATTATTGCGTCTAAAACATTTGATAATGGGACTATTTGTGCATCAGAGCAATCAATAATTTGTGAAAAAGGAAATGAAGCAGATGTTGTTCGTGAGTTTAAAGCACAAGGTGGATACTTTATGACACCAGAAGAAACAGATAAAGTATGTGGCTTATTATTTAAAAATGGTTATGTCATGAATGCCGGATTTGTTGGACGAGAAGCTACAGTAATCGCAGAAGCAGCAGGTATTACTGTTCCGAGTGATACAAAAGTATTGATAGGTCGACAAGAAGGTGTAGGAAAAGGCTACCCATTATCATTTGAAAAACTGACAACTGTATTAGGTTTTTATGTAGTAAATAACTGGGAAGAAGCTTGCCATTTAAGTATTGAACTATTACAAAATGGTATTGGACATACTATGAGTATCCATACGAATGACAAAGACATGGTAATGAAGTTCGCAGCAAAACCTGCCTCAAGAATTTTAGTTAACACTGGAGGTAGCCAAGGTGGAACAGGTATCTCAACTGGATTACCCATTTCATTTACATTAGGCTGTGGAACCTTTGGTGGAAGTTCTGTTTCTGAAAATGTCGGGCCAAAACATTTATTAAATATTAAAAAAGTAGCGTATGGATTAAAAGATGTTCGAACACTAGTCAGTGATGATAAAACATTTAACCCATATACGAATGAATGCTCTAAAGAAGAAATAACTTGTCACACAAGTAGAGAAAAACAAGAGATAAAAGATGTTTCTGAAAGTGATTTGGAAACATTGACTAAAGTGGTTCGACAAATATTATCAACCATGGACTAATTAAAGAGATGAGTGAAAAAATGGAAAACTATGAAGAGTTATTAATAGAAATATTAAAGAAAATCGCCCAAGAATCACAGACAACAGATCTTAGTATTCCAGTAGGGATTTCCAATCGCCATTGTCATTTATCTAGAGAAGACGTAGAAAGTTTATTTGGTAAAGGATATGACTTAACTAAACTTAAAGACCTATCTCAACCTGGACAGTATGCATGCAAAGAAACCATCATGATTTGTGGTCCAAAAGGGATGATTGAAAATGTCAGAATTTTAGGACCTGAGAGAAAGCAAACACAAGTAGAAGTATTACAAAGTGACTGTTTTAAACTAGGCATAAAGGCACCATTAAGATTATCTGGCGATCTAGATCATTCAGGTGATGTGACCATGATTGGACCAAAAGGCTCTAAGATGTTGGTTTCAGGTGTGGTTGTGGCAAAACGTCATATTCACATGCCGTTAAAAGATGCCAAGCGTTTTGATGTTGTCGATGGAGAAAATGTGTCGATTGCTTTTGATGGTGCTAGAGGCGGCGTATTGAATGAAGTTATCGTACGAGTAGATAGTAACGCAGGCTTAGAATGTCATATAGATGTTGAAGAAGCCAATGCACTTGGTGTAAGTTCTAACACAAACATTGTGATTCAAAAAAATTAATATAAAAGAAAATTTAGGAGGAAATTATAATGAAATCAGATGCTTTAGGAATGATCGAAACAAAAGGACTAATTGGTTCAATAGAGGCTGCTGACGCAATGGTTAAAGCCGCAAATGTATCTTTAGTAGGAAAAGAATTAGTAGGTGGGGGGATTGTGACTGTAATGGTAAGAGGTGATGTTGGTGCAGTCAAAGCCGCAACAGATGCCGGTGCAGCCGCTGCTCAACGAGTGGGAGAATTATTATCTGTTCATGTTATTCCAAGACCTCATTCAGAAGTAGAAAACATTTTACCAACAGAAATCTAAAACGTTATGAGATAAAATAGAAATAAAGCGGTGCAAATTATCCTTTTAAAAAGAGATGAGATGTTCCGCTTTTTATATTAAAGGAGAAAGCGATGAAAAAAACAATCATCATTGGTTCGAATCATGCAGGGATTGCAGCAGCAAATGTCCTGTTAGAATACTCTGATACTCATGATGTGGTTATTATTGAAAAAAATGCAGAATTTAGTTATCTAGGTTGTGGCACAGCTCTTTGGGTAGGACAACAAATTGAGTCGTATGAAGGGCTATTTTATTTAAATGAATCAGAATTTAGAAAAAAAGGGGCAACTATTTACACAAATACAGAAGTGACTAAAGTTGATTTCTATAACAAGACAGTCACATGCTCTGACGATAATCATCAAATATTTACGGAACACTATGATAATTTAGTATTAGCGACAGGATCTAAGCCAATAATATTAAATGTTCCTGGAAAAGAGTTAGGAAATATTCATTGCTTGAAGACATTTAATGATGGAAAAATAGTGAATGAACTTGCTGAAAAAGAAACAATTCAACGAGTAGCAGTAATTGGAGCAGGTTATATCGGTGTTGAGATAGCAGAAGCATTACAACGAAGAGGAAAAAAAGTATTGCTATTTGATGGCGAAAATCGTTCATTGTCAAGTTATTACGATCAAGCATTTTCCCAAAAAATGGATGATACATTGGCAAAAAATGGTATAGAACTTCATTTTGGAGAGCGTGTGACAGAATATCAAGGAAATAAACAGATCGAACATTTAGTAACTGACAAAGGTCATTATGCTGTAGATATGGTAATTAATGCAGTTGGGTTTTTACCTAATAATGAATTAGGTAAAAATCAGTTAGAATTGTTTCATAATGGTGCTTATATTGTCGATGAGTGTCAACAAACAAGTAACCCTTCTGTTTATGCAGTGGGTGATTGTGCGACAATCTATTCAAATGCGTTACAAAAAACCGATTACATTGCGTTAGCGACAAATGCGATTAGAAGTGGTATGGTAGCAGGTTATAACATAGCTGGACGAGACGTTTCATCACTAGGTGTACAGGGCTCAAATGCTATTTCTATTTTTGGATTTAATATGTCTTCGACTGGATTATCTATTGAATCAGCGAAAAAGAAAGGATTAAACGTGAGTTATACTGAGTTTGAAGATTTACAAAAACCGGCATTTATGGCTGATAATTACCATGTTAAACTTCGTATTGTATATGACACTAACTCAAGACGAATTGTAGGCGCACAAATGTGTTCTGAAAAAGATGTTTCAATGCTGATTCATCTATTTTCTCTTTCAATTCATAAAAAATTAACGATAGATGAATTACAATTATTGGATTTGTTCTTTTTACCGCATTTTAATCAGCCGTATAATTATATTACAATGGCAGCTTTGAATGCTAAATAAATAAAAACCAATGCAATTTTCTATTTCAGAAAAGGCATTGGTTTTTATTTTTACTATTTATTCATGATTGCTTGACCAGCAGTAATGATAGATAATTTGTAAACATCTTCTTCATTACATCCACGAGATAAGTCAGAAATTGGTTTGTTTAAACCTTGTAAGATAGGTCCAATCGCTTGGAAACCACCTAAACGTTGTGCAATTTTGTAGCCAATGTTTCCAGATTGAATTTCTGGGAAGATAAACACATTTGCTTGACCAGCTACATCTGAATCTGGTGCTTTTTGTTTCGCAACAGAAGGAACATAAGAAGCGTCAAACTGTAATTCACCATCAATAGACATTTCAGGAGCTAACTCTTTGGCAATACGAGTTGCTTCAGCGACTTTTGTTACTTCTTCAGATTTTGCAGATCCTTTTGTTGAAAAGCTTAATAAAGCAACTTTAGGATCAATATCAAATAATTCAGCTGTTTTAGCACTTTCAACAGCGATTTCTGCTAATGCTTGAGCATCAGGGTTGATATTAATAGCACAATCAGAGAAAATATATTTTTCTGAGTCACGGTTACCTAACATCAAGAAAGCACCACTTGTACGGCTAACACCTGGTTTAGTTTTAACGATTTGTAAAGCTGGGCGAATTGTGTCACCAGTAGAGTGAACAGCACCACTTACTAAACCATCAGCTAAGTCCATATAAACTAACATTGTTCCAAAGTAGTTTTCATCTTTTAAAATAGTACGTGCTTGATCTTCGGTTGCTTTACCTTTACGGCGTTCAATGAAAGCAGCAACCATTTCATCAAATTTTTCGTAAGTGTCAGGGTTAATAATTTCTAAGTTATCAACACTTAAACCACGAGAAGTAGCCAATTCTTTGATTTCTTCAGGCTTACCAATTAAGACAGGTTCAATTAAGTTGTCTGATTTTAAACGAACAGCCGCACCTAAAACGCGTTCATCTGTGGGTTCAGGAAAAACCATACGTATATTTTTGTTAATAATTTTATGTTTAAGTTGGTCAAATAGTTCCACGAAAACATCCTCCAATTTTCTTATACTTTTTTCACAAGTCTATCATATCATGTTTATGAACAAAAAGAACAGTATTTTGTTCTGTTTTTTCGAAAAAACTTAGGTAAAACATAATAACACCAAATAAATTTTTAATAAAATAAAACAGATTTTTTTATTTTATTAGTACAGTTTAGGATAACGTCCAATTTATCTGTGGTTGATTGGTTTCTTTTAAACTATTATTTATTTTAGAAAATGGCTTTGAGCCAAAGAACCCCCTGTATGCCGATAGTGGACTAGGATGTGGTGCTTCGATAATGATGTGTTTTGTATGGTCAATTAATTGTTTTTTTTGTTGAGCGGGTTTGCCCCAAAGAACAAAAATGATAGGGTTCTCTTTTTTATTCAACGATTTTATTATACAATTTGTGAAGTTTTCCCAACCTTTGTTTTTATGCGAATGAGCCTTTCCTTTTTCAACAGTTAGGACTGTATTAAGTAATAAAACCCCTTGTTTTGCCCAAGGAACTAAATAACCACTACTAGGAGTATTGATTTTACAATCATCAGCTAATTCTTTAAAAATATTAACCAAAGAGGGTGGTATCTTGGTTCCTGGTAGTACAGAAAAACTAAGTCCGTGAGCTTGATTATCTCCGTGATAGGGGTCTTGTCCTAAAATAACGACTTTTGTTTCACTAAAAGGAGTGTAGTTTAAAGCACTAAAAATATTTTGTTTATCAGGAAAAATGGTCTTTGATTGGTATTCTTTTTCTAAAAAAAGTTCTAAGTTTTTCACATAGTCGGTTTGTAACTCATCATGCAATATGTCTTGCCAGTCTGTTTGAATTAAGTCTTTTAACATTTTTTCACCTCTATTGTTTAGTTTATCATAATTTTTTTATTATAAATGTATCTTTCAAAAAAAAATGGTACACTAACAGTAATAAAAGAACTAGGAGGAACATTATGATTAAATTGATCGCATCTGATATGGATGGCACGCTTTTATCATCCCATCTAGATATTTCAGAATTAAATAAACAAGCTATAAAAACAGCTGCAGAAAATGGTATTGAGTTTATGGTAGCAACCGGCAGAGGCTACTCTGAAGCTCGGCCTGTTTTAGATGAAGCGGGCATTCACTGTGCTATGATTACTGGTAATGGTGCACAAATCTTTGATGAGTTTGATAATGTCTTACATACTGTTAGTTTAGAAAAAGAAACAGTTAAAGAGGCTATGAAAATTTTAGAAGAGGAAGACTTATATTATGAGCTAATGACAACAGAAGGTGTGTATTCGAATAATGAAGCACAACGAATTGAAAAGTTTGCGATTCTTTTATCTGAAAATATTCCTCATTTAACGTTTAAAATGGCGATTGCCATGGCTTCTACTCAATTAAAAATGCTACCTGTTAACTATACAGAACACTACGATACGTTAGTTGATGATCCTGAAGTCGAGATTTTAAAAGTGATTTCGTTTAATGAAGAGGGAGCTAAGAGATTTGAGCCAGCTT
This sequence comes from Vagococcus sp. CY53-2, assembly GCF_022604695.1. NCBI lineage: Bacteria > Bacillati > Bacillota > Bacilli > Lactobacillales > Enterococcaceae > Vagococcus > Vagococcus sp. CY53-2. Next base: position 89,468 of record NZ_JALAHP010000002.1, read on the forward strand.
TAGAAAAACTTCATAAATTAATGAATGTTCATGTGACATCATCTGGTGTGAATAATTTGGAAATTAATCATGTTAATGCAACAAAAGGAAATGCTGTAAAATATATCGCTGAAAAACGTGGCATTTCTATAGATGACGTCTTTACAATTGGCGATAATTTTAACGATTTACCTATGTTAGAAGTTGCTGGTGTGAGTTTTGCTATGGGAAATGCTGAAGAAAAAGTCAAAGAAGTTGCTAAGTATCAAACAGATACAAATATTGAAGACGGTGTAGGTAAAGCAATACTACGAGCAATTGAAGAAAACCTTTAGAGCGACGATTTTGATTAAAGGAAGTTGATAGCAATGGAGACATACTATATTAAAGAACATGTCCTTTCAGCTAATGTTCGTACAGTTATTAAAGATATTCAGGATAAACCAGTGTATATTTTAGTTGGACGTTGGGGTGTGAAGGGGGATGTGCTATCGGTGTATAGCATGGAAGGGGATGTTTTAGCAACAGTGAAACAAACGACATATGCTTTTCCATCTCGTTTTGATTTGTATGATAGGCAACAAAAAGTTGGCTCTTTAGGTAGATTATTTTCATTGAATCGTGATATTTATTTAGTAAAGCAGCTGAATTGGTTAGTTTTAGCTAATGTTGGAAAACAATCCTATCGAATGTATTCTTTAAAAGAACGAATGATGTTGATGAATAAGCATACATCATTTCAAGGAGATTACTACAAGCTATCAATTATCAATAAAGAAGTATCTCCAATTTGTATTTGTATAGGAGCTGTAATGGATTATTGGGCAAAAAATAATGAAAAAAATTGGCAAACTGTTAACTCATTTCTTAATCCTAAACCTTCTTATCAATCAATTGAATTAATTAGAAAAAAATAAAAGCACTTTGGGAAACTTTCCTAAAGTGCTTTTTTGTTATAATAAGTTTATTGTTCCTCGGCATGCTTCGATTGTTTCTTCATCCCATAAAGATACTTGCACTTCTCCAATATGAGCTTTTTCTAAAAGTAACATGCACATACGACTTTGACCAATCCCACCACCAATTGTTAAAGGTAATTCATTTGCTAAAATTTGTTGATGGTATGGGTATTTCAGCCGATCAGTTGCGTTGGCTTTTTCTAACTGTTCTTTTAAGGAAGTTTCATCCACACGAATCCCCATACTAGATATTTCGACAGCAGTTTGTAGTGGTTCATGCCAAAATAGTAAGTCTCCATTTAATTGCCAATCATCGTAGTCAGGAGAACGACCATCATGCGGTTTTCCGCTCAATAATTTATCTCCGATTTGCATAATAAATGTTGTTGGGTGCTCTTTTACATAAGCTTGTTCGCGTTCTTTATCATTGAAATCAGGATATAAATTTTCTAATTCTTGTGTTGTGATAAATGAGACGTTGCTATCAAGTTCAATAGATAGAGATGGGTATTTCGTATGCAAACGACTAGATGTTTCAATAATGGCATTGACAATTTGTTGGACAGTTTGTTTTAAATAATCTAGGTTACGTTGCTCTCTTGAAATAACACGTTCCCAATCCCATTGATCCACATAAATAGAGTGTAAATTGTCTAACTCTTCATCACGCCTAATCGCATTCATGTCAGTATAGATTCCATTTCCTACATGAAAATCATATTGTTTTAAAGCTGTTCGTTTCCATTTAGCTAGTGAATGAACCACTTCTGCAGGAGTATCTAAAGCTGGAACGTCAAATTGTACAGGTCTTTCTACACCGTTTAGATTATCATTTAAACCAGACGTTGTATCCACAAATAATGGTGCAGAGACTCTTTTTAATTTTAAACTTCCAGTTAACGCTTCTTCAAACCAGTGTTTTGTTAGTCCAATCGCTTTTTGTGTGTCATAAACAGACAACGAAGATTGGTAATTTTTTGGTACAATTGTTTTTTTCTTCATATAGTTCACTTCCTAATCAAAGATTTCTCACTATTTTATCATATTTTTTTAATTAATGAAAACAAATATAGAATTTCTGAAAAACGACAAAGTCTAAATTGTATCAATAAGATATATATTATAAATCGTTAAGTTGAAGGTAGTGATGGTAATACAATAAAAGTAAATTATATATTTGTTCAATATAAATGGAATCGTTTCCTAACATTATGAAATGTGTTACAATAATTCTGAGAAATAAGGAGATGATGAGTTGAAAGCGACGATGAAAGATGTTGCCGCACTTGCTGGTGTCGGTGTTGGGACTGTATCAAGAGTTATAAATGGCATAAAAGTTAAGGAACAAACGAAGGATAAAGTTGAATCAGCAATCGAAATATTAAATTATGAACCAAATGAGTATGCAAGAGGGTTAAAAAAGAATAAAACTAATACCTTGGCGCTTATTGTCCCTACAATATGGCATCCTTTTTTTTCAGAGTTTGCGTACTATGTAGAAGAGGAATTAAGCAAAGAAGGGTACAAACTTTATTTATGCAATTCAAACGGAGAAGCTGATAAAGAAAAAGAATACATACAAATGGTTAAACAAAATAAAGTTGATGGAATTATTGGGGTTACCTATTCGGACATTGATAATTATGTATCTGCTAATTTACCTTTTGTTAGTATTGATCGCTATTTTACTGAAGATGTTTATTATGTTACAAGTGATAATTTGTTGGGAGGAAAAATAGCAGCTTCTGAATTGATAAAAAGAAAAGTTCAATATCCGGCATATATTTCAAGTGTATCAAAATATAAAAATGAAACATTAAAGAGATATGAAGGTTTTTCAGAATATTGTGAAGAGCATAATCTATCTGTTGTAAAATTAATGGTTGACGAACCAAGAGTGAATTTTGTGCAACAAGTTGAGCAGTTTTTGATAGAACACCCTGAAATAGATGGTATATTTGCTGTTAATGATTTAACGGCTTTAGATATTATTAAGGTATTAGATAAATTAGAGAGAAAAGTTGGGGAAGATATTCAAATAATTGGATTTGATGGTTCTAAAACGGCACTGGATCAAAATTATTTATTATCAACAATTAGACAACAAGTAGATAAGATGGCCGAAGTCTCTGTCCAAAACATTATTAAGTTAATTAATGGAAATGAAGTGCCAAAACGAGTCATGCTACCAGTGAAATTTGTTGAAGGTTATACAACAAAAAAAAATATTGACATCATTGAAAAATGATGTTAAATTTAACGCATTAAAGGAAACGTTTCCATTTTTTATTTATGACATTATGGAAACGTTTCAAAAGGGGAGAGAGTATGAAGAAACTTTTTAAATATTCAATGTTGTTAATTGCTACATTGGGTCTAGTATCTGCATGTGGGGGATCTAAAGAAACCAAAAAAGAAGATAAAGATCCTGGAAGTATCAAAGTTTGGGTACAGTTTTCAGATGAAACACCAGAAGGAAAAGCTTGGCAGGAAATTGTTGACGGATTTAATAAAGAGTACAAAGGGAAATATAAGGCGTCAACAGAATATATTCCACGTAGTGGGAGTGGTGGTGGATATGAAGATAAAGTAAATGCAGCTGTAACAACTAAAACATTACCTGATGTAATAACCTTAGATGGTCCAAATACTGCGGCATATGCTCACTCTAAAGTAATTGCACCTTTAGATAATTATTTAAAAGATGCAGACATGGATGATGTGCTTGATAGTATCAAACAGCAAGGAACTTACGATGGAAAATTTTATGCATTTGGTTTTTCTGAGTCAAGTGTAGGAATGTATTATAATAAAAAAATGTTCAAAGATGCGGGCATTAAAGATGAAGAATTACCAACAATTGATAAACCTTGGACATGGAGTGAATTAGAAGATATTTTATCTAGATTACATAAGAAATATGATTCGCCAGTATTTGATATGCAAATTGCAAGCAACGATGAAATGTTAACTTATGCATATACACCATTTATTTGGTCAAATGATGGTGACGTGGTAAACAGCAAAGGAACTGAAGCTAAAGGTCAATTTAATAGTAAAAATTCTGTGGAAGCTTTATCTTTTATTCAGAACTTAGTAAAAAAAGACTATGTACCAATTACACCGGTGGAAAAAGGATTTGAAACTCAAAAATATCCGATGTATTTAAGTGGTTCATGGACAATGGCAGATTTAGAAGCTAATTATCCAGATGTTGATTATGGAATTTTACCTTATCCTGTATCTGATAAAACTAAAAAATTAGTATCACCAACTGGTAGTTGGCAATTAGCGATGACAACACAGACTGAGAAAAAAGATGCAGCTGCTGCCTTTATATTATATGCAACAAATACAGAATCAAGTAAAATAATGAGTTTAGCAAATAGTGTACTACCTATTAGAAAATCTACAATTGATTTAATTAAAAATGACGTTTCTGAAGGCATGAAAGTATTGATGGAGCAAAATCAAGTTTCTGGCCATGCAAGACCTGTTGTGGTGGCATATCCTCAAGTCTCAAGAGCCTTCCAACAAGCAATACAAGATTTAAGTTACTTTGATGAAAACCCTGATGTACAAAAAGTTGCAGATCAACGAGCTGAAGAGATGCAGCAAGCAATAGATGTTTCATTAAAGAGATAAAATAAGAACAGGTAATTAGTAGAATATATTACGAATTGCCTGTTTGATTTTAAAGGAGAGAGATTATGGGAAAGCAAAATGATAGAAAACAGAATGCTTTAGGTTATTTATTTTTAAGTCCTGCACTTATATTATTAGTTATCTTTTTACTCATACCTATTGGAATGATGTTTTATTATGCGTTTACAGATTATTATTTGTTAACACCCGATGCAAGACAATTTGTTGGATTAGATAATTTTAAAAAATTGATGTCAGACCCAATATTTAAGCAAAGTATTTGGAATACAGCTAAGTTCGTTGTATGGATTATTCCGGTTCAATTGGGAGCTGCTTTAGGAATGGCTTTAATAGTGAATAAACAACGTAAAGGAAATATATTTTTTAAAGTAGCTTTTTTTGCACCAGTAGTAATGTCTTTAGTTGTTATCTCCATTTTATGGTTGTATCTATTAAATCCAAACGAAGGTTTAATTAACGCATTGCTTAATAAAATAGGGATTGCTTCGATGCCGTTTTTAAAGAGCCCTAAACAGGCAATGTATACCATTGTTTTCGTTTCAGCATGGCAAGGAGCAGGATACCAAATGCTTCTACTCTTGGGTGGTATGCAAAATATACCAAAAGATGTCTATGAAGCAGCTGAACTAGACGGATTTACAAAGTTCCAACAATTTAGATATATTACTATGCCTCTACTAAAACCAACAGCAATATTTGTTTTATTAACAACATTAATATCAGCGTTCAAATTAATTGTTCAACCAATGGTAATGACACAAGGTGGTCCAATGAATTCAACAATGACTATGGTTTACTACATTTACCAAACAGGATTTACTGATAGATTAGTAGGTTACTCAAGCTCAATTGCTTTAATATTTACAACGATGATTGGTTTGATAACTATTGCTCAACGTAAAATAACTAAGGAGGATGAATAACAATGCAGAAAAAAAATATATTATTAAAGATTATAGAATATGTTTTACTGATAATTCTTGCTTCATTGTTCCTATTCCCAATGTTATGGATGGTTGCGTCATCTATGAAACCAGAAGCGGACGTATTTAACAATTTAACGTCATTAAAAGCATTTTTACCAAGTTTAAATCCAGCCAATTGGTTTAAAACATACGAAGAAGTTATTTCTCGTTTTAGTGTAGGAACATATCTCTTAAATAGTATTTTTTATGGATTAACATTTGCATTAGGTTCAATTATCGTCAATTCGTTGGCAGGATTTGCTTTTGCAAAAATTAATTTTTCAGGTAAAAAAATACTTTTTGGCTTGTTACTAGCACTGTTGATTGTACCGGTTGAAACCATATTAATCTCTCAATTTACAATAGTTGAAAAATTAGGTCTAGTAAATACTAGATTAGCAGTTATTTTGCCTGGTATGGCAAGTGTATTTAACATTTATCTGTTTCGTAATTTTTTTATCGCAATACCTGATGAAATTATTGAATCGGCCAAAATGGATGGAGCTAGTATGGGAACAATATTTTTCAGAATTATGCTCCCAATGTCGAAACCGGCTGTTGCAACAGTAGGGGTATTATCTTTTATCGGTAGTTGGAATGACTACATTTGGCCTCTAATGGTTCTAACAGATAAGAGTAAATTTTCGATGCAGATTGCCATTACAACGATAAATACAACACAACCCGTATATATAAATCAAGTTATGGCAGTTTTAACTATATCAACCATTCCATTAGTAATTATTTATATCGTAGCACAAAAATACATATTACAAGGTTTAGGTGGTTCTGGTACCGGAATCAAATAAAGGAAGGACACATATATGAGTCAATCAGTGAATAATTATATTTTAGAAAATAAGAATAAAATCAATCAAACATTTCGTAATAAGTTTCATTTGATGCCTACTTTAGGGTGGATGAACGACCCAAATGGTTTCGTCTATTATAAAGGTGAATATCATTTGTTTTATCAATACTATCCATATGATAGTGTTTGGGGACCGATGCACTGGGGACACGCAAAATCGAAGGATCTGATTCATTGGGAAGATTTACCAGTTGCTTTAGAGCCTGGTGAAGCATATGATGCAGATGGTTGTTTTTCTGGGAGTGCCATTGTTGTTGAGGACAAGCTATATCTTTTATATACAGGGCACTATGAAAGAAGTGGAGAAAGAAGAGAGACTCAATGCTTGGCTGTATCAACAGATGGAATAGTTTTTGAAAAATATGAAAAAAATCCAGTGATCTCAGAGAAACAACTGCAAAAATATGGTGATATATCTGACTTTAGAGATCCAAAAGTTTTTTATCGTGAAGGTGTATTTTATACAGTTGTAGCAACAAAAAGTGAGACAAATTTAGGTAGAATATTATTATTTGAGTCAAAAGATTTATTTGATTGGCAATTTAAGTCAATTCTTTTGGAAGGGAAAAAGCACCAAGGGATTATGTGGGAATGTCCAGATTTGTTTGAATTAGACAATAAGGATGTTTTAATCATGTCACCTATTGAAATGGAAAGACAAGGATATGCCTATTATAATATTAATTCGACTGTCGTGTTTGTAGGGAAGATAGACTGGAGTGAGGGGAAATTTTCAGTTGAGAATTATCATGAGATTGATACTGGATTAGATTTCTATGCTCCTCAAACTTGTCAAGATGACGAAGGTAACAGAGTCATGGTAGCGTGGATGCAGATGTGGCATAGGACAATATGGAGCCACGAATTATCTCATGGTTGGTCTGGCTCGATGACATTCCCAAGAGAACTAAGTATTGTTGAGAATAAATTAATACAAAAACCTTACAAAACATTTTATGATAACTTGAATACAATATTTAAGGACAACGATATTAGATTGACTGAAGAAAATATATATCAAAATAAATCATTAGATAATTTTAATTATTTAAAATTACAGTTAAAAACTGATAGCGCAGAAAAGGTTTATATTGAGTTATTTGGGAATAAAGTTTATATCAAATATGATGTTAATAGAAATTTGTTAACTTTAACTAGAAAAAATGATAAATATCATATTATTGGAGAAGAAGCTGAAGAATTGAATTCTAGAACGATGAAAGTTTTTCCTAAAAATGACGTTCTACTTATTGAATGTATCATTGACACATCATGTATTGAATTATTTGTAAATCATTCTGATACGATGACTGCAACTTACTATGATAATAATCGACTAAATCAGGTAGATATTCATGTGACAAGCGGTTCTTCACTGCTTGAAAGTATAGAAATTAGTGAGCTTAAATTGTAAGAGAAACTAGTGATATAATATAAAGAGATATGTCTTCTCATAGCTGAGAAGGTTTTATCGTGTTAATTGGTAGTACTGAAGCAGGCGGAACGAAATTTGTTTGTTCAGTGGGTGATGAAGATTATTGTGTACAAAATCAAGTGACCTTTCCAACAGCTATATCTGATGAGACGTTGAAAAAAGCGGTGGATTATTTCAAACAATTGGATCAAATGATGCTTTAGGTGTCGCATCATTTGATCCAATTGAGATTAGAAAACATTACGCCAAAATCAGGGTATTTAACGACCACACAAAAACCAGGATGGCAAGATGTGAATGGCATAGTTTATTTGCAAAATGAATGAGATGTCTCAATATCATGGGCTACAGATGTAAATGGTTCGGTTTATGGGGAATATATTATGTCAACATTATCTAATGAAAAAATAAATTCTTTAGTGTATTATACTGTTGAGATAGGTGTTGTGTTGGTGGTGGAGCTGAGATTGACGGTGATAATCTTGACTTCGCTGGGCATTCTGAGATGGGGCATACGTTCGTGAAACGCCATTCATATGACGTTAATTTTGATGAAATCTGTCCATTTCATGGAGATTGCTTAGAAGGACTCGTATTATGCCCAACTTTTGAAGCAAGGCTAGGAAAGAAAGGTGAAACAGTCCCTTTAAATGATCCGGTGCGGGATATTATGGCTTATTATTTAGGGTAAGCGGTGATACAAGCTACGTTAATTATTCGCCCAGATAAAATTTTTTTGGTGGAAGTATTTCAAATGAACCATTACTTGAAAAAGTTCGAAACAATGTGAAAGAATTTATGAATACTGATGTTGAGTGACCACTACTTGATAAATATATTACAATGCCGTTGATTAAAAACAATGGGTCCGCCACATTAGGAAATTTTACCGATTTATGAATACCTCCAAAACGAATTTTAAATGAACGTTATAATGGGTTATTACGTAAAGATGGATTATCTAAACAAATGGGTTTCAACGAAATTGAGGAATCTTTTATCCAATCTATTGGATCTAAAAAATAATATTCCTAGACAATCATTAAACTATAAAACACCTTCGGAAGAATTTTTGAGTTGTGTAGACAACGATATTTTGTTTAGCTTAATTTGATAAATGACATTTAAAAAAATTCACAAAACAATTTATGTTATCCGGTTGACATGAAAGCGAATTTAATTTATACTTTTAAATATAGAAAGCGCTTTTCAAAAAATGATAACCGGTTGCTATAACCGGAAGACTATAATATCATCGGGGGAAACTGATATGTCAAAATTCAAAGAGTCATTTAAAAATCCATCTTATCTACAAAGTTCATTAACCTTACTATTATTCTTCGCTTCATGGGGAGTATGGTGGTCATTCTTCCAGCTATGGCTGACTTCTGAATCTAACGGTTTGGGATTAAGTGGTAGCGCTGTCGGAACGATTTTTTCAGCTAATTCATTAGTAACATTAATTTTTATGTTTATATATGGTACGTTGCAGGATAAGTTGTACATCAAACGAACACTATTAATTGTTTCAGCAGGCATTGCAACACTTGTGGGACCGTTTTTTATATGGGTTTATGGTCCATTACTAAAAAATAATTTTAATTTAGGAATACTTGTAGGAGCAGTTGTTTTATCAGCTGGATTTCTATCATCAGTTGGCATTTTTGAAGCGGTGACCGAAAGATTTAGTCGTTTGTTCGATTTTGAGTATGGTCAAGCTAGAGCCTGGGGATCATTTGGGTATGCGATTGTTGCATTATTAGCCGGTTTCCTTTTTGTGAAGAATTCTAATTTAAATTTCTGGGCTGGCTCATTTTTTGGCTTATTATTATTACTTAATTTATTGTTATGGAAACCTAAAGCTGAGAAAATAGCTAGCAAAGAATTTGAAGACAAACAAGCAGAATCAAGTAGTGTCCCGTCTTTGAAAGAGATGTTTGGATTACTGAGATTACCGCAACTATGGGCAATTATTATTTTCATTGTGTTTACATGGACATTTTATAATGTATTTGATCAACAAATGTTTCCAGGTTTTTACACTAGTTTATTTTCAACATCAGCAGCAGGTGAAAAAATGTATGGTACGTTGAATGCGATTCAAGTATTTTGCGAAGCAATTATGTTGGGTGTTGTCCCAATCATCATGAGAAAAATCGGTGTAAGAAACACACTATTATGTGGTGTGACTATCATGTGCGTGAGAATAGGTCTATGTGGTTTTGCCTCATCACCAACAGCTGTTTCTTGTATTAAAATGCTACATGCCTTAGAAGTACCGATGTTTATTTTACCAATGTTTCGTTATTTTACTTTGCATTTTGATACTAAATTATCAGCCACTCTTTATATGATTGGGTTTCAAATTGCAGCACAAGTAGGTCAAGTTATTTTATCTACTCCATTAGGAATATTAAGAGATAAAGTGGGTTACCAGTCAACATTTAGAATTATTTCAATGATTGTTTTAGTGGCAGGGGTTTATGCCTTCTTTATTCTTAAAAAAGATGATCAAGATGTTCAAGGAGATCCATTCATTAGAGGTTAATAAATAAATTAATGACTATTAAAAACGAGAAAGTAGGAGATTTATTATGACAAACAAAGATACGATTGAATTAACAAACACACGCTATAGACTAGGGTATCATGTATCTGCGCCATCAGGATGGATTAATGATCCAAATGGTTTTTGTTTCTTTGATGGTTATTATCATGTGTTTTTCCAACACCATCCACATAGTGCTGAATGGGGACCAATGCATTGGGGACACGCTAGAAGTAAAGATTTAGTTCATTGGGAAGAATTGCCAATTGCGTTGACACCTGGTGATAAAGAAGACGAGGATGGTTGCTTCTCAGGTAGTGCAATTGAAAAGGATGGGGTACTCTATCTATTCTATACTGGACATCATTATTATGGAGATGGTGATAAAGAACATTTTTGGCAAAATCAAAATATGGCTTACAGTACAGATGGCATTCATTTTACAAAATATGAAAATAATCCTATCATCGCTAAAGAGCCTGGAGATAATACACATCACTTTAGAGATCCGAAAGTTTGGGAAAAAGATGGCATTTATTACATGATTTTAGGAAGTCAAGGTGAAGATGGACTAGGTAGAGCCATTATTTATTCATCTAAAGACTTATTAGAATGGGAATATGAAGGGCCTATTTCTAAAGCAACTGGGTTAAAAACGGAAGGCTTTATGTGGGAATGTCCAGACTTTTTTAATCTTGATGGAAAAGATATCTTATTATTATCACCACAAGGAATCGATGCTCAAGGGAAAGATTATTTAAATCTGTTCCAAACAGGGTATTTCATTGGTGATTATGACTATAAAACAGCAACATTTACACGTGGTGAGTTCCATGAATTGGATAAAGGGCATGATTTTTATGCGACACAAACAACATTAGCACCAGATGGTAGAAGAATTGTAATCGCGTGGATGGATATGTGGGAAAGCCCAATGCCTGAGCAAGAAGATGGTTGGGCAGGAGCTTTAACTATTCCACGTGAATTGAGATTAAAAAATGATCATCTTTACATGACACCTGTTAAAGAATTAGAAACTTTGCGCGCAGAAGAATTAAAGCATGATACAACAACTGTAATGAAAGAATTATGTTTAATAAAAGATGCCTTATCTAATGAATTATTAATAGATGCTCCACTAGATAAGTCAGAAGAACAAGAACTCATTATTTCATTAAAAACGTCTGAAAATGATTTGGTTTTATTAACATATTCTAATAAAACGAATGAATTTATTTTAAAACGTAATGACAAAGACGACTTAAGATATGGTACAATTCAGTCATGTGATAAACTGTCATTACGAGTATTTATTGATACAAGTTCGATTGAAATTTTTATTAATGATGGAGAGCTCGTGTTCACTGAGCGTTTTTATACTGAGGAAAAACCTGAGGTATGTCTTTCAGTTAGTGAAAAACAAACAATTTCTTATACAGTTTATCGTCTTGAAAACGATGCAGTTTCTTATAACTAAGGAGGTTTTATTGTGTTAATTGGTAGTATTGAAGCAGGTGGAACAAAATTTGTCTGTGCTGTAGGGGATGAAGATTACCGTGTGAAAGATCAAATTACTTTTCCTACTACTACACCAGAAGAAACATTAAAAAAAGCAGTGGATTATTTTAAGCAATTTGAGATTGACGCACTAGGTGTGGCATCTTTTGGGCCAATTGAAATTAGAAAACATTCGCCAAAATCTGGTTATATTACAACGACACCAAAACCAGGTTGGAAAAATGTCAATGTACTAGGTTATTTAAAAGAGGAATTAAATGTTCCAATGTCTTGGACAACTGACGTGAATGGCTCAGCGTATGGTGAATATATTATGTCCACTTTATCAAATGAAAAAATAGATTCATTGGTTTATTATACTGTTGGAACAGGTGTTGGCGGTGGAGCCGTTATTAACGGTGACTTACTAGGTGAAGCGGGACATCCTGAGATGGGACACACCTATGTTAAGCGTCATCCTGATGATTTAGAATTTGAAGGGATTTGTCCTTATCATGGTGACTGCTTAGAAGGATTAGTTGCTGGTCCAACTTTTGAAGCTCGTTTGGGCAAAAAAGGTGAAACGGTTCCTTTAACAGATCCAGTTTGGGATATTATGGCTTATTATTTAGCACAGGCTGTTATTCAAACAACTCTTATTATTCGACCAGATAAAATCGTGTTTGGCGGAAGTGTGGCGAATGAAACCTTACTTGAAAAAGTTCGTAAAAATGTGACTGAACTCTTAAATGATTATGTTGGGTTACCACCTCTAGACAAGTACATTACTCGACCATTAATTAAAAATAATGGCTCAGCAACATTGGGTAACTTTGCTTTAGGATTAAACCAATTACAAGAATAATACTAGTAAAAAGGCTTTTATAATGAAGTGTTATAAAGGCCTTTTTTATGCTATTCTAGACACAGAAAAATGACGAGGGGTAGTTTTATGAGACCGAAGTTAGAAGATGTAGCCAAAAGAGCAAATGTATCAAAAACAACCGTGTCGCGGGTATTAAATAATCGAGGATACTTAAGTCAAAAAACGATTGATAAGGTTAACCAGGCGATTGAGGAGCTTAATTATCAACCAAACGTGGTGGCGAGGCAGCTTTACAATAAAAAAACTAATATTATTGGATTGCTATTTCCAACTGTAGCAAACCCTTTTTTTGGTGAGCTGGCTGAAGCATTAGAAAAGAAACTATATGAAAAAGGTTATAAAGTATTAATTGGTAATTCAATGAATGATTCCAAAAAAGAATCAGATTATTTAAATCAATTATTATCGGAGCAGGTAGATGGTTTAATTGTTGGAACGCATAATCAAGGAATACAGGAATATAAATATCAAAATCTACCCATTGTGGCGATTGATCGCGTGATGAATGAAGACATTCCAGTTATTGAGTCAGATAATTATCAGGGTGGTAGATTTGCTACTAAGGAATTGATTGAGCAAGGAGCAAAAAATATCATCCATACGAATGGACCTAGTGAATTAGAAACGCCAGCTAAACGTCGTCGAATAGCTTATGAAGAAACAATGAAGGAACATGATTTGATACCTAATACAATAACATTAGATTTTAATATTCCCTATCAAGAAAAGAAAAAAATATTTTATGATTTATTTGAAACATACCCAGATGTAGATGGAATTTTTGCATCAAATGATATGGATGCGGCCTTAATTTTACAAGTTGCAAAAGAAAAACGTATACGCGTACCAGAAGATTTATTACTTGTAGGTTATGATGGGACGCTTATGACACGGAGTATTTTGCCAGATTTGACTACTATTATTCAACCGATAGACGAGATGGCAGAGATAGCAATTGATATTTTAATGAAACGAATAAATAAAAAAGAAACAGAGAAAGAATATATCCTTCCAGTAAAAATTTGGCGAGGAAAAACATCAAAAAAGGACAGCTATAAGTCGGACATCATCTATTGAAGTAAAGTTATAGTTCCTTATATTTAATTCATGTAAAATGTATTTGTTGATAAATTAAGGTTAATGGTTATGACTAAATTGAATATTTGAAATAAATTCTGCGTGACAATATGGTGTAAATTAAGATGAAGTAGGACTGATTATTCTTTTATAATCTAATAAATTATGTCATGATAGACAAAGTGACAGTTAGACGATAAAGGAGATTGATGATAATATGAGAAACATAAAAATGACGATTGAATATGATGGGAAAAGATATCAAGGATGGCAACGGTTAGGAGATTCTGATAAAACAATTCAAGGCAAGATAGAAAATATTATTCATCAAATGACTGGTGAAAAAATAGAAATTATAGGCTCAGGTAGAACAGATGCAGGAACTCACGCAAAAGGACAAGTGGCTAATTTTAAAACAGAATCAACTATGTCTTTGGACGAGATGTTAGACTTTTTTCATCAATACTTACCACAAGATATTGTAGTGAAACAACTTAATGATATGCCAGAACGATTTCATGCTAGATATAATGCAAAGGGAAAACAATATAGCTATAATGTCTGGAATCATCGTATTCCATCAGCTTTTTATAAAAATTATAGCATGCATGTCCCAGAGTACTTAAATATAGAAAAAATGGAAGAGGCGTGTGAAAAATTAAAAGGAACGCATGATTTTCGAGGGTTTTCTGCATTGAAAAAAACGAAAAAATCAACTACTCGAACTATATCAGATATAGCCATTCAACGTCATGGTGACATTTTGCAATTTACCTTTGTAGGGGATGGCTTTTTACATAAAATGGTTCGCATTATGATGGGAACATTACTTGATATTGGTGTAGGTCGTTTAACTGTAGAAGACATCGATAATATTTTTGAGACTGGTATTAGAAGTCAAGCAGGTGATACAGTGCCAGCACAAGGTTTATTTTTAGATGAGGTATTTTATAAGTAATAAAAAAAGAAGAAACGTGTTGAGACACATTTCTTCTTTTTTAATCTTTTTTGAAGAATCTGATACCAGTTAACATTGTGGCAATGAAGCAAATAACAAATGAAGTGATATAAACAGCATGCATCCCATAAATGAAAACATCTGGACGTCCTGCTATATAAGTTGTAACCCTTTGTCCATAATGCTGACTCATTGCAGCGTACAAGATAGTTGTTGATAGAGAAATTCCTACCACCATCCCTAAATTTCGTGCAAGAGAATTTAAACTACCTGCTACACCTAAATCCTTTTTCTCGACATTGCTCATAACAAGAGTGTTATTGGGTGCTTGAAATAAGGCATTTCCAAGACCGACAAAAATAGAAGCAAATATAAAAAAGATAAGAGATGTTTGTTCGCCTAAAGTTAAATAGAGTAATTGAGAAATAGTGATTAAAATCAATCCCACAAAAGTTAATAATTTTGCACCAACTTTATCAGTGATATATCCACTAACAGGAGAGCCAATTATCATAGTAAAAGGAACTACCATCATTAAGATACCTGCAAAACTAGCAGAATAGCCTCTTGTATTTTGTAAATAAAAAGGAATCACAACATTTGTAAAAAAGTTTGTGACAAAAATCATAGAAGCTGTTAACAAACTTAACGTAAATACTTTATTTTTAAATAAAGAAAATTGAATGAGAGGATTGTTCTTTTTTGTCTCAATTCGGTAAAAAATTACCATCGTTATCAATGCAATAATAATTAATAAAATAGGCAATGTGTGTGTATAACCTAATTCTTGACCGATAAATATGCCACCAAATAAAGTTAAAATAATTGTGGCAAATAATATAAATCCGATAAAATCAATTTTAGTCCCAGATTTTGTTGAATCTTTTGGTAAAACTTTTTGTCCAAGTAAGATAGTTAATATGCCAATAGGTACATTGATTAAAAAAATATATTCCCAAGAAAATTGGGCAAGAATGACACCGCCAAGTCCAGGACCCATAATCGATCCCAGTGACACGAAAGCACCAATCATCCCTAATGCTCGACCACGTTCACTTAACGGAAAAACTTCTGTGATAATTCCTGTGTTTGTTGACATAGTCATACTAGCACCAATCGCCTGGATAACACGAGAAAGTAGGATGAGTTCAAATGTATGAAAGACACCACATAATAACGAACCTAAGACAAATGTTATCGTTCCAATACGAAATATTTTAATCTTTCCAATACTGTCGCCAACCTTACCGAAAAGTGGTAAACAAGCACAAACGGTCATTAAATAAATTGATACAATCCATTCTGCTTGATTCATTGGAATATGCATGTCTTTTGACATTACTGGTAGAGCGATATTAACAATACTTCCATCTAGTGTAGACATGAAAGTAAATAGTCCAATCGCAACTAAGACAAGCCATCTATTTTTGCTAGGTGATTGATTTATTGTTTTCATTAATTTTTCCTCCATTAATCTATTGGTATAGCGTTTAACATCATTCATTGGAATAAAGTAAGTGAAATGAATAACCAATAATAAATAAACTACTTTATTATCTTACTACAAAGTTTCATTTTTTAGGGGAATTTTTTATAAGAAACAAACTACGATATTTATGATAAACTAGGTTGAAAGAATAAATTAGGGGGACAGGTTGTTTATGGTGGAAAGCAATGAAAAAGATGTTGTTCATCAGTTAGGTGTCTATATTAGAAAGATAAGAAAAGAGTCCGGACTAACGATGGAACAACTATCAAAAAAATCAGGCGTGAGTGTTTTATCAATTGGTAATATTGAAAATGGTCGGACCAATCCAACGATTAATATTTTATGGAAGTTATCCCAAGCATTAAATATGACCTTATCCCAATTAATTGGTTACTCTAATGTATCAAATACTGTATCTAAAGTCAGCACCATGGCTTATTTTATGAGTGATTTAACAAAAGGATGGCTGGTGCAACCTGTTTTTCGTGAAGATAATATTGAAGTGTTTAGAGTATGCTTAAAGGCTAATTCTATTAATACCGCACAATATCAGCCAAAGGAATCTGTTGAAGTATTAACGGTAATGAAGGGGAAAATTGCTATAAAAGTCGAAGGTAACATTTATCATTTAGAAACATATGATACGATTAATTTTTATTCTGGAACCATTCATGAATACATTAATGAAACTGATGAGGATGCTCTTTTAAGTATTGTTGTTAAATATTAAAAAGTATATTATAATATATATTTATATATTATAATATACTTTTTGATTTAAGGAGATTAATGATGGAAAAGAAAATAAATAAAGTGTTGTTGTTAGGAGTTATTTTTGTAGCGATGAATTTACGATCGCCCATTACTGCTGTAGGACCATTAATAGGGGTTATCTCAGATGATTTAATACTTTCAGGAGGGCAAGCGGGATTAATTACTACTATTCCATTGATGTCTTTTGCTATTATTTCTCCAATTGTACCTAAATTAGCAAATAAATGGACAATAGAAAAAACAATTTTTGGTGCTTTAATTGTCTTATTACTAGGTATGTTTTTACGAGCTATCCCACAACTAACTTTTTTGTTTTTAGGAACAACATTTTTAGGTGCAACTATTGCGATTTGTAATGTTCTTATCCCAGGACTTGTAAAAAAAGAATTTCCTCATCAAAGTGGTTTAGTAACAGGAATTTATTCTGTCAGTATGAATTTAACAGGTGCAATTGCATCTGGAATCAGTATTCCTTTAGTAAGAAAAATTGGATTAGACTGGAACGTTGCTTTGGGATTATGGTCAATTTTAGCATTAACAGCATTTATTTGTTGGCTACCTCAGTTGAAACGTCAAGATAAAGAGGTTCAAGAGATGGTTTCACAAGAGAATATATCCATTTGGACGTCAACGCTTGCTTGGTCAGTCACGTTATTTATGGGGATTCAGTCCTTTATTTTTTATGTATTAGTTGCGTGGCTACCAGAAATGTTAGTGGACAAAGGGCTATCGACAACACAAGCAGGTGGTATGTTATCATTACTGCAAATGACGTTGTTGCCTATCACATTTATTGTGCCAATTATTGCTGAAAAACGACCAAATCAAAAAAGTTTTGTTTGGGTTTCTTTTTTATTGTTTGCTTTTGGTATTTTAGGATTAATGGGAAATAATATGAAGATAGTGACTCTGTCTATTATGGGAATAGGTATAGCTGGAGGAATTGCTTTTAGTTTATCCATGATGTTTTTTAATTTACGAACAACGAGTGCAAAGCAAGCCGCTGAACTATCGGGAATGGCTCAGTCTGTTGGGTATTTACTTGCAGCAACAGGTCCTTTTTTATTTGGTTTTTTACATGATGTAACAAAAACTTGGCAGTCATCTCTGATTATTTTATTAATGATGACAAGTATTTTATTAATCGTTGGGCTTAACTCAGCGAAAAAACGTGTTATCTAACATTAACAAGGTATAAAAATTTTTATACCTTGTTAATGTTTATTTTGTTTATGAAAAATTTGAAAAAGATAGAGATAAGAAAGAATGTGTGGTAAAATGAGAAAAAAATGAGAATGATTAGAAAAAGGGGATGGGTTTAATGACATTAGATTGGAATAATTTAGGTTTTGATTATATTAAAACTCCGTATCGATACATTGCACGGTATAAAGATGGTAAATGGTCAGAAGGTGAGTTAACAGAAGATAACACATTACATATTAGTGAAGGATCTATGGCACTTCATTATGGACAACAGTGCTTTGAAGGATTAAAGGCATATCGTTGTAAAGATGATTCAATTAATTTATTTAGAGTAGATGAAAATGCTAAACGAATGAAAGTGAGTGCAAATCGTTTGATGATGCCAGAAGTGCCAGAAGAGATGTTTATTGACGCTGTAAAAAAAGTGGTTAAAGCAAATGAAAATTTTTGTCCCCCTTACGATAGCGGGGCGACACTTTATTTAAGACCTTTATTAATTGGTGTTGGTGATGCCATTGGTGTTGGACCAGCACCTGAATATTTATTTACAGTCTTTTGTACGCCTGTAGGCCCATATTTTAAAGGTGGATTAAAGCCAACTAATTTTATCGTGTCAGAATATGACAGAGCAGCGCCACAAGGGACAGGTGCTGTAAAAGTTGGTGGAAACTATGCTGCGAGTCTTTATCCTGGTAAATTAGCAAAAGAAAAACAGTTTTCAGATTGTATCTATCTTGATCCAGCAACGCATACAAAGATTGAAGAAGTGGGTTCTGCTAATTTTTTTGGTATTACAAAAGATGATGAGTTTGTCACACCGTACTCTCCATCTATTTTACCAAGTATTACAAAGTATTCTTTATTGTATCTTGCAAAAGAAAGATTAGGTTTAAAGACTCGTGAGGGAGATGTTTATTTAAAAGATTTGGATGAGTTTAAAGAAGCAGGAGCATGTGGAACTGCAGCTGTTATTTCTCCAATTGGGGGAATACAAGTAGGCGATGATTTCCATGTGTTTTACTCGGAAACAGAAGTAGGGCCAGTAACTAAAAAATTATATGATGAATTAGTAGGAATCCAATTTGGAGATATTGACGCACCAAAGGGATGGATCACAAAAGTAGAGTTAACATTAAATAAAGATTAAAAAAATGTTGACAGGATTAAAAAAATCGTGTAGATTAATGGCAACATATAAATAATGTTCTGTTTGATTAGGAAAGTAAGCTTTGATGCTTTTTAGAGAGACTCTGGTTGGTGAAAAGAGTTAAGTGATGATAAGTTGAAAATGACCTATGAGGAAAGAGTATCGATAGGTAGGTGCTCTCGGAAAAAGTTTCACCGTTAAAAGAAACACCGATAGATCCATTGTCGGGTATGAGGGAAGAAGAAATTCTTCTAAAAAAAGGTGGTAACACGATAAGTCGTCCTTTTACATAGTTCGCTATGTAAAAGGGCTTTTTTATTTTTATAGACCTACATTGACATGGTAAGTAGATTGACTTTATTTTTTACAGAGAACCTCGTGAAGCTGAGAAGAGGAAAGGTAAACCAATTGAAAATGGCCATGGAGTAATTTATATTCGAGCATTTTGATGTCAGAGTATAACGAGCGCAACCGTTAACTTGCTAGAGTATGATAGTACTCGATAAGGATTAATTTGTGAGAATTAATCAAATTAGAGGTGGTAACACGCACAAGCGTCCTCAAGAAAACAAATGACAGGGTTTGTTTTCTTGAGGATGTTTTTTTATAAATGAATTTGGAGGAAATAAAATGATTGAGTTGAAAGATATATCAGTAACATTCTATCAACCAGACAGACAAATTAATGCTGTCAAAGATGTTAATCTAACTATAGATAAAGGTGATATCTATGGCATTGTCGGTTTTTCTGGTGCAGGAAAAAGTACGTTAGTGAGAGTGATTAATTTATTACAACGACCGACATCAGGTGAGGTCATTATAAAAGGAGAAAACATTACCAATTTAAAGGGAAAGGATTTAAGAAGAAAGAGACAGTCCATTGGGATGATTTTCCAACATTTTAATCTAATGGCAAGTCGTACTATTTTTGATAATGTTGATTTTTCATTAAAGTATTCAGGAAAATCAAAACAAGAGAGAAAAGAAAAAGTAACAGAATTATTAGAATTAGTTGGTTTATCTGATAAACATGACGCGTATCCAAGCCAATTGTCAGGTGGGCAAAAACAACGTGTTGCTATTGCAAGAGCTTTAGCAAATGACCCAGAAATTCTTTTATGTGATGAAGCAACAAGTGCTCTTGATCCAAAAACAACATTACAGATTTTATCTCTATTAAAAGAATTGAATAAACGGTTAAATCTAACCATTGTACTTATTACCCACGAAATGCAGGTGGTTAAAGAAATATGTAATAAAGTTGCCGTAATGGAAAATGGCGAGATTGTTGAAAAAGGAGACAGTGTCACATTATTCAGCCAAGCGGAAAAAGAATTGACTCAGACATTTATTCGAACAGCTTCACATATTGATCAAGCCCTAGAAACGATACTGAATAGTCAATCGTTTATTGATTCATCCAACGATATTTGGCTGATTGAATTATCTTATATAGGAAGTCAAACCAATGAAGCATTAATTTCACAACTGTACAGTCGTTTCCAAGTATCAGCCAATATTCTTTATGGAAATGTTGAAATTATTCAAGATGTTCCATTGGGAAGCTTAGTGGTCAGTTTGTCAGGTGACATTGATAAACGACAAGAAGCAGTAGCATATCTTATTGCTGAAGGCGTGAAAATTACAATCGTTAAAGCAGATGAGCCAGTTGAAGTGGAAGGAGTGAATCATTATGCAAAGGTTAATTGAAAATTATCTACCAAATGTGAGTCAAATTCCAGATGAATTTAAGCAAGCGACTATTGAAACATTATACATGTCGTTTTGGACAGCCATTATTGCGGGAATATTTGGTTTGATATTTGGTGTTATTTTAGTCGTCACTCGACCAGGTGGATTATTAGAACAAAAATATTTGTATCACCTATTAGATAAAATTGTGAATGTAGTTCGTTCCATACCATTTATCATCTTACTGGCTTTATTAAATGTTGTGACGCGTGTGATTGCAGGAACAACAATTGGCGCAACAGCAGCACTTGTACCACTTGTTGCAGGAGTTGTCCCATTTTTTGCAAGACAGATTGAAGTCGCGTTACTCGAAGTTGACCCGGGAGTTATTGAGGCGGCTGAGGCAATGGGAACAAGTCCTTTAGGAATTATCTTTAGAGTGTATTTAAAAGAAGGTTTACCAGGCATTGTCAGAGTTTCAGCCCTCACGATTATCAATGTGATTGGGTTAACAGCGATGGCTGGAGCAGTTGGGGCTGGAGGGTTAGGGAATCTAGCCATATCAAGAGGCCATAATAGATTTCAAAGTGATGTCACTTGGGCAGCATTGATTATTATTTTATTAATCGTATTTATTTGTCAGGGAATTAGTAACTTTATCATAAAAAAAATAAGCCATTAACAATCAAAAGGAGAATGAAATATGAAAAAATTTGTCGGATATATCGTAGCAGTTGCAGTAGTATTATTAGTTGTTACAGGGTGTGGTTCAGGTAATAAAGAGGCAATATCTGAATCAAAAAGCGGAAA
Source organism: Vagococcus sp. CY53-2 (assembly GCF_022604695.1). Classification (NCBI taxonomy): domain Bacteria; kingdom Bacillati; phylum Bacillota; class Bacilli; order Lactobacillales; family Enterococcaceae; genus Vagococcus; species Vagococcus sp. CY53-2. Next base: position 111,427 of record NZ_JALAHP010000002.1, read on the forward strand.
AGAAATGACAGTAAAATTAGGTGTTGTCGGATCAGACACAGATGTTTGGGATAATGTACAAAAGAGATTGAAAGATGAAGGAATTAATCTAGAATATGTAAAATTTACTGATTATAGTCAACCAAACGTGGCTTTAGATAGTGGTGATATTGATTTAAATTCATTCCAACATCAAATCTTTTTAGATAACTTTAATCAAGAACATGGGACAGATTTAGTATCAATTGGGAATACAGTGAATGCACCTTTGGGAATCTATTCAGAAAAAATTAAAGATGTTAAAGAACTAAAAGATGGAGACACCATCTCTATTCCAAATGATGTAACAAATGGGGGGCGTGCGTTATTACTTCTTCAAACAGCAGGGTTAATCAAAGTTGATCCAGCCAAAAAACAATCACCAACAGTGAGTGATATTACAGAGAATAAATTGAATTTAAAAATTGAAGAATTAGATGCTTCTCAAACACCTCGTTCTTTACAAGATGTTGCAGCAGCTATTATCAATAGTGGTGTGGCAGTAGATGCTGGATACCATCCAACGAAAGATGCGATATTCTTAGAACCAGTAGACGATACATCAAAACCATATGTCAATATTATTGTGGCAAGAAAAGAAGATGAAGATAACGAAACATACCAAAAAATAGTAGATGCTTATCAAACAGAAGATACGAAAAAAGTGATTGAAGAAACATCTAAAGGCTCAAGTATTCCAGCATGGGATACATTTGGTAAAAAATAAGGCTACTTAAAGGAGAAAAGGACTATGACAAGAGCAGAACAATCAGCAATTATAAAAAATTATATTAAAAAACAATTACCTATATATAAAGAACTAGCATTAGACATACACGCCCATCCGGAAGTCAGTAACTATGAAGTTTACTCATCAGATGTATTAATTAATCAATTGAAAAAAGAAGGTTTTGACGTTAAAAAAAATGTTGCTGGTCACCATACAGGATTTGATGCACGATATAAATCTGGCAAGCCTGGACCAACTTTAGCATTTTTGGCTGAATACGATGCCTTACCTGGAATTGGTCATGCATGTGGACATAACTTATTTGGAAACTATTCAGTTTTAGCTGCTAGTGCATTAAAACAAGTGATAGATGAAGTTGGTGGTGAAATTCGCATTTATGGAACACCTGGAGAAGAAGGAGGGGAAAATGGATCAGCTAAAGGTAGTTTTGTAAGAGAGGGATTTTTTGATGATGTTGATGCCGCCCTCTGCGTTCATCCTGCACACAAGTATGGCAAGACGGCTTTAGGATTAGCAAACGATCCGGTAGATATTGAATTCTTTGGTGTGGCTTCTCATGCTGCAGCAGCACCTGAAAAGGGAGTTAATGCGCTCGATGCTTTAATACAAGTGTTTAATGGTATTAATGGACTAAGGCTTCATCTACCAAAAGATGTGAATATTCATGGCATTATTACTAATGGGGGAGTTGCTGCGAACGTTGTTCCTGAATATGCGTCTGGACGTTTTTATTTAAGAGCAGCTAATAGAAAAACGTTAGATGATGTCTATCAAAAAGTTGAAAATATTGTTAAAGGTGCGTCAATTGCGACAGGAGCAGATTACAAATTTGGGTTATTTCAAAATGGAGTAGATGATATTATTGTGACACCAACATTTGATGATATTTTTGTTAGTCATTTTGAGAGAATCGGTATTTCAGAAGAAGAAATATATAGTGGTGAAAGACAAAATATCGGTTCTTCCGATGTTGGAAATGTTAGTCAAGTGATTCCAACCATTCAACCAACAGTATCTATCTCTGATGAATACATTGCAGGTCATTCAGAAGAATTTAAAGCAGCCGCTAAAAGTGAGAAAGGTTTAAATTCAATAGGAATTGCTGCCCAGTTGTTAGCAGAAACAGCGTTGGATTTACTTTTAGATGACAAGTTATTAAATGAAATAAAAGAAGAACATAAAAAACAAAAAATACAAGGAAATTAATCTTTATTCTTTATCAATATAATAGATTTTTATATTGATATTACCAATCCCCTCTTTTTAAAAAAACTAACATTATATAGTAAAGATGTAGTGGTCATGCCTTTATAGAGATTGGACCCTACTATAATTTTTTATGTTAATCATTAGGCTTGAAAATAAGAAAATAATTTGTTTATCTTATATAGAAATAAGCTATCCCCCCTAGTTATTTTTTATTAAGATGTTTCTAAAAAAACAAGTCTAAAGCATGACTGAATGGTATTATTCCATTCAGTTTTTTGAGTTATTTTATAGAAATAGGTATAATTGATTTATCTAATAAGTTAGGAGGAAATTATATGAAAATTAGCTATCATGGTCATTCAGTCGTTATTATAGAAACAGATGATCATACTCGTATTTTAATTGATCCATTTATTACAGGAAATAAATTAACAGACCTAACACTAGAAAAAGTGGAAATAGATTATATTTTTATTACTCATGGACATAGTGACCATGTGGGGGATTTGGTTTATTTAGCTAAAAAAAACAATGCTCAAGTTGTTGCTATTCCAGAAATTTGTCATTTTGCAACAAGTCAAGGAATTAAGAATGTTCATCCTATGAATATAGGAGGAAAGTTTGATTTTCCGTTTGGTCAAGTTAAAATGGTTTTTGCACAACACAGTTCAGGATATGAGTTGGATGGTGAGATGATTTATATGGGAGAACCCGCTGGATTTATCTTTACCATTGATAATAAGTCAATTTATCATGCCGGAGATACTGCTTTTTATAGTGATTTATCTTTGTTGAAAGATGATTTTGATTTAGATGTCGCTTTTTTACCAATTGGTGACAACTTTACAATGGGGATAGCAGACGCTGCAAAAGCATCAAACGTTATTCAAGCAAAATTGACTATACCGATTCATTATAATACCTTTCCTGTTATAGAACAAAATCCATATGAGTTTATTGGTTTATTACCAGAAAATACAGGTAAAGTATTAGAACCAGGAGAGTTCATTAGTATTTAAAAATCATATGAGAACAGTCCGAATAGAACTGTTCTTTTTTTATTCCAAAAACATGTTGTATTGAAAATGATAAAATAATGAAACCTTTCTATTGCATTGTGGATAAAAAAAGTCTATAATAGCCGAATGTAAGAATGAGAGGAAGTGATATCACTTGAAGTTAACCAATGCAACGGAACAAGCGTTGGCAATCATGGCATTATTATCGACACAGGAAAAAGACGTACCTGTGTCATCAATCGCAATTTATCAAAAACTGTCAGTTTCTTCTTCTTATATTAGAAAGTTACTAAGAAAGTTAGTGGTTTCAAATATTATTGAAGGGGTATCTGGAAATAATGGTGGATTTTACATTAAAAAAGAGTTATCTGATATTACGCTATTACACATTGTTGAAGCAATAGAAGAGCCGTTTCACTCATTTCCAAAAGTGGGTGTTTTAGAGAGAGCTTTTAGTGATTTTACTAAAATTGCTCAAACAGGTGATGAACAAATTGCCGAGTGCTTTTCGCGAGCGGATAAAAAATGGAACAAAGAATTAGAAAGAATCACAGTAGAAGATATATTATCTGATGTCTTTCGTGAGTATGGTGAAATACCACATAGAAATTGGAATGATTTTATAGAGGATGAGAGGTCAATTCAATGTTAAATAGAATAAAAAATGTATGGGATTTATTTGTACTAGATTGGAAAAGGATTTTTCATAACAAGCTCACGTTTGTATTGATGATAGCATTGATGATTATCCCATCGTTATATGCATGGTTTAACATTGCTGCACTATGGGATCCATATTCAAATACTGGTGGTATCAAGATTGGGATTTATTCCGATGATCAAACAGTTGATTTGAAAGGTAAAGAAATCAATATTGGTGAAGAGATAGTTGAAAATTTAAAAGATAATAAAACAATTGGCTGGCAATTTGTGTCATCAAAGCAAGAGCTTGATGATAAAGTGAAAACTGGTAAGTATTATGCAGGAATTTATTTACCAAAGAACTTCACTGAGAATCTTTTAAGTTTTACTAAAGGTGAAATTGATTATCCAGAAATTGAATATCAAGTGAACCAAAAAATTAATGCCATTGCACCAAAAATATCTGATAAAGGTGCTGGGACCATTCAAGATACTATTTCAACAGAATTTATTGAAACAGCTAGTAAAACATTATTAGAAGTATTTAATGAGATTGGGTTTAACCTTGATGCCAATTTACCTTCTATTAAAAAAATTACGTCAAAAATTATCAAAGTAGATGAAAATCTTGATGAGATAGATGGCTATACAAAAGAAGTTTTGGAATTACAAACTAAAATGCCAGAATTTAAACAAAAACTAGCATTGGCTAATGAATTTGTTGATTATATTCCTGAATTAAATAAAACAACGGACAAAGTTGTGGCATTAAATGGAAAATTACCTGAGATAGCCCAATATGGTCAAATCGTTTATGATGTTCAAGGAAATATTCCAAAAATTAAAAATGCCGGAACTCAGTTAAACAAAGCTGACAATGACATGGATAAAATTGTGAAGATGATGGATGAGGCCATTAATGAAGCAACAAAAGGGTTAGAAGTCATTGGAACAGCACAAAAAGTGTTACCAGACGTGACAGAGTTGATTAACACAGCTGATGGCATGATTCCGGATTTACAAAAACAATTACAAGAGATAGCAAATGTGTTGCCAACAGTGACAGAAGGATTGACACAAGGATTGGAAGTATTAGATACCTTGTCTAAAGTGTCAGCTAAATTAGCAGCTGATATTGCGGCATTAGATACTGAAACACATACAGCACAAATTCATGCTCAACTTGTAAAACTGGATAACCAATTAAGCACACAACTACAAATTATTCAGTCATTAAAAGAAACATTGACTCAATTATCTACCTTACCAAATGCACCTGATTTTTCTAATGCATTGGCACAATTAGATGATTTAGAATCACATGTGAGTCATGCTCAGGCAAACGTTCAATCTATTTTAGATAATTGGGAAAGCTACGCAGACGCACCTGCTCAATTACAAGCAAAATTAACTGAAATCAGCAATACATTAAATCAGATTGTTGTATCAATCAACCCACAAGAAATTGAAGCACAAGTTGATCAAACATTAAAAAATGTTCAACACATGTTAACGTCAGCCGGAAACATTACTGGTACAATTATTGATAACAATACAATGAAAACGTTGGATAGTTTATTAACAAATACAACAGGTATTATTAATGAAGCAATAGGATTCTTGAAGGATTATCAAAAAGAGATGCCAGCTATTCAAGATGAGATTCATACAGCTAATGTTATGCTAAATGGCAATATGGATTTAATTATTAATGGTATTAATCAAGGTGCTGATTTTTTTAAAAATGATTTTCCTGTTGTTCAAAGTAAAATGAATAAGGCAACATTATTTATTAAAAATGATTTACCTGGAATTGAAAATGATGTAAAAGAGACCATGTCCAAAGTTAATGAAAAGGCACCTAAATTGGAAACAGCTTTAAATGCAGCAGAAGTGATGATTAAAGAAGACTGGCCGAATGTTAAAGAAGGTGTTCAAAAGGCAGCAAATGCCATTAGAAAAGGGGAAAAGGACATTGATTTAGAGGAGGCAGTGAAGTATCTTAAGGGAGATGCTAATGCTGAGAGTAAGTTTATTTCTAGTCCGGTCAAACTTAAAACGAAAGATGTGTATCCTGTTCCAAACTATGGATCAGCAAGTACGCCTTTTTATACAGCACTTTGTTTATGGGTTGGGGCAGTCTTATTTTCAAGTATTGCATCAACTAAATTCCATTTAGACGAGGAACACGTAGGGCGTTTTTCAAAACGTCAACAGTTTTTAGCTCGTATGGGAACATTCTTGGTAGTAGGTTTCTTCCAAGCGTTAATTGTAACAGTTGGAAATCAATTACTCCTTGGAACCTATACAAAAAATCCAGTATGGAATGTGATATTTGCTTTAATTATTGATTTAGCCTTTATGATGATGGTGTATGTGCTAGTTGCTTTATTTGATAATCTTGGTAAAGGAATTGCCATTATTATCTTGGTTCTTTCTATTTCAGCAGGTGGAGGAAACTTCCCAATTGAAATGTCAGGACCGTTCTTTAGAGCAATTAACCCTTATATTCCTTTTACCTATGCTGTAAACTTATTAAGAGAATCAGTGGGTGGTATTTATTGGCCGTCAGCACTTAAAGCTATCACTATTTTGATTAGTATAACAATCGGATTCTTCATTGTTGGGTATATTTTGTATCCAAAAGCAGAGAGAATCTTTAAAAAAGTAGGAGATAACCTTAAAGAAGGACGAATTCTTCATTAACATTAAATTATATAAAAAAGAATCTAGAATAACTCTAGGTTCTTTTTTGTTATAAATAAAACAATAATGTATTTATGAAAAGGTTGACAAAGCATAAAATGTGGGTATTTAGCAATAAATTAAATAACAATAAAAAGTAATTTGCAACAAATTAATAGTAGCAGTATACTAAACAAGAAAAAATAAGGATTGTTGATTGTCACAATAGACAACCCGCTAAAGGGGAGATAGAATTATGAGTAAAGTTGCGATAGTTACAGGAGCAGGACAAGGAATTGGTTTTGCTATTGCAAAACGATTATATGACGATGGCTTTAAAGTAGGTGTGATTGATTATAATAAGGACATCGCACAAAAAGCGGTTGAACACTTAGGAGAGAATGCTTTTGCTGCAACAGCTGATGTTTCTGATAGAGAACAATTAGCTTCAGCTATTCAAGTGATTGTTGAAACATTTGGTGATTTGCATGTTATGGTAAATAATGCTGGGATTGCTCCAACAACACCAATTGAAACCATTACGCCAGAACTTTTCAAAAAAGTTTATGACATTAATGTTGGTGGAGTATTATGGGGAACTCAAATCGCAACAGAAATGTTCCGTAAATTTGGTCACGGCGGTAAAGTGATTAACGCAACATCTCAAGCCGGTGTTGTAGGAAACCCTAATTTAATGCTTTATAGTTCATCAAAATTTGCGGTTCGCGGAATGACTCAAATCGCGGCACGTGATTTAGCTGAAGAAGGAATCACAGTAAATGCTTATGCTCCAGGTATTGTTAAAACACCTATGATGTATGACATTGCTCATCAAGTTGGTAAAAATGCAGGAAAAGATGATGAATGGGGAATGCAAACTTTTGCTAAAGATATTGCAATGAAACGTTTATCTGAACCAGAAGAAGTAGCAAGTGTGGTATCATTCCTTTCAGGACCAGACTCAAATTACATTACTGGTCAAACAATTATTGTAGATGGTGGAATGCAATTCCATTAATATCTAGTCATAAATTAAACTCTCTCGGGAACATTTCTGAGGGAGTTTTTTTATACGAAAAAAAGAGTGCTGATAAAAAATCAACACACTCTTATCTATTAATCTTCAATTTTATGGATATCAATGATTGAACCAGTATGAGCATCTGCTGTAAATTCATATTGAACAAGTTGTCCTTCTTCAACACGAGAAATACCACCTGTATAGACATCTGTTTTAATAGCAAATTTGTCTAAAGGTTCCTTTTTAAAGTGAATCCAAGAGCCTTCGATTGGGCCATCTTGTAGAAAATCAGATTTTACTTGCTCTAAAATATCGTCTGCTGAAAGAACTTTATTTTCTTTGTACCATTTTGTGACTAAAGCACCAGCAACGGCACCCATTGCTAAACCAATACCTAAACCAGTCGTTAATCCATGATGATAAACTTCTTTTGTTTTTTGTTTTTTATGAAACATGTCGTTACCTCCTATGGTAATACTGATGTTATTATTGTAGCATAAATGATTAAAATGGAAAGAAAAAAGAAGTTAAAAAATCAAGTGATTGGTTTTTGACTAAGCTTTGCTTATGTTATAATTAAGTGAAGAAGAAAGAGAGGTGAACTACTAATTATATAATTAGTAGATAATCATGGATGATAAATTATTTAATCGTATAAAAACATTAACTGAAATTCAAAGTGTCAGTGGCTTTGAAGACAACATGCGACGGGTTATGGCTAAAGAAATGACACCATTTGTTGATAAAGTAGAATATGATGGATTAGGTGGTGTGTTTGGTATTCGTAAAAACAAATCAAACGAAGCACCACGTATCATGTTAGCGTCTCACATGGATGAAGTTGGTTTTATGGTGAGTCAAATTTTAGAAAATGGATTGTTTAGAGTCGTCCCTTTAGGTGGATGGAATCCTTACACTGTATCGGCACAACGATTTACGTTACAAACAAAAAAAGGTGACTATCCAATTATTTCGACATCAGTTCCACCGCATTTATTAAGAGGAGCAAATAAGCAAAAGGGAATAGATGTTGCGGATATTTTATTTGATGCAGGATTTGTATCAAAAGAAGAAGCAGAAGAATTTGGCGTACGTCCAGGAGACGGGATTGTTCCTCAAGCTGAAACAATTAAAACAGCAAACGGTAAACGACTCATTTCAAAAGCGTGGGATAATCGCTATGGTTGTACACTGGTGTTAGATGTTTTAGAAGAATTATATGGTCAAGAATTACCAAATACCTTAATTGCAGGAGCAAACGTGCAAGAAGAAGTTGGGTTACGTGGAGCAAAAGTATCGACTCACAAATTTAAACCTGATTTATTCTTTGCAGTGGACTGCTCACCAGCTGATGATATGTCAGGTAAAAAAGATGCAAACGGTCAATTAGATGAAGGATTCTTATTAAGAATATTTGATCCAGGAATGATTATGTTAGGTCGCATGCGTGAATATATCCTTGAGTTAGCAGAAGATAATAACATTCCCTATCAATACTTTGTTTCAAAAGGTGGAACAGACGCAGGTGCAGCACACTTAGTCAATGACGGGGTTCCAAGTGCGGTAATTGGTGTGCCAGGTCGTTATATCCATACTCATCAAACCATGTTTAGTATCAAAGACTATGAAGCTGCAAGAGAAATGGTCTTGAAATTAATCACAACATTAGATAAAACAGAAGTTGATACAATAATATACGGAAAGTAGTGAAGAGATGTTAATCCCAACAACGTATGAAGAATTAGCTAAACCACTTGAAGAAGGAAAAACCATGCTATTTTTTACAGCTGATTGGTGTGGTGATTGTGTCTTTATTAAACCAGACATGCCAGAAATTGAAGCGAGTTTTCCTGAATACACGTTTGTCCAAGTGGATAGAGATGTGTTTATCGATATTTGCCAAAAATGGGAAATACTAGGCATTCCAAGTTTTGTAGCAATCAAAGACGGTAAAGAGCTAGGTCGTTTTGTTAGTAAAGACCGTAAAACGAAAGAAGAAATTATGACGTTTATCAGTGAATTATAAAAGGAGGAGATAGTATGTTAGAATCACAAGAATATCGTTCAATATTAGTTGGAACAGATGGTAGTGAACAAGCCCAACAAGCATTTGAAAAGGCTGTCGCTGTGGCAAAACGTAATAATGCAGATATCGTTGTAGCACATATCATCGAAAATAAATTATACGGCGGGACTATGGCGTTTTCTACTTTTTCTCCAGATATTGTTCAAGAAGAAACTAATCAAGCAAAAGAGTTGCTCGAGAGCTATCTCCAGATAGCAAACGATTTAGGTTATGACCGAGTAAAAGCAACCTTAGAGTTTGGTTCCCCTAAAGTGATGATGGCAACAGAACTGCCAGAAAAATATGATACAGATTTAATTATGGTTGGACAATCAGGATTAAATGCGGTAGAACGATTAGTTATGGGAAGTGTGAGTGATCATATTATACGAACAGCACCATGTGATGTCTTAGTTGTTCGACCTGAGTAAAACAAAAAGAATGGTGAGGAAAAAATTAATGATTGTTAGTTATAATTTAGAAGCAGTTGGTGACACGCTGATTATTGTTGTAGCAAAAGGAAATAGTAAAGAAGTATCTGTTGTTAAAAAAGATAATGTAGCTTGTATTATAGAAAATGAAACAGATCACATTTTGGGTTGGAATATTTTTGATGCGTCAGATCATATTACTAATTTAAATGGAAATGGCCAAATCGAGTTATCATCATCACAAATTACTGAGCTTAATTTGACATTAAAAGAGGCAGGATTTTCTCATGAGTTTGAAGTAGATCATTCGCCAAAATTTGTTGTGGGATATGTTCATACATGTATACCACATGAAGATTCTGACCACTTAACGGTAAACGACATTGAGGTTGATAATGGTGAACATCTACAAATTGTATGTGGTGCACCAAACATTAAAGCTGGTTTAAAGGTAGTTGTTGCAAAAGTAGGTGCTATGATGCCTGATGGCTTAATTATTTGGCCTGGAGAATTACGTGGTGTGAAAAGTTTTGGTATGGTTTGTTCTGCAAAAGAATTACACTTACCAAATGCACCAAAAGAAAAAGGAATTTTAGAGCTAGATGATAGCTATGAAGTGGGAAGTCGCTTCAATTTACCTCAATAATTAATACTTTGTAAAAGTTTGAGTTATTAATTGTTGTTTCAAACACTATGAGTTAAAATAACATAGAGACATATTAAAGGGGGGAATTGCAATGAGTTTTGTTGATGAAACAGTCCAATTTGATTTTGGGGATGCCAATAAACGTGAAGTAAGTGAAACATTAGCGATTGTTTATATGGCGCTAAAAGAAAAAGGCTATAATCCTATTAATCAAATTGTTGGTTACTTATTATCAGGAGACCCAGCCTATATTCCGCGTTATCAAGATGCTCGTAATTTAATTCGTCGTCATGAGAGAGACGAAATTATGGAAGAATTGGTAAAAAACTATTTAGTGCATAATGGTATCGATCTATTATGAGAAAAATGGGATTAGATGTAGGATCTAGAACTGTTGGTGTTGCCGTAAGTGACTTACTTGGTTGGACAGCCCAAGGGTTAGAAATTATAAAAATTAATGAAGATGAAGGCGAGTTCGGTATTGAACGTGTAGCAGATTTAGTCAAACAATACGAAGTTGAAGAATTTGTGGTTGGCTTACCTAAGAACATGAATAATACGATTGGTCCAAGAGCAGAAGCAGCAATAGCTTATGGTGATTTATTAAAAGAAACCTTTAATTTACCAGTCGTTTATCAAGACGAGCGATTGTCAACTGTCGCAGCTGAGAGAATGTTAGTTGAGCAAGCTAATACGTCTCGAGCCAAGCGAAAAAAAGTGATTGATAAATTAGCTGCTGTAATGATTCTTCAAAATTATTTGGATAAAAAGGTTTAATAGCCTTTTTATCTTTTTTTTTGTATAATGAAGAGGAAGCAAAGATGAACAGAAAAGAGGAATAAATGATGACAGATAAACATGTACACACAGATGACTGTAACCACGATCATGAACATGAGGCAGATGATTTAATTACGTTAATTGATGATGAAGGAAATGAAGTATTATTTCGTATTCACTTAACAATTGATGGTAAAGAACAATTCGGTAGAGATTATGTATTATTATATGATGCAAGTACACCAGAAGGTGAAGAAGTTGAATTATTAGCTTATGCTTATGAGCAAGAAGATAACGAAGCAGAAGGTCGTTTAATGGAAATTGAAACAGAAGCTGAATGGGATATGATTGAAGAAGTTTTCAATGCATTCGAAGCAGAAGAAGATTAAACATCTTAAAATAAGAGCTAAACCCTTGATATGATTGGGTTTAGCTTTTTTTGTAGAGTTTTGGAAGTTTGAGAAGAGGGAAAGTAAATGAAAAAGTATAAAGGAAGCTATACTGTATTATTTTTAAGTCTTCTAATCGGGATTGTTTTGGGAAATGTTATAAAAGATATGACATTAGGTATATTAATTGGGATTTTAACTTATCCATTGTTTTCTTTCATGCAAAGATATTAGGAAGGGATGCTAAGATGATCACTAAATTAGAGGTTTTAATGGAAAATCAATTACAAGATATTATGTCGATTTGGCTTGATACTAACAAAAAGGCCCACTCCTATATAGCTAATTCATATTGGGAAGACAATATAGAGTTTGTAGAAAAAGAGCTACCTAAAGCAGATATCTATATAGCAACAGATGAAAATGGAAAAATTATTGGCTTTTTAGGTATTTTAGAAAGCTATATAGCGGGATTATTTGTATCGTCTGATTATCAAAGGCAAGGTATCGGAAATAAACTAATAGAACGAGCAAAAGTTGATTTTGAAGAATTATCTTTAACTGTTTATGAAAAAAATAAGCAAGCAGTAAATTTTTACACTAAAGAAGGATTTAAAATTAGTGAAACTCAAATTGATGAGGACACAAATGAAATTGAATTAGTTATGGTATACAAAAACTGACAGTGAATAAATCAACTGTCAGTTTTATGTTTATTGTTTTTTCTTTTTCATATACCAAAAAATAGCTGCTAAACCAATGATTAGAATTCCTATGAATGGCAGATATTTTTGAACAACCTCTCCTGTTTTAGGAAGACGAGATAAAGAGTTTAGTTCTTGATTATCATTGTTTACTTTTTTATTTTTAGAAACTGTTTTCTGAGAATTAGTGTCTGTCTGGCTACTTGTTTCACTAGTCTCTGAACTGGCTGATTGACTTGATTGTTTACTAGAACTTATTTCTGTACTATCAGTTGTTTCAGGAGCAGGAGTGACTAAAGTATTATCATCTTCAGTTATTAGAGTAGAAGAGGATGACGTAGAACTTGATTCTTGTTGACTACTACTTACTGTTACATCTGTTGTCTCGGAAGTACTAGTGGTAGAATTCTTTGATTCGTCACTTATCGTTTGAGTTGTAGAGTCAGTATTACTTTCTGAAAGTATTGTATCTGTTACGCTAGTTGTTTCTTGTGTCGACTCATTTTCAGATTGACTGATAGTGTTATTTGTCTGACTTGTTTCACTTTCGCTACTTAAAGAAGAACTAGACTCAGTTTCTGTTGTCGATTCAGTAGAGGACGTCATTGTATCGCTTGTTTCAGGAATGACTACATCTTTTTTAGTGTGTAGTTGCTTAAATTGATTATTTTCTTCAAATAATTTTCCTATTTCTAGTAAAAGTCTATCTTGATTTGTCGCAGCATTAAATTGTATTCCTAAAGGTAAATTACCTTTGCTGACATAAGTTGGTAAACTAATAGCAGGTTGGCCAGTTAAATTTGCTAACTGAGTAAAAGGTGTGTAAGCCAATGAATTTAACCATTGATCGTAGACAACTTTCATTCGTTCATCTTTTGTTTTTAACTCATCAATATGTTTAATTTGTTCAGCGTATTCTGGTGTTAGTAAAGATTCAGTTAGCCCTGGAGCAGTTGAAGCCGTAGTTGGCGTTAATATTAAAGGATAGTCTTTGTACAAAGCTTCCATTGTTTCTTTAACCTCATCGTTATAAGCATTGACTTTTTCTAAGTCTTCTTTATGAACCAATTCACTCGCTTGGTAAAGAGCCCACGTAACTGGATCAACATCGTCTATATGTAAACTTCTTTTTAATGTTTGCTTAGCTAAAAAGTTGGCTAAACTACCTGAAGCAGTTGCCATCTCATAATAACCATGCATTAGTTTAATCCCATCAACTGGAATAGAGATTTCTTCAGTGACAAATCCTTTTGAATTTAAAAAGTTAACAGCGTTCATAACAGCTTGTTTAGCATCATCACTGACAGGTGTCCCAACAGGTGAAGTAGTGGTGTAACCTACTTTTATACCAGTAAGATTAGCCGGTGTAGGATTAATATCAGATGTTAATAGATTCTCAAACAAAGCTGTTGTGTCTTCCATATTTTTAGCAAGTGGGAAATTGACGACTTGTCCAGTTTTAGCATTTCCTGAAATGATGCCTCTAGAAGGTTTTAATCCGACAAGACCATTCCATGATGCTGGAATTCTGATAGAGCCACCAGCATCACTACCAGACGCAACAGGCACCACACCAGATGCCACGGCAGCACCAGAGCCACCAGAAGACCCACCGGCTTGATAGTTAGGATTCCAGGGACTTCCAGTAGGGCCATAAAGAGTCGAATCAGTCACATTTTTCAATCCTAATTGGGGGTAGTTACTTTGACCAATGATAACAAAGCCTAAATCTTGTAATGATTTGGCAATACGCCCGTTAAATTTTGTTGTGACATGTTTGTTAAAATCTAACCCATTGGAGTTACTTCCACCAACGATACTATGACCTAATCCTTTCATTACAATAGGGACACCAAAAAATGGTTGACCGTTATCGACCATCTCGCTTGCTTCTTTTAAAGCAAGGTCTTTTCTTGTTGTAATTAAAGCATTTGTTCGTGGGTTTTCTATGTCATTGACTTGAAAAGCTAAATCAATTAATTCTTCGGTTGTAACTTTTTTCTCTCTTACTAGCTTAGCTAAATCAGTAGCGCTCATAGAAATGTACTCATCAGTTGTTAGATTCGTGTGTTGTGGTGTATCAGTAACGATGGTTGAACTACTAGTTGTAGCGACAGGAACCTCTACGGCATGAGTATGTATACCAACAGATAATACTGCTGTGGCAAGTAATAATTTTATATGATTTTTTATCGGCATATTTTTTCTCCTTTTTACAAACTTCTTCAAGTGTAATCAAAAACGATCAAAAAAGAACGACGTAAATTTTTTACGTCGTTCTTTTACTGACGGAAAAGACGAAAATGTGTAATTTTTTATAAAATACCACTACTAGAAGACATATTCCAAAATAAACAAAACAATTTTGTATTTAACGATTAATTAAATGGTAGGCTTTTTGCGTATTGGCAAAATGAACTTTTGCATATTGTTCTAAAAGGGGCATGCCACCTTTTTTGATGATGTTAGCAGCAGCTATATCTGATTTTTGTCCAGCACCTGAAGGCATAGTAAATCCAAGTTCTTGACTTGCTTTTTCTAAACTAGTTAAAAATTCTGCTCGGCAGATAATAGAAGCTGCAGCAACAGACAAATGATATTGCTCACCTTTCGTTGTAAAGTAAAGAGGTTTAGTCACCCGATTTTGCTCTTTTGATAAGTATTTGCGATAGTTTGATTCAGGAGTGAATTGATCAATTAGTATACCTTTAGGGGTAATTGGGCTGATATCTTGCATTAAAAGATAGATGGCTTGATTATGTAAGGCAACTTTCATTCGATTGACATTGTATTCTGGTTGGATTTCATTATATTTTTTTGGTGTTAATACTAGTTTTCGGTAAGGTATGACATGGATGATTTCTTTGGCAATCCGTTTAATGTCATGATCCGTTAACATTTTTGAGTCTTTTACGCCTAACTCTTTTAATAGTGGCATATGTGTGTCATCAACATAAGCAGCACAGACAACAACTGGTCCAAGATAGCTACCATTTCCAACCTCGTCACTCCCCACAACGTTCCATGAAGCAAAATCTTTTGGCAACGAGTTTGAAGAACTAGAAGATTGTTTTTTTTGCGTCGTATTAGCTCCACGCTTTTCCCACATAGCGGCTTCTTTTTCAGCGTTGACTCCTTGAAAGACAACTTTTTTTGATTGATAAGCTGTGATAACTACTCCAGGAATTTTGGCTTGAAATAATGCGTATGGGGGTGTTTTTTGGAAATATGATTCATAAGCTGTTGTTAGTTCACTGATTAGCTTGTCAGAGGCTAATAATGTTATAGTTTGTTGCATATTCAACTTCCTTTTTAAAAAATTTATGTTAAGTATAACATGTTTTTATCATGAATGATTCTTAAGGTACAACTTGCTGAATTGTCAATTAAAAGAAAGTCATATATAATTAAGTTGCTTCTTTTAGTGAAGGATTTATGGGAGGATTTAAAATGGCTTTTGAAGAGAACAAACGATATAAAGCAACCATTGCTGGTAATACATATACAATCATAGGAAAAGAAAGTCATCATCATATGGATATTGTTAATCAGTTGGCAAACGAGCAGCTTGAAACAATTATGAAACATGCTCCTAAGCTATCAACAGAACAGGCTGCTATCTTATTAGCGATTAATACACTATCTGTTCAAATAAAACAGCAGGAAACAATTTTAAACTTAAAAAAAGATATTAGTGAATTAGAAGATGAACTAGAAAAAATGAAGAAGTTAGAAGAACGTCTTGATAAAATCGAGTCAAGAGAAAAAGAAACACGAAAAAAAGTGATACAAGAAAATCGAGAGTTAACAGATGAAGAGATGTTGAATCAGATTGAGATTCAAAAAATTGTGAATGAACAAGCAAAAGAAAAAATTAAACGCAACAATCATCAGAAGAAAAAACAACAATCAAACAAATAAAAAAATAAGTAGGTTTTTCAATGGTTATAACAATAATTAGTATTTTAGTATTATTGACAGGATTTTATGCAGGCTATCGACGAGGTTTTACTTTACAGTTGGTTTATTTTGTGGGCTATTTGTTAAGTTTTTTTATGGCAAAAAGCATGTATCAATCTGTAGGAAAAAAAATTGAACTATTAATCCCTTATCCTGCGCCAACAAAGACAACGAAACTAGCTGTTTTTGATAATCAGCTGATATTTGATTTAGATAAAGCTTTTTATGCAGCATTTGGCTTTTTAATTGTTTTAGTCGTAGGCTATTTGGTAACAAAATTTGTCGGTATGTTGTGTTACAGATTAACTTTTATTCCATTGCTTCATAAAAGTAACCAGTTAGTTGGAGGATTAATTAATCTTGCTTTAACCTATATTGGATTAGTCATCGTGTTAACGATAATAAGCATGATACCACTAGGTTTTATTCAAAATGCTTTTGCTAGTTCAGGTGTTGCTAGAGCGATGATTGAACATACCCCAATACTGTCATCTAGTTTGTATCAGTGGTGGATTAAACAAATTATTTTATAAAAGAAGAGCCTAGTAAAATGGGCTCTTTATTTACATAAGTCGTATTTTAGGAAGTGAAATAGAATGAAAAAGACAATAGAAGACATTTTAGAATTTGATAAAGTGAAACAATTATTATCACAACATATTGTGACAAAATCAGGATTAGAGCATGTGAGTGAGTTAAAGGCTTCTCATTCATATGATGAGATAGAAGAAGCGTTAATGGAAACGGAAGATGGGATGACAGTTCTACGTTTGCGTGGTGGGATTCCTATGCCGATTTTAGAAAATATTAAACCACATATGAAACGAATTGAAATAGGTGCCATGCTTAATGGGGTTGAGTTAGCTCAAGTTGGACGTGTGCTAAGAACAGTATTAGAGATTCAATCCTTTTTTGATGATTTAAATGATGCTGAGGTTGCTTTACATCGATTATATGATTGGTCAGAAAAAATGATTGCGTTACCTGATTTATCAAAAATCATTCGATTATCAATTGATGAAGATGGTCATGTAACAGATGACGCGTCACCTGAATTAAAACAAATTAGACAAAGTATTAGACGGTCAGAGCAAGCAGTTAGAGAACAGCTTGATGGCATACTTCGTGGAAAAAATTCAAATTACTTGAGTGATACGATCGTGACAATGAGAAATGATCGCTATGTTATCCCAGTAAAAAGTGAGTATCGCAGTCATTTTGGTGGTGTTGTTCATGATCAAAGTGCATCTGGTCAAACAGTTTTTGTTGAGCCAAGGCAAGTAGTTGAATTAAATAATCGTTTAAGACAACACCAAATTGCTGAAAGAAAAGAAATCGAGCGTATTTTAGCTGAGCTTTCTAATGAATTAGAACCTTACAGACAAGATATTTTACAAAATGCCTATGTTTTAGGTAAACTAGATTTCATTAATAGTAAAGCATTATTTGGTAAACAATTGAAAGCTGTTGTGCCAAGATTGAGCGAGGACAAGGATGTTAACCTTAAACAAGCTAGACATCCACTAATTGATGAAGATGTTGTGGTACCAAATGATATTGTAATTGGTAAAGAGTATCAAGCTGTGGTCATCACTGGACCGAATACAGGTGGTAAGACGATTACGCTTAAAACATTAGGATTACTTCAATTAATGGGGCAATCAGGGTTACCAATTCCTGTTGGAGAAGAAAGTAGTATTGGAATCTTTTCAAATATTTATGCAGATATTGGGGACGAGCAATCAATTGAACAGAATTTATCAACGTTCTCTTCACATATGACAAATATTGTGTCAATTTTAGATAATCTTGATTCAGATAGTTTGGTATTATTTGATGAGTTAGGAGCGGGGACAGATCCACAAGAAGGAGCAGCATTGGCTATTTCTATTCTAGATAAAGTGGGAGAAATCGGCGCCTATGTTATGGCAACGACTCACTACCCTGAGTTAAAAGTTTATGGCTATAATCGTCCAAATACAATTAATGCTAGTATGGAATTTGATGTTGATACACTTAGTCCAACATATCATTTGTTAATTGGAATTCCTGGTCGAAGTAACGCGTTTGAAATATCAAAACGTTTAGGGTTATCACCTGATATCATTGAGCAATCTAAACAACTTATTGACGGAGAAAGCCAAGATTTAAATGATATGATTTCTGATTTAGAAAATCAACGGAAAATGACGGAAACCGAATATTTGGAAATGCGTCACTATGCTGATGAGGCGGAAAATCTTTATCATGATTTAAAAGAAGCGTATGAACGATTCTTTACTGAACGTGAAAAAGAGATGAATAAAGCGAAAAAAGAAGCAAATGAAGTCATCAGTAAAGCGCAAGAAGAATCGGAAAAAATGATTAAAGAGATTCGTCAAATGCAACTAAGAACAGGGAATAATCAATCCGTTAAAGAACATGAATTGATTGAAGTTAAATCAGGATTAGAAAATCTAAAACATGATGAAACGCACTTGAAGAAAAATAAAGTCTTGAAAAAAGCGAAAGAGAAAAAAACATTTAAAGTTGGTGATGATGTTTTAGTTGAAGCATTTGGTCAAAGAGGAACATTGATTGAGAAAGTTGGCAATAAAGAGTGGCAAGTTCAATTAGGTATTCTGAAGATGACTGTCTCAGAAGATGGCATGACACGAATTGCACCAGAGAAAGAATCTCGCATGCGTGTATCAACGGTGAAAAGTGATGGTGGCGGTAGTCGTCAATCAGTTTCAACTCAACTGGATTTACGTGGTAAACGTTATGAAGATGCCTTAGCAGAAGTTGATCAATACATTGATGCAGCATTACTTGCAGGTTATCCTCAAGTAACAATTGTTCACGGACGTGGAACAGGTGCTTTAAAACAAGGGGTACAAGAGTACTTGAAAAATAATCGTCGAGTAAAAAAATATAATTTTGCTCCTAGCAATCAAGGTGGAGACGGCGCGACAATTGTAACTTTCTAAAAAGTGAGCAGATTGTTAGTTCTTTACTACCCCCGATGGTATAATCAGTTTATAAAATAAAAGATGATTTAGGAGATGAATGAATATGGTAGAAAATATTACAGATGCAAATTTTGCAGCAGAAACAGATGAAGGATTAGTATTGGTAGACTTTTGGGCACCTTGGTGTGGACCATGTCGTATGCAAGGACCTATTTTAGATGGTATTGCAACAGAATACCAAGACAAAGTAAAAATTGTTAAAGTAAATGTGGATGAAAACCCTCAAACAAGTCAAGCACACGGAATTATGAGTATTCCAACATTACTACTTAAAAAAGATGGTCAAGTTGTTGAACAAATGGTTGGTGTCCAACAAAAACCACAATTAGAACAAGTATTTAATAAATATCTTTAAAATTAAAATCATTCTATGGTGAATAGTCACTGTGGAATGATTTTTTTTTCAACAAATTGTATACTTGACTTGATAAAGAGAGAGTACAAGGAGATTGAACTAGTGAACGAAAGAATAAAAAATAAATTAGCTTTGTTACCGGATCAACCAGGCTGTTATTTGATGAAAGATAAACATAATACCATTATATATGTTGGTAAGGCGAAAATTTTAAAAAATCGTGTGCGGTCTTATTTTACAGGGACGCATGATGAGAAGACACAACGACTAGTTAGCGAGATTGTAGATTTTGAAACGATTATTACAGAGTCGAACACGGAAGCTCTATTGTTAGAAATTAATTTAATTCAAAAAAATATGCCGAAATATAACATCATGTTAAAAGATGATAAGAGCTATCCCTTTATTAAAATTACCAATGAAAAAGCACCAAGACTGCTTATTACTAGAAAAGTATTGAAAGATAACGCCATTTACTTTGGCCCGTATCCTGATGTCAAAGCAGCCAATGAAACCAAGCGACTACTAGATAAAATCTATCCACTTAGAAAATGTAAAAATCTACCAAATGAAGTATGTTTATATTATCATATGGGACAATGTTTAGGACCATGTGTGAACCCAGTGGTAGAAGCGAAGTACAAAGAGATGGTAGAAGAAATTAAAAAGTTTTTAAATGGTGGTTATACCGAGATTCAAAAAGAAATTGAAGGAAAAATGATAAAAGCCTCTGAAAATATGGAGTTTGAAAAAGCGGCAGAATATCGTGATCAAATTCAGTCTATTCAAAGTGTGATGACCAAACAAAAAATGACGAATGCAGATTTTGTTGATCGCGATGTTTTTGGTTATTATGCAGATAAAGGATGGATGGTTGTTCAAGTCTTTTTTGTTAGACAAGGTAAACTTATTGAAAGAAATGTGTTCGATTTTCCCTTTTATAATGAGCCAGAAGAAGATATGCTGACATTTATCGGCCAGTTTTATCAAGAAAATCATCATTTTATTCCGAAAGAAATTTTACTACCAAAAGAATTGGATAAGACGCTTGTAGAAGCAATGATTCCAACTAAAATATTACAACCTCAACGTGGTGAAAAAAAAGATTTAGTCGAATTAGCTAATAAAAATGCCAAAATTTATTTGGAAGAACAGTTTAATTTGATTGAACGAAAAGAAGATAGAACGATTGGGGCGGTAGAAAAGCTAGGACAAGCAATGAATATTCCAATACCTAATAGAATAGAAGCATTTGATAACTCGAATATCATGGGAGTAGATCCTGTTTCTGCGATGGTAGTTTATATTGATGGAAAACCATCAAAAAAAGACTATCGCAAATTTAAAATTAAAACAGTTGAAGGTCCAGATGATTATGCCTCAATGAAAGAAGTGATTTATCGAAGGTATTCGCGAGTAATAAAGGACAATTTACCAATGCCAGATTTAATCTTAATTGATGGTGGGAAAGGACAAGTACATGCAGCTCAGGATGTGTTAGATAATCAATTAGGTTTAGATATACCAATTGCAGGATTAGCAAAAAATGATCAACATAAAACAAGTGAGTTATTATTTGGTCCAGATTTGGAAGTTATTCCGTTAAAACGTAATTCATCTGAATTCTTTTTGCTTCAGCGCATACAAGATGAGGTCCATCGATTCGCTATTACGTTTCATCGTTCAACACGTAGTAAAACAAGTTTTGCCTCTAAATTAGATGGTATAGATGGTCTTGGACCAAAGCGTAAAAAACAATTATTGACAAAATTTAAATCGATGAAAAAAATTGAGGAAGCAAGTATTCAAGATTTGATTAAATCAGGCTTACCTCAACGAGTCGCAACTAATGTATACCAACATTTTAAAGCAATAAAAAAATAGTCAAATGATAAAAAAAATGTTACAATTTAAAGCATGTTTTTTTAATTCGATAATAGAGGAGCCTTAACTATGAATTTAATTATACAAATCGTTACGTTACTTATCATTTTTGTCAGTATGTTTATTTATTATCGTCAAGTAAGTAAAGCAAAAAAAAATCAGTTGGGTTTAGAAGTATTAGCTAAATCATCTCAATTAACCATGAGTGGGTTTATTTTAGGATTAGGTGTTATTTTAACTGAATTAAATTCATTTGGACTTTCAAGAAGTGAATTTGTGAATCATCTATTGATATACGGTGCATTTGTGAGTTTAGTGACAATTATTAGTATTTGGTACTACTCTAGAACGCTAAAAAAATAGAAACATGTTTGTTTAAAAAGTCACAGTCAAAAAAATTGACTTTTTTGTGAAAAAATCATATAGTGTCGATGGACTAAAAGTTGGAGGGAATAAAAAATGAGCAGACCAAGAGTCGTTATTTTGGGGGCAGGCTATGCAGGCCTAAAGACAGCTAAAGAATTGAGCAAGAAAAATGTTGAGGCGGATATCGTTTTAGTGAATAAAAATGATTATCATTATGAATCAACGCAATTACACGAAGTAGCTGCTGGAACAGAACCAGCAAGTAAAATAACATTTAATATTGTGGATGTTATTGATACAAAAAAAGTTGAATTTATAAAAGATACTGTTATTAAGGTTGAAAAAGATGATAAAAAAGTATTGTTAGAAAACAATGGTGAGCTATCATATGACTATTTAGTAATGGCATTAGGTTTTGAATCAGAAACATTTGGCATTCCAGGTGTAGATGAATTTTCTTTGCCATTAGTAAATATTAAAACAGCAGAAGCAGCACAAGCACACCTAGATAAAATGTTATCTAATTATCAACAATCTAAAAATGAATTAGATTTATCAATAGTAGTATGTGGTGCTGGTTTTACAAGTATTGAATATTTAGGTGAGATTACAAACCGTATTCCAAAATTGGCGAAAACAATGAATTTCCCAATGGATAAAGTGAAAATTACTTGTATTGAAGCAATGCCAACCTTATTGCCAATGTTTTCAGAAAAACTTGGTCAATTTGGCATTGACGTATTAAAAAAACGTGGTGTGACATTTAAAGTTGGCACACCAATTAAAGAAATTAAAGAAAATACAGTTGTTTATGAAGAAAATGGTGAACTAAAAGAAGTTCATGCACATACAATTATTTGGACAACAGGGGTTAAAGGAAGCCATGTTGTTGGAGAATCTGGATTTGCAGAACGTCGTGGACGTGTGATGGTGGAAAAAGATTTACGCGTTGAAGGTTACCCTGATATCTTTATGATTGGTGATGTGAGTGCCGTAATGGATGAAGAATCTGGTCGACCATTTCCAACGACAGCTCAAATCGCAATTAAACAAGGTGAAGCAGCTGCAAACAACTTAGCTCGCTTATTGAACAACCAACCTACTGAAGCCTTTACTTTTAAATCTTTAGGAACGGTAGCTTCAATTGGTAATAATGTTGGGATGGGCCAAATCCTTGGTGGAAAAGAAGTTAAAGGATATATGGGATCAATTGTTAAGAAAAGTATTATCAATAAATCTCTTCTTGATGTTGGGACTGCAGGAACACTTCTTAAAAAAGGCCGTTTTGATTATTATCATTAAAAATAAGAATAAAGAGCACCTTATTAGATTGAAGTCTAACAAGGTGCTTATTTTATTTAGGTTGATTATTGTAAAGTTGATGCATAATTTTTTTACCTGTTTTAGTTGCTGCTAATCCACCTTCAGCAGTTTCTTTAAAAGCAGAGGGCATTTGCATTCCGACTTGATGCATCGCTTCGATTACTTCATCTACAGGAATAACACTTTTAACTCCTGCTAAAGCCATATCAGCAGAAATAAATGCTTGGGAAGCACCTAAGGCATTTCTTTTAATACAAGGTATCTCAACTAACCCAGCAACTGGGTCACAGATAAGACCTAGCATATTGATAAGGGTTATTGCAACAGCATGAGATGCTTGTTCAGGTGTTCCACCACACGTTTCGACTAAAGCACCACTTGCCATAGCACTAGCTGATCCAATCTCTGCTTGGCACCCACCAGCAGCACCACTAATTGAAGCATTATTTGCAATGACTAAACCGATAGCACCAGCTGCAAATAAAAAGTTGATTTGTTGTTCTTTTGTTAAATCACGTTTATCTGTTAAAGCAGATAATACTCCAGCAGCAACTCCAGCGCTACCAGCAGTAGGTGTGGCACAAATTAACCCCATTTCAGCGTTAACTTCATTAACTGCTATGGCATTTTGTACAGCACGTAAAATAGTTTCACCACTTAAAAAGTTTCCTTGATTGACATAGTCATTCATCCTAGGAGCATCTCCACCAGTTAAACCGGTTACAGAAGTAACACCTTTTACCCCTTTTTCAATTGAGGCTAACATAATAGAAAGATTTTTTTCCATATGAGCGATAATCACATCACGTGGTCGCTGTGAAACATCTATTTCTGTTTGGATCATAGCTTCGGCAATTGAACCATGTTCATTTGCTAAAGTAATTAATTCTTCAATTGTTTCAAACATGTTTGTCTCCTTTCTAGTTGAAAAAATCAACCGCATCAATATGTTCAATTTGTCTCAGAGAATCGAGTAAGCCATCCACACGATTATCTACCTCGATAATCATCATAGCTTTTTCTCCTTTGGCTTCTCTTGTTAATGTCATGGTGCTGATGTTAATATTTTTTTCAGATAACAGTCGCGTTACGTTAGCAACAACTCCTGGTTTATCCTGATGGAAAGTAATGTAGGTTGGTGTTGAAAAATCTAAATTAATTTTAAAACCATTAAGTTCAGAAATTTGAATGGATCCACCACCAATAGAGATACCAGTACATGTCATGCTACGATCTTTTGTTTTTAATATCATTTTAACTTGATTAGGATGGTCAGCTTTTTCAATTTTAGGTATAAAAGCTACTTCCATTCCTTTTTCATGAGCGATTTCCAAGGATTTGGCTAAACGGTCATCATCTGGATCCATCCCAAGTAACCCACCAACTAACGCGATATCAGTTCCATGACCACGATAAGTTTTTGCAAAAGACTCATATAAATAGATATCAACAGAAAGTGGCTGTTCACCTAAAATACGTCGGATGACTTTTCCAATTCTTGCAGCACCAGCAGTATGTGAACTGCTAGGTCCTATCATGACTGGTCCAATGATGTCGAAAACGCTATTATATTGCCCCATGATTTACCTCCGTATATATTATTATTTGATTTTAGTTTATCATGAAAGGTTGATTTTATTGTAAACTTAGTCTTTTTTTTATTTAAATATAATGTGATAAAATAGGAAAAAGCGTATTTTAATTTATGAGTGGAGGAATAAGAATGAAAACAGAACTGATTGTAGTAGGAACTGAATTACTGTTGGGGCAAATTATTAATACAAATGGCGCTTTTTTGTCGAAAGAGTTAGCTGATTTAGGTTATGAAGTTTATTTTGAAACAACAGTTGGAGATAATAAAAAACGTTTAATAGATACCTTGAATTTAGCTTCAAAAAGAAGTGAGTTAATTATTTTGTGTGGAGGGTTGGGGCCAACAACAGATGATTTAACAAAAGAAGCAGTGAGTGAATTTATTAATGAACCGTTAGAATATGATAAAGAATCTCTAGAAAAGATTTACCATTTGTTTTCATCGACAGATAAAGTCATGCCAGAAAATAATAAAAAACAAGCACTTACCTTTAAGAAAGGCATAACATTAAAAAATCCAACAGGTTTGGCATGTGGTGCTTTTATTGAAGTGAATGGTGTTAATTATCTACTTTTACCAGGGCCACCAAGTGAATTAACGGCTATGTTTGAACAAGAAGCTAAACCTCTACTCAGAAAACTATCTCCACACCATAAGGAATTGGTATCGCGTTATTTACGATTTATTGATATTGGCGAGTCGCAGTTAGTAACAGATTTATCAGACATTATCGATGCGCAAACTAATCCAACAGTAGCACCTTATGCTAAGTCAAATGAAGTGATGTTAAGACTTACGGCACAGAGCTCAAATTTAGATACGGCTAAAGAGTTATTAGATGAAATGGAAGAAAAAATATTAGATATTGAAAAGCGTTATTTTTATGGTTATGGAGAAGAATTAACCATTCAAGAAGTTGTTATTAACCAATTAAAGAAACAAGGAAAAACATTATCAGTGATTGATCTATTAACGGATGGTCGTTTTTTTACTGTAGGGACTGAGGTAGCTGGTGGGGAACAAGTTGTAAAAGCAGGATTCAACGTCAATAGTAAGAGCATGTTATCTTCTATATTTAATCAAACAATTGAGGTAAGTGACGATAACACGCTCGGGAAAGAGTTAGCAAAATCAGGATTAGAGATGTTTCAAACAGATTATGTAATGGTGTTATTAGGAGATGTGAGTCATGGAAATGATGAATTACCTGAAGGGATTATTTGGTTTTTCTTGGCTAATAAAGAAGATATTATCTGTAAAAAAAGAATATTTAAACGTCACTTATCTTATATGAAAGACGGTGCTATAAAGCATGGATACAATTTTATACGATTAAATAGTTAATCGGGAACGCGAATATTTGTTCGCTTTTTTCTTGCTTTTTTGATTAAAAAAAAGTATATTAAAGAGTGAAGAGATAAAATAACTGGAGGTACATACATGGCAGATAATCGTAAAGCAGCCTTAGATGCTGCGTTAAAAAAAATAGAAAAAGATTTTGGTAAAGGTTCAGTAATGAAATTGGGAGAGAAAGTGGATACACAAATTTCAACAGTATCTAGTGGCTCTCTTGCTTTAGATTCTGCCTTAGGTGTTGGCGGATACCCACGAGGAAGAATTGTGGAAGTTTACGGTCCAGAAAGTTCTGGTAAAACAACGGTTGCACTACACGCTATTGCTTCAGTTCAAAAAGCTGGCGGGACGGCTGCCTTTATCGATGCAGAGCATGCATTAGATCCTAAATATGCAAGCGCGTTAGGAGTTAATATTGATGAGCTATTGTTATCACAGCCGGATACTGGAGAACAGGGGTTAAATATTGCGGAAGCACTAGTTTCAAGTGGAGCAATTGATATTGTTGTAGTCGATTCTGTTGCAGCACTTGTACCAAGAGCTGAAATTGATGGAGAAATGGGAGATTCACATGTTGGTCTGCAAGCTCGTTTAATGTCTCAGGCTTTAAGAAAATTATCAGGAACAATTAATAAAACCAAAACCATTGCTATCTTTATTAATCAAATCCGTGAAAAAGTTGGTGTGATGTTTGGAAATCCAGAAACAACACCAGGTGGGCGTGCATTGAAATTTTATGCAACAGTCCGTTTAGAAGTTCGTCGTGCAGAACAATTAAAATCAGGGACCGATATCATTGGTAACCGTACAAAAATTAAAGTCGTTAAAAATAAAGTGGCGCCACCTTTTAGAATAGCAGAAGTAGATATTATGTATGGTGAAGGAATTTCGCAAGAAGGCGAATTACTGGACATGGCTGCAGATAAAGACATCGTCAATAAAAGTGGTGCCTGGTATTCTTATCAAGATGAACGTATTGGTCAAGGCCGTGAAAATGCGAAAAAATATTTGGCTGAACACTCAGAGATGATGGAAGAGATTTATCAAAAAGTACGTTTAGCTTATAATATGGATGGTGTAAAACCTGAAGAGGTAGAAGAAGAAAATGAAAAATTAGAGGAAATGTCTGTCGAATCCGAAGATTAATTGTATAATAAACTACTGTTTAAAGTAATAATAACGAATTATGTTATTCTATTAATTTAGACAGTAGTTTATTTTTTTATGCTTTGTTGTTTAGCCTCTTTTTTAAGTTGACACTCCTTTTAACAAAGATTAGAATATATAATGTATAGTTAAATATATACACTCATATTTTATATATGATTTAAGTCATAGTAATATGTTTTACATCTACGAATAACACAATAATAAAGATAGTATGGAGGTGTTTTTATGGCTGCTACAATACTCCTTGCTATCATCGGTTTAATTGTAGGTCTAGCAATTGGCTATTTTATTGCCATGACTCGACATAAGAGGTCTATAGAGGGTGCGAATAATACTGCCACCGGAATTATTCGACAAGCCAAGAAAGAGGCTGAGACTCTAAAAAAAGAGCATTTGTTGGAAGCAAAAGAACTGAATCAACAATACCGATTCGAAATCGAAAGTGAGCTGAAGGAAGAAAGAGCTGAATTAAAAAATCAAGAAAATAGACTGTTACAAAGGGAAAACAATCTTGATCGAAAAGATGACTCTTTAGAAAAACGCGAACGTTCACTTGAAGAAAAAGAGGAAAAACTTGATTCAAGGAAACAATTGATTGATGAGCGGGAAAAAGAGGTATCGACCTTAATTGAAAAACAAGAGATAGAATTAGAGCGTATTGCCAGTCTATCTAAAGATGAAGCACAAAACATTATCATGAACGACATGAAAGCAGAATTGTCACATGATCGGGCAATGTTGATTAAAGAAAGTGAACAACGTGTAAAAGATGAAGTAGATCGTAAAGCACGTAATATGTTAGCTTTAGCGATTCAGCGAAGTGCTGCTGACCAGATCTCTGAATTGACAGTGACAGTTGTTACATTACCAAACGATGATATGAAAGGTCGAATTATCGGACGAGAAGGCCGAAATATACGAACACTTGAAACATTAACAGGTATTGATTTGATTATTGATGATACACCAGAAGCAGTCGTCTTATCTGGATTTGATCCAATTAGACGAGAAATTGCTCGAATGACATTGGAAAAATTAATTCAAGATGGTCGTATTCATCCAGCTAGAATTGAAGAGATGGTGGAAAAATCTCGTAAGGAAATGGATGAACGGATTCGCGAGTACGGTGAGAACGCAGCATTTGAAGTGGGAGTTCATTCATTACACCCTGATTTAATTAAAATACTTGGTCGTTTAAGATTTAGAACAAGTTATGGTCAAAATGTTTTAAATCACTCAATCGAAGTAGCAAAACTAGCTGGTGTCTTAGCTGAGGAATTAGGAGAAGATGCAACGTTAGCACGTAGAGCTGGATTACTACATGATATTGGTAAGGCTTTAGATCATGAAGTAGATGGCTCTCATGTTGAAATAGGAACAGAGTTAGTAAGTAAATATAAAGAAAATCCAGTAGTAATAAATGCTGTTGCCTCTCATCATGGTGATGTAGAAGCAACTTCTGTAATCTCTGTCTTAGTTGCAGCAGCAGACGCTTTATCAGCTGCTCGACCAGGAGCAAGAAGTGAGTCATTGGAAAACTATATTAAACGTTTAGAACGTTTAGAAGGAATTGCTAATGATTTCCCTGGTGTTGAAACAAGTTTCGCAATACAGGCTGGTAGAGAAATTAGAGTTGTAGTGAAACCAAGTGAAGTGACAGATGACGAAGCCGTTATATTGGTTCATGACATTCGTAAGAGAATAGAAGACGAGCTTGAATATCCTGGACACATTAAAGTAACGGTTGTTCGTGAAGTTAGAGCAGTTGATTATGCTAAATAACGTTTACCAATAAGAAACAAAAAACAGATGGAGAAATTCATCTGTTTTTTTATTTACAAAATTTAATAAAGGTAAACGACTATTTGTTATTGCAGCATTTTTAATGACGATTAGATTTTTTATAAAAAATGAAAAGTAAGAAATGATAGATAAAAAAATGGAATATTCTTTTAATACAGAATAGTTCATTTTTTTATGATTAAGTGAATAAAAAAACAAAACAACTATTGACAAATAAAAGATATTATCAAACCAATATTTATACTATATATAGTGTTTTTAAATCTTTTGTAACAAAAATATATACTATATATAGTTGAAAAAAGACTTTCGTTGGGATAAGATATTAATTGAATATATTAAGGGAGTTAGATGATAATGATAGAAACAGCAGAACCAAGCGAAAAAATGAGCAAAATATCAGAAGAAATTGATACGATTAATGTCATTAAAAGAGATGGACGTACGGTTGATTTTGACATTGCAAAAATAACAGCGGCACTACTGAAAGCAGAAAATAAAATAAATGGTCCAATTGATGATTTATCTATTAGAAAAATTGATGAATTAGTATTTAAAATTGTTTCTGAGATTACATCTCGTTTTTCTAAAGATGTGAAAATTTATGAGATTCAAAATATCGTCGAACATATACTTCTTGAAAATCGTGAATATTCTTTAGCTCAAGAATATATAAATTATCGAACTAAGCGGGATTTTGAACGAGCAGAATCAACAGATATTAATGTGACAATTGAGAAATTACTAAATAAGGATCAACGTTTAGTAAATGAAAATGCGAATAAAGATAGTGATGTATTTAACACCCAAAGAGATTTGACTGCAGGAATTGTTGGAAAATCAATCGGTTTGAGAATGTTGCCTCCCCATGTGGCAAATGCTCATCAGAAAGGTGAAATTCATTATCATGATTTAGACTATCATCCCTATTCACCTATGACAAATTGTTGTTTAATTGATTTTGAGAGTATGTTGAATAATGGATTTAAAATTGGAAATGCTGAAGTTGAGCCTCCTAAGTCAATTCAAACGGCAACAGCACAAATTTCACAAATTATTGCTAACGTAGCATCTAGCCAGTATGGTGGCTGTTCAGCTAATCGAATCGATGAGTTTTTAGCACCATTTGCGAAAAAAAATTATGAAAAACATTTAGAAGATGCTAAGCAATGGATAGATGATGAGTCTAAACACGATGAATATGCAAAACAAAAAACAAGTAAAGATATTTATGATTCTATGCAAAGTTTAGAGTATGAAATTAATACATTATTTACTTCTAACGGCCAAACGCCATTCACTTCATTAGGATTTGGTCTTGGAACGGATTGGTTTGAGCGAGAAATTCAACGAGCAATTTTTTTAAATCGTATTAAGGGGCTTGGAGGAGAACATCGTACAGCGATTTTCCCAAAATTAATTTTTACGATTAAAGATGGTGTTAACTTGAAACCAAGTGATCCAAATTACGATATCAAAGAGTTAGCGTTAGAATGTGCGACTAAAAGAATGTATCCTGACATATTGAATTACGATAAAATTGTTGAGTTAACTGGTAGTTTTAAAGTACCAATGGGATGTCGATCATTTTTACAAGGTTGGAAAGACGAGACAGGCAAAGAAGTTAATGCTGGACGTATGAATTTAGGCGTAGTGACATTGAATTTGCCACGCATCGCGTTGGAAGCTAAGGGTCACATAGAAACATTTTGGTCAATGTTAGATGAGCGTTTATCTATTGCTAAAGATGCTCTGATTTTTCGTGTGAAAAGATGTAAAGAAGCAGGACCAGCTAATGCGCCTATTTTATATATGTACGGTGCATTTGGCAATAGATTGAACAAAAATGAGTCAGTTGATGAATTATTTAAAAATAAACGAGCAACTGTATCACTTGGTTATATCGGGTTGTATGAAGTGGCTTCATCATTTTTTGGTGGAGAATGGGAAGATAATCCTGAAGCAAAAGAATTTACTTTAGAAATATTGAAATATCTAAAACAACATACTGATGCATGGGGCGATGAGTATGGTTATCACTTTAGCGTATATTCAACACCTAGTGAAAGTTTAACGGATCGTTTCTGTCGTTTAGATAAAGAAAAATTTGGGGAGATTGAACATATTACAGATAAAGAATACTACACAAATAGTTTTCACTATGATGTGAGAAAAAATCCTACGCCATTTGAAAAATTAGATTTTGAAAAAGATTACCCTAAATATTGTTCAGGAGGGTTCATTCATTACTGTGAATATCCAGTCTTGCAACAAAATAGAAAAGCATTAGAAGCGGTGTGGGATTATGCTTATGATAAAGTTGGGTATTTAGGTACTAATACCCCAATTGATCATTGTTATGAATGTGGTTTTGAGGGGGATTTTAACCCAACTGAACGTGGTTTTGAATGTCCACAATGTCACAATAATGACCCAAAAACATGTGATGTAGTAAAACGAACATGTGGCTACTTAGGTAACCCACAAGCAAGACCAATGGTTCATGGTCGTCATAAAGAAATTTCATCACGAGTAAAACATATGAAATAAAAAAGAGTATCACACTCTTTTTTATTTTTTAAAGGAGTATAGAAATGAGAAATCCAAAACCAAAAGAGTGGGACTCTGCTAAATATAGTAAAGGATACATTGCTGACTATAAACCCTTTATGTTTGTAGATGGAGAAGGTGTTCGTTGCAGTATTTATGTTAGTGGTTGTTTATTTGCTTGTAAGGGATGTTTTAATCGAGCCATCCAAAATTTTAGATATGGAACACCTTATACTAACGAACTAGAAGATAGAATAATAGAGGATTTATCACATGATTATGTACAAGGATTAACATTACTTGGGGGAGAACCTTTCTTAAATACAGAAGTATGCTTGTCATTAGTTAAACGTGTTAGAAAAGAATTTGGTCACACAAAAGATATTTGGTCGTGGACAGGCTATACATTTGAAGAACTCTTGGAAGAAACAGATGATAAATTAGAATTACTGAGCTATGTGGATGTGTTAGTTGATGGTCGATTTGAGTTGGAAAAGAGAGATTTAAGTTTGCAATTTCGAGGAAGTAGTAATCAACGAATTATCGATGTCCCACAATCCCTGGTTGAATCTAATGTGGTGATTTGGGAAAAATGTTTAGATAAAGAAGCCTATTTCCGTTGAAATGGATGAATGCGTATAGTATTCATCTTTTTTTTATGATTTTATCCTTAAAAAGTTAAAAGTATTTGTGATAATTAACGTATCAAACATTAGGGGTGGGTCATATGATAGTCTCAGTTAATTTATTTCAACAACAAACACCAGAAGTACAGCAAAAAATAGCGGAACAACAAAAAGTAATGGAACATTTATATCCAATATTAAATGATGTGCCAACGTTAGTATTTTTTACTGATGATAGTCAAGTGGATTCTTTATTTGAGCAACAGTTTATCCAGCTGAATGACCAACCAAGTATTTTATATAGCCATGATGAACAAGATTATCAAACATTAATTGAAGGAATAGGAGCAATTGTATTAACTGCAGATAAAGTGGATAATACACAAATGATGTGTCAATCCTTATTAACAAAAGTAACTGATAATCAACGTGTTGTATTTGATGGTTGTGACGATATACTTAAATTAGTGCTGAGTGGGGATAGTAAGCCTTATGCCATTTGTGTACAAGAAAATAGATTGTCAAATCTTCTTTCGTTATCAAAAGAGACTATTTCAACGATGTTGCCCTCAGAAATTATGACAGATCCATTATTTGAGGATGTTCCGTTTGTTTTTATTTATAATGAAGCAGGTATTGGTTATCTCAATCATACTGACGAATTGTATGATGTCTCTATTGAACACTTGGACGTTAGCAAATTAAATCATACTGGTATGTTATTAGGATTGGCTAAAGGATTGAGTGATGAGGAAAAATCGACAGAAGAAATTGTAACAGACGGGATTGTTTGTGCGATTTCTGCTATAGAAAATCAGGATGTTGTATTTGACAAACATTTTTATAAAGATAAAATAAATGTGATTAAACTAGCATGAAAGGGGCTTACTAGCCTCTTTTTTTTGTGTTAAGGAATATAATACTCTTGTTTAATCTTTGTTTTAATAACATAATTAACACCCCAATTTTTCATTTTTACTTAATCAGATGGAATCATTTTTGCTTCGTTTGGTTTAATAAACGTTGACGATTTCTTTTGTTTACTTGATAGGTTTATTGAAAAAAATGAGCATATATCTTAAAATTAAAAAAATGTCAGACTTTTTCAATGAATTAATTCTCATCTTTTTATATTTCGGTTAAAAATGTTATACTAAAGTTAATGAAATTAAAAAGAGGTGACTAGTTTGTTAGATAAACAAGAAGAATTATTTTTAAAAGAATTAACAGATGCAAAAGGCGTACCTGGTAATGAAACACAGGTGACAGAACTATTTAAAAAATATGCTGAGCCATATGCTGATAAATTATTGTTTGATGGGTTAGGTGGGATTAATGCACGTCACATTGGTGAAAAGGAAGGCCCACGTGTCTTAATTTCTGGTCATATGGATGAAGTTGGATTTATGGTGACTAAAGTCACTGATAAAGGCTTTATTGAATTCCAAACATTAGGTGGTTGGTGGGGACAAGTCATGCTGGCTCAACAAGTGACTATCACAACATCTAATGGAAAAGAAATTCATGGTGTAATTGGTTCAAAACCACCACATGTTTTGTCTGCTGAAGCAAGAAAACAACCATATGATATTGCAGATATGTTTATAGATATTGGCGCAACAAGTAAAGAAGAAGCAAATGAGTGGGGCATCAAACCAGGAGATATGGTGACGCCTTACATTGAGTACAAACGATTAAATGATTCAAAATATTTATTAGCAAAAGCATGGGATAATCGTATTGGAACGGCCGTGTCATTAAAAGTACTAGAAAATTTAGCTAAAGAAGGTCATCCAAATATTTTATTTGCAGGAAGTAATGTACAAGAAGAAGTTGGATTACGTGGTGCCAGAACAAGTACTCATTTAGTTAATCCTGATATTGCATTTGCTCTTGATACAGGGACTGCAGGAGACACACCAGGTATGACACCAAAAGAAGCGGATTCTGTGTTAGGTGAAGGACCACAAATTTTAATTTTTGATGCGTCAATGATTCCACACAGAAAATTGCGTGATTTTGTCATTGATGTGGCAGAAGAACTGGATATTCCATTCCAATATACTGTTATCACAGGTGGAGGAACAGATGCTGGAATGCAACATTTAACACGTAATGGCGTGCCATCACTTGCGATTACAGTGGCAACTCGTTACTTACATTCGCACACATCTATTATTCATGAAGATGATTATTTAAACACTGTTAAATTAGTGACAGAAGTAGTGAAACGATTAGATGCTGATAAAGTAAAAGAATTAACATCTTACTAAATGAAATGAACAGGTACGTAAAAGTATCTGTTTATTTTTTATAAAGAACAAAATTGTTTTAAAAAATGATTTTTATTGAATGATTTTAGGAATTAGTTGATAATATTACCAAAGTATTTGTATCTTTTATTGACTAGTCGTAGGATAATATTGTATGGAAAGGAAGTCGTATTATGGATATCACTGTATTAGGCTATTGGGGAGGTTACCCTTATCAAGGGGAAGGTACAACATCATACCTTGTTCAATCAAATGATTTTTCATTGTTATTAGATGCTGGAAGTACAACACTTGTTAGGTTAGAGGAAAAGTTAGATCCTTTGACGTTAGATGCTGTTCTTTTGACTCATTATCATCATGACCACATGGCAGATTTAGGCGTTTTACAATATTTACGCCAATTAAAACCAACAAAACCTGTGGAAGAATTGCTGATATATGGTCATACTGAAAATATGGAAAAATTTAATGAGCTAACCATGACAGGTATTTCAAAAGGTATTGCCTATCATGAAACACAAGAGCTTGAACTGGGTCCATTTCTAATAACGTTTAAACGTACGGTTCATCCTGTTCCTTGTTTTGCAACAAGAATTGTCGAAAAAAGTACAGGCAAAGTGTTTGTGTTTACGGCAGATACAGGCTATTTGGAAGGGCTATCTGATTTTTGTCAAGAGGCTGATTTGTTAATTACTGATACTTATTTTTTAGAAGGTAATGAGCATCATAAAGCTCATCTAACAACCAAAGAAACTGGTGAATTAGCTAAACAAGCTAATGTTAAACAAGTAATCATTAGTCATTTAAATCAATCCCTTGATTTAGATGAAGTTTTAAAACAGACTCAATATTATGCTGGAGATATTCCAATTCAACTTGCAAAAATTAATTTAAATAAGACATTATAAGGAGATGTATCGATGATTTATGTATCAAATGAAGAAATAACAGACCCACGTATTAACTTAGCTATTGAGACATTTTTATTACAGGAAATGCCAGTAGATGAGCCAATTTTATTATTTTATATTAATGAGCCATCAATTATCATTGGACGTAACCAAAATACGATTGAAGAAATTAATATGGATTATGTTGAAGATAATGGTATTCATGTGGTTCGTCGATTAAGTGGTGGGGGAGCAGTTTATCACGATGAAGGAAATTTAAACTTTAGTTTTATTATGCCAGATGATGGAGAATCCTTTAGAAATTTTGCGAAGGTGACTCAACCGATTATTGATGCCCTTCATGAGCTAGGAGTTGAAGGAGCAGAATTAAAAGGAAGAAATGATCTAGTCATTGACGATAAAAAATTCTCAGGAAATGCGATGTATGCAACAAATGGTCGTATGTTTGCTCATGGAACATTGATGTTTGATAGCGATGTGAATGAAGTTGTAAATGCATTAAAGGTGAGAAAAGATAAGATTGAGTCAAAAGGAATTAAATCAATTCGTTCTCGTGTCACTAACATCAAACCTTTTTTATCTGATGATTACCAATATATGTCAACAAAAGATTTTAGAAAAGAAATTTTATTAAAAATCTTTGAAACAACAGATATTAATGATGTAAATGAATATAAATTAACAGAAGAAGACTGGAAAAAAATCAATGCTATTTCTGATAAATTATATCGTAATTGGGATTGGAACTACGGTCGTTCGCCTGAATTTGATATTGTACGACGTAAAAGATACCCAATTGGTTCAATTGAAGCAAAAATGAATGTATCCGATGGTGAAATTAAAGAGATTCGTATTTTTGGTGATTTCTTTGGATTAGGTCAAATTGCTGATGTGGAAGATATTCTTACTGGAATCAAATATGACAAAGAATCAATATCAAAAGCTGTTGAAAAAATTGATGTTAAAAAATACTTTGGAAATATTGAAGTAAGTGATTTAATTGAATTATTGTATTAAATAAAAGACGTGCATCTCATTAGGAGATGCACGTTTTTTATTATTAGCATTATTTAGTTGATTCAGTGGTTTCTTCTTTACTAGATTCAGTTGATTTAGATTCTGAGGATTTACTTGTTTTAGAATCTGAAGATTTACTTGTTTTAGACTCTGATGTTTTGCTATCACTTGTTTTTGTTTCTTTTTGTGGTAAGTATGGTGTTAATATATTTTTATACTGATTATCTTTAATATTTACATTTGCTTTTTCTAATTCTTTTCCAATAACTTCTTGTTGGAAAGTAGGATCAGATATTTTAGTTTGTTCAAAAATGTCTTTTAATTCTTTTTCATAAGGTTTGTAATCATTACCTTTTTGTTTATTTTTAACCATTTTTACAATGTAATAAACATCTGTACCAGTTTGTTGGTTTTGAACAGTGATTAAATCAGATACCTTACCGTCTTCTAATTTGTATGCAGCTTCTTTTACTTCAGTAGGAACTGTTACACCAGCAGGATCAGTTGTAGCAGTTGAGTCAAACTTCACTTTACCACCATCTTCTTTAGTGACAGTATCTTGAGAGTCACTTTTCGCTACTTTAGCAAAATCATCACCATCATTGATTTTTTTCAATGCTTTTTCAGCGTTTTCTTTAGAGTCAAATGACATAATTTGAGTTTCTACTTGTGGGTGATATGTTTTCCAAGTTTCTTTAAGATCAGCATCTGTTACTTTGATGTGAGATTTCAACATTTCTTTGAAGGCCAAACTTTGTTTAATATTATCTTTAAATTGTTTAGCTGTCATGTTGTTTTGTTTCAGTAGGGCTTCAAAAGATTTTTTACCACCATTTTGTTTTTCATAAGTAGAGTATTGTTTATCAATTTCTTTTTGGTCAACTTTACTACCGTAATCGTCTAAAGTGATTTTTTGAATAATCATGTTAACCAATGTTTCAGATGAAGTAGGGCTTTTCTTCAATTCATCGAAAAATTGAGTATCAGTAATTTTTCCACCTTTCATTGTAACGATATCTTTACCGCCAGAACAACCTGCTAAAGTAATCATACTTAATAGCGCGACAGCGGCTAATTTTAATTTTTTGTTTTTCATGTTAATTCTCCAATCTAGTTTTCAATAAATATTATGGATGATTCATAAGCATGTTTATTATTATACCATAAAAAGAATGAAACTAAATAGTTATCTAAAAAGTTAATAATAATTTATAAATAATTTAAGACTTTATTGTTCAAGAGTGTCTTTAAATTCAGTGATATCTTGTTCAATTTTTGCTAATTGTTCTTTGATTTGTTCGATCCTTGGTTTGGCTTTAAATTTAAATTTTTTAAGACTTTTTAATGTTTCTTGTTCAAAGACAGGTAATAATTCTTGTGATAAGGTTACTAATTGATTAGCTTGTATTTTGGTAGTATCAATTTGATTACTTAGTGATAGAAGAAAATTGATATCTGTTTCTATTTTATTAGTGATTGATTGTTTGGTTTCTTTTCCAGATCGTGGAGCTAGTAAGAGAGCAGCCCCCCCACAAATAGCTCCTCCGATTAAAAAGCCTTTAATAAATTTTTTTCCTGAAAAAGAGTTATTTTTCTCTTTTTTTTTCATTTTTAAATCTCCTTGTTAATGGACTGAGCAATGGATAGCATATCTTCTTTTGAGTATTTTGAACCATTATCTGCAAAGGTCATTGAAAAATCGTCCTCTTTCCCATATCTTGGAATAAGATGGACATGTGAATGAAAGACACTTTGATAAGCCGCTTCTTTATTATTATTAACCATATTTAATCCAACCATATCGGGGAAGGCTTGTTCAATAGCACGTGCAATTTTAGGGATTCTAGTAAAAACATCTGATGCTAACTTCTCATCATACTCAAAAATGTCAGTAACATGTTTTTTTGGAATCACCA
The DNA here is from genome assembly GCF_022604695.1 of Vagococcus sp. CY53-2. Classification (NCBI taxonomy): domain Bacteria; kingdom Bacillati; phylum Bacillota; class Bacilli; order Lactobacillales; family Enterococcaceae; genus Vagococcus; species Vagococcus sp. CY53-2. Next base: position 149,899 of record NZ_JALAHP010000002.1, read on the forward strand.
AAGTATGTCCTTTAGTGGTCTGAGTAATGTCTAAAAAGGCATATACCATATCATCTTCATATACAGGGTAACTAGGTATTTCTTTTTCTATTATTTTGCAAAAAATACAATCAGTCATGCTTTGTTCCTCCTATGTTTATTAGCTTTCTGTTTTAGTGTAACATTATCACAATTGAATGAAAAGCTAGGACAATGAATATTAAAATAAGTAAGTAAACGAACGATATATGATATAATCAGTCTAGTATATATTGGAGGAAAAATAATGAGTTTAAAAATAGAAAATCTAACAGGAGGCTATGGTCATGTTCCTGTTTTAAAATCAGTTAATTTTGAAGTGAAATCTGGTGAGATGGTTGGGTTAATCGGTCTTAATGGCGCAGGTAAAAGTACAACCATAAAACATATTATTGGGTTACTTAATGCACAAAAAGGAAAAATTACCATTGATGATGAGACCATTTTTAATGCCCCTGAATTTTATCGAAAAAAAATAGGCTTTATACCAGAAAGTCCAATATTGTATGATGAATTGACATTAAGGGAACATATTGAAGTGACGGCGATGGCGTATGATATTCCTAAAGAAGAAGCTTTAAAACGTGCGGAGTATTTATTAAAATTATTTCGTTTAGAAAATAAATTAGATTGGTTTCCCACTCACTTTTCAAAAGGAATGAAACAAAAAGTTATGGTATTGTGTGCTTTTTTAACAGAGCCAAGTTTATATATCATAGATGAGCCATTCTTAGGCTTAGATCCATTGGCTATCAATGCTCTTCTTGAATTGATGAATGAAATGAAACAACAAGGTGCTGCTATTTTGATGTCCACTCATATTTTAGCTACAGCTGAAATATATTGCGATCGTTTTGTGGTCTTGCATAATGGTGAAGTTAGGGCGAATGGGACAATGGAGGAATTACGTGAGGAGTTTAATTTACCAGATTCTTCTTTAGATGATATTTATTTATCTCTTACTAAAGAGGAGGGGAAATAATGGCAGAATTTTATAAATTACGTCTTACTAAACATCGAAAAAAAATGCTTCGCTATTTAAAATATGTGATGAATGATCATTTTATTTTAATTTGTATGGTTGGACTAGGAGGTTTTGGTTATTACTATTCCGAATATTTAAAAACATTGACTCCATTGGTTACGTGGGTACCTTTTATGGTGCTGCTGCTTTGGATTATCAGTCTATTTATTGGACGATTGAGTACCTTGATGCAAGAAGCAGATATGGTATTTTTACTGCCAAAGGAAAGAGCGATGATGACTTATTTGAAACAAAGTTTAAGATATTCGACTATTTTACCAATGATTAGCTTATCTCTAATTGTCGGAGTGACGTTTCCTTTAGTAGCGGCAACAACATCGGTGACTCTTTCTATGGCATTATTCATAATTGCAAGCTTGATTTCATTAAAATATGCAGATTTATGGATACAGTTAGAGTCACTTTATCTTAATACAGAGAAAAAGGTGATAACGCATCGATTTGTATGGTGTATTGGAGCTTTAATTGGTCTTTCTTCAAGTTTATTTTTATCATTTTATATTGGAACAGTCATTTCAATTATTGTGAGTACCTTGCTAGTGGTATTAGCAAAACAAACGTTAGAAATAAGTCAATTGAATTGGGAAAAGAGTATTAACATGGAGAGAAAAAGAATGAAACGAATTTATTCATTCTTTAATTTATTTACGGATGTTCCGGGCTTGTCATCAGATGTTAGAAGACGGAAATATTTAGATGGCTTACTGAATAAAGTTAAGAAAACCTCAGAGAATACTTATCTTTATCTGTATGCAAGAGTTGCTGCAAGAAGTTCTGAGTATAGTAGCTTAACATTACGATTGGTTGCTGTAGGCGCGATTCTTTTATTTTTTACTCAGTCATTTTGGTTAATGGCTATACTAGGTAGTTTGTTTATCTATTTGTTGGGATTTCAATTAATTCCAATGTATCATGCATTCGACTATATGTTGATGATTAAGCTGTATCCTGTTTCTCCTAAGAAAAAATCTGGTGCAGTTTTATCTATAATAAGAAGTGTATTAATTATCATGACAATTATTTATGGCATAATTGTGTTGATTGTATTACCTAATAAAGTAGAGGCAATGCAATTATTTGGGATATTTGTGGTGGTATGCTTAGTATTCTCGTGGGGGTATCTTCCTTTGAGACTAAAAAAAATTGAAAAAAATGCAAATAGATGAAAAACTTTAATAGAAATGTGTTATACTAAATTTTCGTAATCCCGTAGTGGAACAGTGGAATGATGGTAAAAGTGAGTAAAGGACAGTTATGGAGAGTAATAGACATGTTTAATTTTGATAAAAACTGGAATCTCCAACCAATAAAAGGAGATACCGGGAAAGCTTATAAAGGTATGAAAGAAAATGAGAGGGTCTTTATTAAGCGTAATTCTACTCCTTTTTTAGCCGCATTATCTCGTGAAGGTTTGACGCCGAAATTACTTTGGACAAAAAGAACAAGTAATGGGGACATATTAACTGCACAAGAATGGTTAGAAGGACGACAATTAGAGGTAGATGAACTCCCTGAGAGTGAAGATGTTGCACATATGTTGCGTTATCTTCATCAATCAGAGTCATTAAAATCAATGCTTAAAAGAATGGATGGTGCAGAAAAATCAGTCTTTGATTTTTTGAAAGATTATATAACTGATTTACCTAAGGAATTGAAAAACGACGATTATTTAATGCGTATTTTTCGTTATTTAGAAAATCACTTACCATCTTATGCATCAGTTGAATTTGTTGCGTGTCATGGAGATGCTATTCATAATAATTGGATGTTAGCATCAAATGGAGAATTATATTTGGTTGATTGGGATTATTCTGTTTTAGCTGATCCAGCTTATGATTTGGGGACTATATTAGGGCAATATGTTTCTAGAGAGGATTGGCCTAATTGGTTAGAAATGTATGGTATACAAGTTGATGATGAAGTGTTGGAGCGTATTAATTGGTACGCAGGCATGAACTTGTTGCAGCAAATTAAAAGAAGTTATTATCGAGAAGAATACAAACAAATGTCAAACTATGTTTCATTATTAAAAAAATTATATGAGGTATGAGTAGCTCTTTGACTTAAAAGTCAAGGGGCTATTTTATAGAGAAAGGAATACGTTATGCGATTAAGAAACAAACCAGGTGCAATGGAGACAATTAAAGACAATCCACAATATATTTTAACTGATGGTAGCTTGTGGAAAGGTAAATGGCAAGAACGTTTTGCAAAAGAACAACCCATCCACATAGAAGTGGGGAGTGGAAAAGGGCAATTTATTGTCGAAATGGCAAAAGCTCATCCTGATATTAACTATGTTAGTATTGAACTGCAAACAAATGCTATGATTTCAGTATTAGAAAAACAATTAGTTGAGCAGTTACCTAATTTGCAATTATTATTAGTCAATGGAGCAGATTTAACTGATTTTTTTGAAGAAGGTGAAGTGTCTCAAATTTATTTGAATTTCTCTGATCCATGGCCAAAGAAGAAGCATGCTAAAAGACGGCTAACGTATAAAACATTTTTAAAAACCTATGAAACTATCTCAAAGTCAGGTGCACAACTTCACTTTAAAACGGATAATCAAGGTTTATTTGAATATTCATTAGCTAGTTTGTCTCAATATGGTATGGTTTTAAATCAAGTGTGGCTTGACTTGCATGGTAGCGATTATGAAGGCAATATTATGACAGAGTATGAAGAAAAATTTTCTTCGAAGGGACAACCAATTTATCGATTAGAAGCAACTTTTAAAGAGAAATAGTAAAAACATCTTTGCGGATAAAAAAACGCAAAGATGTTTTTATTTTTCTCTGATGAGAAAAGATAGTTGAGTAATAATAGATGAGGTAAGTTGTTCTTTTGGTGTTTGGCAATCATAAAACAACCAATTTTTAATGACGCCTGTCACAGCAAATGCATAAAAATCAGCCGTTTCTTCAAGTTTGATTTGTTTTATCGTTTCTTTTTTTTGATGGGTGATTAGGTATAAAATAAATTGTTGTAGTTGAGTCGATAACTGAGCATCAAAAACATAGGATTCTAGTAGCGTCTTTTGGTAAAATAATTTATTTTTTTCGAAATAATCAACCAATCGTTTAATAATCACTGTCCAGTGATCATAGTTGATAAAATGCTCCACAATTTCAGTGAGTTCTTGTTGATAAATCCAAATAATCAGATCTTCTTTGTCTGTAAAATGATCATAAAAGGTTTGTCTACGATATTCAGCATGAGACATAATATCTTTGATGGATATTTTTTGATAGGGAGTTGTCTTTAATAAATCTTTTAACGAATAGGCGATGACTTTTTTTGTGATTAAAGAACCAGTTGACGCCATGAGAGACCTCCTTTAGTTGACCTTGTCTATAGAATAACAAGCTAAAACGAAAAAGACAAATATGATTCATTTTTGAAAGCGGACACATTTTCAAAACTGTCCATTACGAAGAAAGCCTTTTCTTTATATAATACAGACATAGATAAGAAAACGGAGGAAGCGACGATGAAAAAAATAATTAATCAAACAGATGATATATTAAATGAAATGCTTGAAGGACTCTCTTACGCTTATAGTGATTTAGTAACACGAGTTCCAGGAACAAACGTTATTGCTAAAAAGACTATTTCTGGTAACAAAGTCGGTGTCGTAAGTGGTGGAGGAAGTGGTCATGAACCTGCACATGCTGGATTCGTTGGAAAAGGAATGCTGAGTGCCGCTGTTTGTGGAGAAATTTTCACATCACCTACTCCAGATCAAGTACTAGAAGGAATTAAAGCAGCCGATGATGGTGCTGGAGTATTACTTGTCATTAAAAATTATTCTGGTGACGTGATGAATTTTGAAATGGCAAAAGATTTAGCCGAAATGGAAGGCATTGAAGTTGAAACAGTTTTAGTTGATGATGACATTGCGGTTGAAGATAGCACATACACAGCTGGAAGACGTGGTGTTGCTGGAACTATTTTCGTTCATAAAATTTTGGGTCATGCCGCAGAAAATGGTAAAACATTAGCTGAGATAAAAGAAATCGGGGACAAATTAGTTAAAGACATTAAAACACTAGGTGTTGCTTTAACCGGTGCAACAGTTCCTGCTGTAGGGAAACCAGGATTTGTTTTAGAAGAAGACGAAATTGAATTCGGTGTGGGAATCCATGGAGAACCTGGTTATCGTAAAGAAAAACTACAATCATCAAGAAAACTAGCTGAAGAATTAGTTGGGAAACTAAAAGATGAATTTAACTGGAAATCTGGTGATAAATATGGTGTGTTAGTGAATGGTTTAGGTGGAACACCATTAATGGAACAGTTTGTTTTCATGAATGATGTGAAAGCGCTATTAGAAGAAGATGGATTAATTGTTGACTTCAAAAAAGTTGGTGATGTGGTGACATCAATTGATATGGAAGGATTATCGTTAACGATGATTCACCTAGATACACCTGAATGGACAGAAGCATTGAAAGCACCTGTTACAACAATTGCGTGGTAAAAAGGAGAAAATTGTATGGAAGCAGAGAAAATTATAAATTGGTTACAACTTTTTACAGATAAAGTTGGCGAAAATAAAGCGTATTTAAGTGATTTAGATACACCAATCGGAGACGGTGATCATGGTGCTAACATGGCTCGTGGAACGAGTGAAATGATGAAAGTTATCGAAGAAAAAAATCCAGAAACACCAACAGATGTCTTTAAGTTAGCGGCTATGACATTGATTAGTAAAGTCGGTGGGGCTTCTGGTCCTTTATATGGTTCTGCTTTTATGGGAATGACAAAAGCATCAATGAAATCAGATGATTTGGTGACAATTTTAGAAGGTGGCATGAGTGAAATTCAAAAACGTGGCAAAAGTGAGCCAGGCGAAAAAACAATGCTTGATACTTGGTCACGTGTCATTGAATCCCTCAAAGACGGTTCTTTAACAGAAGAAAAAGTGAAAGAAATTGCCGAAGAAACAAAAGAGATGAAAGCAACAAAAGGACGTGCCTCTTATTTAGGTGAACGTTCAATTGGACACATTGATCCAGGTGCTATGTCAAGTAGTTACCTATTTGAAGCTATGATAGAAGTAGGAGTGAAATAGATGAGTTTAGGAATCGTATTAGTATCACATGTATCAGAGATTACAACAGGTATTACTCGTTTAATCAAAGAAGTAGCCAAAGATGTTTCGATTACAACAGCTGGCGGTTTGGAAGACAACGGTATTGGAACTAGTTTTGATACGATTATGTCAGCATTTGAAGAAAATGAAGCAGACACTATCCTGGCTTTTTATGACTTAGGAAGTGCTAAAATGAACTTGGAATTAGCAATGGACATGACAGATAAAAATGTCATTTTATATGATACAGCATTAGTGGAAAGTAGTTATACAGCGGCCGCGTTAATACAAGCTGGTGCTGATTTAAAAACCATTGAAGAACAATTAAGCGAATTAAAGGTAAAATAACTAGGGGGAAAAATCATGAGAAAAGCATTTATTAGTCCATCAAAATATGTACAAGGCGAAGATGAATTACTGAACTTAGGTTATTATGTTAAAACATTTGGAAAGACAGCTCTTTTAATCGCACATCAAGATGATATTAATCGTGTGCAAGAAAAACTAGACAAGACAGCAGAAAAATTTGGTATCACATTTATTCCAAGTCATTTCAATGGGGAATGCTCACGTGGTGAAGTAGCAAGGTTACAAGCATTTGCTAAAGAAAATGAAGCCGATTGTGTGATTGGTTTAGGTGGTGGTAAAGCCATTGACACATCAAAATGTGTAGCTGAAGGAGATCACTTAATTATCGTGCCAACTATTGCTGCAACTGATGCACCAACAAGTCATTCAGCTGTTTTATACACTGAAGATGGTGAATTTGATGACTATGCTTACTTTAAACAAAGCCCAAGTGTGGTCATGGTTGATACAACGATTATTGCTAATGCACCAACCAGATTTTTAGTATCAGGTATGGGGGATGCGTTATCAACATTATTTGAAGCTCGTGCAACAGCGAATTCATTCTCAAATGTTAATGCCGGTTTACCAAATGGGTATGTGACAAAAGAAACAGCTCCTGCTAAAAATACGATTGCAGCTTACACATTAGCTAAAGTATGTTATGAGACATTACTTGAAAATGGCTACAGTGCCAAAATAGCATGTGACAATAACATCGTGACACCAGCGTTAGAAAATATTGTTGAAACCAATATTTTATTATCCGGTTTAGGATTTGAAAGTAGTGGTTTAGCTGCTGTTCATGCAATCCATGATGGATTAACTGCTTTAGAAGGAACTCATTCATATTTCCATGGCGAAAAAGTTGCCTTTAGTGTGATTTGTCAATTAGTCTTAGAAAATGCCTCACAAAAAGAATTACATGAAGTACTTGATTTTAGTTTATCTATTGGCTTACCAGTTTGTTTAGAAGACATTGGCGTAGAAAGCATTACGTTTGAAGAAGCAATGGAAGTGGCTAAAAAGGCTTGTATTCCAGAAGAATCAATTCACTCTATGCCTTTCCCTATTGTTGAGGAAGAAGTTGCGGCTGCCATTATTGCAGCAGATAAGATTGGTCGTGATTACAAAGCGAAACATAAATAATGATTTAAAGGTTTCAAACAGCCAGAATGCTCTATGATCTGGCTGTTTATTGTTTTATATACTTATGTTAGACTAGGGAGGAAAAAGAAGAAGGGGGGATGTTATGACGCGGATTATCAATAAACCAAACGATACTGTTTCACAAGTTTTAAATGGTGTGGCATACATTCATCAAGATATCTTACAAAGAATTCCTAAAACAGGTATATTATTACGAAAAAGCAGTATACCAAACAAAGTTTCAATCATTAGTGGTGGGGGAAGTGGCCATGAACCAGCACATTTTGGGTATATTGGAGAAAATATGCTTGATGCTTCGGTGAGCGGCCCCGTATTTATTCCACCAACAGCTGAAGAGGTATTTAAAGCCATTCAGAAAACAGATCAAGGTGACGGCGTTTTATTAGTCATAAAAAACTTTGAGGCTGATGTCAGTAATTTTTTACAAGCAGAAAAGCAAGCGAAAGACGCGGGTCATAAGGTTTCTCACGTGATTGTCAATGATGACTGTTCAGTTGAAACCGGAAGTTTTGAAAAAAGACGTCGAGGTGTTGCTGGAACTATTTTTGTACATAAAATACTGGGAGCGGCAGCTAGTGAAGGGAAAACATTAGATGAATTAGTTTCAATAGGAGAAAAAGTCATCAACTCAATGAATAGTCTAGGGGTGGCTTTGTCAAGTGGGACAAGTTTAACTGGAGAAACGTCTAACTTTACCTTAGAAAAAGATATGATTTCCTTTGGTATTGGCATTCATGGTGAAGAAGGATATCGAAGTGAACCCTTTCATTCGTCAGAACACTTAGCCAATGAGCTATTAAATAAATTACTCGTTCAGTATGATGATCATACTAATAAAAGATTTGCAATCCTTATAAATGGTTTGGGTACAACGACGGTAATGGAGCAGTATGTTTTTTCAAATGATGTCAAAAGGCTGTTAGAGTTAGAGGGTGTAACGGTTGTTTACGCTAAAACAGGAAATTATATGACATCAACTGATATGGCTGGAATTTCGTTGACTCTTTTAGAAATTATCGAAGAAAGTTGGTTAGAGTATCTCGAAAAACCAACTAATGCTTTTGCTTGGTAAAAAATTAATTATTTGAAAAAAAGGTTGTATTTAAATGAAACTTATGATATATTAATAAGCGTAGTATATTTGATTCGTTTTAGGAAAATTAACGTTCTGTTTACATTTCTCCTATTAAGCGTCACATTTATTGCAACAAAATATGCGTATATGATTACGCGATAATAAGGAGGAAACACAACATGGCAAACGGAACTGTAAAATGGTTTAACGCTGAAAAAGGTTTTGGTTTTATCACTCAAGAAGGTGGAGAAGATGTATTTGCACATTTCTCAGCTATCCAAGGTGACGGATTCAAAACTTTAGAAGAAGGTCAAGAAGTGACTTTTGATGTTGAAGAAGGTCAACGTGGACTTCAAGCAACTAACATCGTTAAAGCTTAATCTAACTTTTAATTAAACAAAACCACTTAAGTTAATTCTTAAGTGGTTTTTTATTTGTTTGAATCAAATGGCTTGTCTATCACCATACTAAGGGCTAAACCGATGCTAATCATTTTATCCATATTTACAATAAGTCCTTGGATTAAGTCCTTGGATTTTATCAGGAGAAAAGTGGATCTGTTCAAAGTGGCACGTAGAAAGATTGAGTGAATCAAGAGATGTATTTAACCAGGTTGTATTTTCAAGAGTACAATCATCTATTTTAAGTTGTTTCCAAGTGGTATCAGAAAATTCAGATGATAATGGATTGCAAGATAAAAAATGTGTCAGGCGTATTTTAGAAAAATTAAATGGTGTATGGGGCATAGTACAGTTGGTAATTGACAATGGTTAAGATGGGAATTAACCCCATAGATGACACTCTTTAAACATAACACGATGGAAGGAGCTGTTCATCCTTTCTGATAGATATCATACATAATGTTTAGAACAAGTATAGAATACTACGTTATTAAATGATAAAAAAGTTGTTGACTTTTTTGTTTGATTCTTATACAATTAAGAAGTTGAGAAATTAAAGCAGAAGCACCCGCTTCTCGCCTTAACAATAAAAAATTGTTGGGCTAGATAACGTTTAGTTTTGATATAATATCAAATACTATTTTGGTGCGGGGTCTTTATTTGTAAAGAGCTCGTTTTTTTCTGTGTTTTTCTCTAAAAAATTCGGAGGTGAATGACCATAGCAAAAGATAATATGGTGAATGACGGCATTCGTGCAAGAGAACTACGTTTAATTGCAGTAGACGGAGAACAGCTAGGTGTTAAATCTAAAGTAGAAGCTTTAAGAATTGCTCAAGAAGCAAATCTTGATCTTGTTTTAGTATCACCAAATGCTAAACCACCAGTTGCAAAAATTATGGATTATGGAAAATTCCGTTTTGAGCAACAGAAAAAGGAACGCGAAGCCCGTAAAAAACAAAAAGTCATTAATGTGAAAGAGGTTCGTTTGAGCCCAACAATCGATGTCAATGATTTTAATACCAAATTGCGTAATGCGCGTAAATTCCTTGAAAAAGGTGATAAAGTGAAAGCTTCTATCCGATTTAAAGGTCGTGCGATTACCCATAAAGAAATTGGTCAGAACGTCTTAAATCGCTTAGCAGATGAAACAAGTGATATCTCAGTTGTTGAGCAAAAAGCGAAAATGGATGGTAGAAGTATGTTTATCATGCTTGCACCAAAAACAGATAAGTAGGTAAGAATCTGAGGAGGAAAATAACATGCCAAAAATGAAAACACACCGTGGATTAGCAAAACGTGTAAAACGTACTGGTGGTGGAGGTCTTAAAAGACATCGTGCATTTACTAGTCACCGTTTCCATGGAAAAACTAAAAAACAACGTCGTCAATTACGTCGTCCAGCAATGGTATCAAAAGGCGATTACAAACGTATTCGTCAACAATTGACTCGCATGAAATAATTTTTAGTTCCTGATAATAGCTAAAAATATATATTGAAATAATGAACAACTCAAGGAGGAATTATCATGGCACGTGTAAAAGGTGGAACAGTAACTCGCCAACGTCGTAAAAAAGTGCTTAAGTTAGCTAAAGGCTACTATGGCTCAAAACATACATTATATAAAACAGCAAAAGAACAAGTGATGACTTCTTATACATACGCATTTAGAGATCGTCGTCAAACAAAACGTAACTTCCGTAAATTATGGATTGCTCGTATTAACGCAGCAGCTCGTATGAATGGTTTAAGTTATTCTAAATTCATGCATGGTTTAAAATTAGCAAACATTGATATGAACCGCAAAATGTTAGCTGATATTGCTATTCATGATGCAGAAGCATTTACAACATTAGCTGACCAAGCAAAAGCTGCTTTAGCTAAATAATAAGAGTTATTAATCTAGAGAATGTATGTTTTCTAGATTTTTTATATGAAAAACACATGTTTTTTAGGTGAGATAAATCTAAAAAGCATGTGTTTTTTTATTAATAGTTTAAATAATTCAATAGTTTATTTAGGTCATTGATTTGTTCTTGTAAACTTGCTCCAATAGTCGTATCTCTTACGTATTTTCTATCCACAGGTCTATCCACAATTCGTTTGACTGAAGCAATATCATCGTTTTGTAAAATAACTTCTTCTATAGAGGAAAAAGGTTTATGAGCAACTAATTGCATGCCGTAAGAATTATATAAAAGAGTATATCCGGCGATACCGGTTGTTTTTTGATAAGGTTTTGAAAATCCTCCATCGATTACTAACATTTTTCCTCCTGCTTTAATAGGTGTTTCTCCCTTAATCTCTTTAACAGGAGTATGACCATTTATAAGGTGGCTATCTTTCTTGTTTAGACCAAATTCAGAAAGAATAAAAGAAATCGTTTCTTGATTCTCTCTAAGTTTATAATAAGCATTTTTTTCTTCTATGTGAGTTTCCTTGTCTTTAATGAAATATCGTTCAAAAGTAGTCATTTCTTTTTTTCCGAATAATGACGAATTTTCTCCTGACCATAAATACCAAAGTAAATCTGTGTCGATATCGTTATGACTATGTGGATTAGCGTAAGCTCTTCTTAAGCTGGTTTCAAAAAAATCTAATAGATATTTCCCTTTATACGCGTGTCCGTTGATATGGAAAGCTTTTAATGAACCATCTTGGTTTAAAGGAACGCAACCGTGAATAAGTAAGTTATCATTGTAGACCAGGTACATATTTCCTCTTCTTACTAAAAAATCAGTATGGCGTTTTAATTTTTCTGAATGGATAAAGTTATGCATTAAACGTTCAATAATATCTTCTTCTTCCAATGTTAATTTAGTGGGATTATTAGGATCTACTGTCATGAAACAGGTGTTGGTTAAAGTATACTTTTTTCCTTTTAGGTGAACCGATAAGTCAGTGTAGTCGACAGTTGTTAAAAATTTTCTATGATCCATATTAAACTCTTGTCGCCTAGAAACCAATTGTTCCTCTAATTTGAATTGTAAAATAGCGGCTGCTTGATGTATTTTGGTTGTCTCTAACAGCTCTTCTTTTGAAGATATCGTTTCAGGTGTTGTTTTCGGTTGAAATACTGGATTATCTAGGTAGTACTTTTCTGCATAAGTCAGTAACGGTCGTAAGTTGATACCATAAGTATCTTCAATAATATCTAAGTTATTATATCTTGCTGAAATGCGAATGATATTCATCATACAAATAGGAGAACCTGCTGCTGCACCAATCCAAATGATGTCATGATTTCCCCATTGTATATCGACTGAATGGTAATTCATTAAAGCGTCAATAATTTTATCTGGTGCAGGTCCTCTATCATATATATCGCCGACAACGTGTAAATGGTCTATAACTAAACGTTGGATAGTGTAACACAGGTCAATAATTAAAGCGTTTCCTTGTTTGAGCGTCAAAATATTAGAAATGATTTGATTATAATATTCTGCTTTATCAGCATTAGTTTTTACTTGATAAAGTAGCTCCTCAATGATATATGAAAAACGTTTTGGTAAAGATTTTCTTAATTTTGAGCGAGTATATTTACTCGCACTAAATTTTATTAAACGAATTAATTGATCAATTGTTTGTCTATACCAATTAGCGTTAATTTGTTTTTCAAGATGTTTTAATTTTTCCTCGGGATAATAAATAAGTGAAGCAAGGTTCTGTTTTTCATTAAAAGTTAATTCATTATTAAAGACATCATTTATTTTTTCTTTTACATTACCCGATCCATTTCTTAATAAATGTTGGAAAGCATTGAACTCCCCATGTAAATCACTAACAAAGTGTTCAGTGCCTTTTGGTAAGTTTTGAATCGCTTTCAAATTTATGATTTCGCTAATAATGTTTTCTTCATTTTCATACTGTTTATAAAGTAAATCAAGATATTTATTTTGTTCTATCATATAATCTAAACCTTTTCTTTTTACCTTAATAGTAGTCTATCATACATTATTAGTCAATATATACCAATTAGTAAAAAATACCTAATTGTCAAACGATAAAAAAATTTGTATAATTTGTAAGGATGGGGTAGGTGATAAAAAATGAGAAATGAAATGATGTATCGTCCAGTTTTAAAAGATGAAATAATAGAATTACTTAGGCATAGACAACCGGAAATGAGCGGTAAAGTAGGAAAAGTCCAAGAAGAAGCTAAAGAAACAGGAGTACCAGTTATTCCAAATGAAACAGCGACGTTTTTACGATTTTTCTTAAAACAAATTAAAGCAAAAAATGTTTTGGAAATTGGCACTGCTATTGGTTTTTCTGCTAGTTTGATGATAGAGGCTATGGGAAAAGATAGTCATGTGACGACGATTGACCGATTTGACGTTATGATTAGGCGAGCAAAGAATACATTTGAACAATTAGAAATTGAAGATCAAGTAACTTTACTAGAAGGTGACGCAAAAGATTTATTAGGAACTCTTGATGGGCCATATGATTTTATATTTATGGATAGTGCAAAATCAAAGTATATTGAGTTTTTACCAGAATGTTTAAGGTTAGTAAAAACAGGTGGCGTGATTATGATCGATGACGTATTTCAAGCGGGAACAGTCATGCATGATATAAAGGATATACCTAAGAGCCAGCGAACTATTTATCGAAAATTAAATCAATTATATGATACCGTACTAGGAAATGAAGACTTATCTGTCACGATTCTTCCCTTAGGAGATGGCGTATTAATGATTTCAAAAGAAGTGGATAATGTACACTTAAAAAGTGACAAGGGAATGTGATAGAGTCACATTCCTTATTTTTTATTAAAATAAAAAACCCAACTGATAAATAAATTAACAGTTGGGTTAAATAACGTCGCAGGAGGGATTCGAACCCCCGACCGTTCGCTTAGAAGGCGAATGCTCTATCCAGCTGAGCTACTGCGACTGAATGAATAAGTAGTATTGGTTGTTTCAAACAACAGAATAATCATAAACAATTTTCACAGGATAGTCAACTGTTTTTTTATAAAAATTTATTTTTTAAAAAAACCTATGTAAAAGGAAAAACAGAAGAAAAAATGGATGATAAACAAACGGAATTTTAAAAAACTAGACAAAAAGTAGAAGTATGATGTATACTTACAAAAGTATTGTTGATATTATGGGGAAATTAAACAATATAACAATTAATTTATGTGTAAGGGGAATATACAATATGGGGAAAATCGATCCACGAGTCATTAAAACTCGTAAAAAATTAAGACAAGCTTTTCTAGATTTGTTAAAAACACGTAGTTTGAGTGAAATGAACATCAAAGATTTAACAAATCAAGCAGGTGTTACTAGAGGTACTTTTTATTTACATTATCGAGATAAAGATACATTTATTGAAACCATTATGGAAGAAATCATTGAAGATTTCTATGAATCAGTGGTGGAGTACATTCCTTATCAAGGTGATGAAGAAAAACAAATTCCACGAATTGTTTTAGATCGTGTGTTTGCTTATATTGGTAACTCACCAGAATTTTTTGTTACGTTACTAAATGAAAACGATGCAGAAGATTACCGCGTATTATTTAGTGAACGTTTATATGACTACGTATTAGCTCATGTGAACTATGGTAACTCTATCCCAGTTAGAAAAATGCCAAAAGAATTGGTAAATAACTTTGTTGTATACTCGTTGCTAGGTATTTCAAATGCGTGGGTTAGTGAAGGTCAGATTTACGCGAATCATTATATTGCCGCAATGGTATCAAAAATGTATCGCTCTGAATTGTTTATTGAAGTTGGGTTGTCCGACTTTTTTGTATCTGAAACACTCTAATTTATAGAGAATGGTCAAAAGTTATTGACCGTTCTCTTTTTTTTTGGTAGAATGTTAATGTTGTATTTGTGTGCACCACAACTACAACCGCACGAAACAAGTATTAAGAACGCAAGTCGCTTGTAACGGCGAGTCTAAGTATAGAAGAAGGAGGTGCGGAACAAACATGTACGCTATTGTAAAAACTGGTGGAAAACAAGTTAAAGTAGAAGTAGGTCAAGCCATTTACGTTGAAAAATTAGACGTAGAAGCTGGCGGTAAAGTTGTGTTTGATGAAGTCGTTTTAGTAGGTGGAGAATCAACAAAAGTTGGAACACCACTTGTTGAAGGAGCAACTGTTGAAGGAACTGTTGAAAAACAAGGAAAACAAAAGAAAGTTGTCACTTACAAATATAAACCTAAAAAAGACAGTCATCGTAAACAAGGTCATCGTCAACCTTATACAAAAGTTATGATTGAAGCAATTAATGCCTAATTTTTAGAAAGTAGGTATGCTTGTGATACAGGCTAAATTTAAGCAAACTGAGACCGGTGACTTTTTATCATTTGAAATGGATGGACATGCTGAATCAGGTCCTTATGGATACGACATAGTGTGTGCAGCAGCATCTGCTTTGTCAATTAATACGATAAATAGTATTAACGAACTAGCAGACTATATGCCCATTTATGAAATGGAGTCAGGATATCTTTATTTTGAAAGATTGGATTCTTTATCAGATAAACAAATTGATATAACAAATTTATTGGTTCACAGTTTATTAATTGGGCTACGCTCAATTGAAGCTGATAATCAAGCATTTATACAAGTTAAACTCAGTCAAGGAGGTGCAAATCCATGTTAAAAATGAATTTACAATTATTCGCCCATAAAAAAGGTGGAGGTTCTACTACTAACGGTCGTGACTCAAGATCAAAACGTTTAGGTGCTAAACGTGCTGATGGTCAAACTGTATCAGGTGGATCAATTTTATACCGTCAACGCGGAACAAAAATTTATCCAGGTGAAAATGTTGGTCGTGGTGGAGATGATACATTGTATGCAAAAGTGGACGGAGTTGTTCGTTTCGAACGCAAAGGTCGCGAAAAAACACAAGTATCAGTTTATCCAGTGGCTAAATAATTAAAACTCTAAAGCAGCTTATTCGTTGGGATAAGTTGCTTTTTTATTTTGTTTGATTTTATTTCCTTGATAAGTTTGTTATAATAAAAAGTAGCATAATGAAAAGAGGGCGACGTAAATGATGGAACGTGTAGAAAAATTACGAAGTAAAATGGTGGAACGTGGAATAGATAGTTTTTTAATTACAAATTCATATAATTTAAGATATTTAACAGGCTTTACTGGAACAACAGGTATTGCGTTAATCACTCTAGACAAAGCATATTTTATTACAGACTTCAGATACACTGAACAAGCAAGTGAACAATGTGTAGGATATGAAATTGTTAAAAATGTTGAACCAGCTTTTAATGTTGCTGCTGATCTAGTGAATCAATCTAAAGTTCAAAATATGGCATTTGAAGAACAAACAGTATCGTTTTTCCAATACACTGTGTTAGAAGAATTAGTAGATGTTGATTTAATACCAGTAACAGGAGTGATTGAAACTTTACGTGAAGTAAAAGATATCGCTGAGATTGAAACCATTCGTAAAGCTTGTCAAATTGCTGATGCTGCCTTTGAACATATTTTAACTTACATCAAACCTGGAATGACTGAAATACAAGTAGCAAATGAATTAGACTTTTATATGAGAAGTTTAGGAGCAAGTGGTGTATCATTTGATACAATTGTCGCAAGTGGATTACGTTCAGCTATGCCACATGGTGTTGCAAGTGATAAAGTTATCGAAGTTGGCGATTTTATTACGATTGATTTTGGTTGTTATTATAATGGGTATGTTTCTGATATGACAAGAACGATTTCTTTAGGTGAACCAAGTGAAAAATTGAAAGAAATCTATCAAATTGTTAAAGAAGCACAACAATTGGTTTTGGATACAGCTAAGCCAGGTATGACTGGTATAGAATTAGATGCAGTAGCAAGGGATTATATTGCTGAAAAAGGATATGGTGATGCTTTTGGTCATTCAACAGGACATGGAATTGGTTTAGAAATTCATGAAGGACCAAATGTTTCTAAATTAGCTGAAAAAATGTTTGTTCCAGGAAATGTTATCACAAATGAACCAGGAATTTATTTGCCAGGAATTGGTGGGGTTCGAATTGAAGATGATATGTTAGTGACAGAAGATGGTATTGACCGATTGACACATTCTCCAAAAGAGCTTATTATTTTATAGATAATTCATGTGAAAAATAGTATTTTAGGAGGCCGTTATGATATCAGTTAATGATTTAAAAACAGGCTTAACAATTGAAGTAGATGGTAATATTTATCGTGTCATTGAATTTCAACATGTTAAACCAGGAAAAGGTGCAGCGTTTGTTCGAACAAAATTAAAAAATTTACGAAATGGAAATACTGCTGAAAAAACATTTCGTGGTGGAGAAAAAGTCGCAAAAGCTCAAATAGATAATAAAAAAATGCAATATCTTTATGAATCTGGAGGCAGTTATGTCTTTATGGATATGGATACTTATGAGCAACTAGAGTTACCACAAGAACAGATAGCAGAAGAATTAAATTACTTATTGGAAAATAGCGAATGTCATATTATGATGTATGGAACAGAAACTATTGGAATAAATCTTCCAAATACGGTAGAATTAGAAGTCAAAGAAACAGAACCAGGAATTAAAGGAGATACATCATCAGGGGGATCAAAACCTGCTGTTATGGAAACAGGGTTAGTTGTCCAAGTACCATTCTTTATTAATGCTGGTGACCGTTTGATTATTAATACAACTGATGGGTCATATGTTTCTCGTGCATAGTGATAAACTAAAGGAGGAAGTTTAATGTCAGAAAATAAAAATTTGGTATTAAGTAACCAAAATCAAGCGATTGATGGAGAAATTGTCGTTGCTCCTGAAGTCATAGAAGTTATTGTTGGTATTGCTGCATCCAAAGTATCTGGTGTTTATGGTATGCGCGGTAACTTAGCATCTAACGTTGCTGAACTGTTTGGAAGTTCTGTTCATGACAAAGGTGTGTATTTAACAAATGATGCTGGCAAGATTAAAATTGACCTGTATTGCTTCTTGAATTATGGTGTATCAGTGCCTAAAACAGCTATTGATATGCAAGAAAAGGTGAAACAACAGGTTCTTTATATGACAGATTTAGAGATAGCAGAAGTAAATGTCCATGTTGTTGGCGTTGTTCCTGAAAAAACAACATTGCCAGATTTAAATGAATTATTTGATTCAGAAGATGAGGAAGATTAGAGTGGGATTAACAAGACACCAATTAAGAGAAGTAGCTTTTCAAACAATTTTTTCAATGATGTATCAAGAAGATGCTGCAATTATTGATTCCATTAGTTATACACTATCACTAATGGATGAGAGTTTTGAGTTAGAGGAAGAAGATTTAGTGATTCCTACTTATTTAGAAGTGGTTGTAACTGGGATTACGGAAAAACAAGACATACTTGACGAAGTGATTGAAAAACATTTGAAAGGATGGAAAATTAATCGTTTAGCTAAAGCTGATTTGATTATTTTACGTCTAGCCATTTTTGAAATGCTATATTTAAAAGATATACCTAACAAAGTATCATTGAATGAGGCGCTTGAATTAGCTAAAACGTATAGCGATGACGAATCGAAACGTTTTATTAATGGTGTTTTGTCATCAGTATTAGAAGATATAGAAACAGAAACTGTTTAATCATAAAAGACAAAAAGATTAATTTCTTTTTGTCTTTTTAAATAAGCTACTAGGAGTTTTTGTAAGTAAGTGTTAATGGCTAGTTTAATATGTTTATGTATAAAAATAAAGTAGATAATGTCTTCAACTAACGTAAATAGAAATGAAAGTATTCAGTAATTTTTATTGTTGAAATATAAATTCATAGTATAATAAGAACTAATTATGATAAGATGACCTTTAACTAAGGAATATTATCATAATTAGTTTTTTTATTAAACGAGATGATATTTTTTATCAAAAATAGCTTATGATACAATAGAACGAAATGAAAAAATGAGGGGATGGAGACTATGACAGTAATTTTAGACGGGAAAGCATTAGCAAATAAAATGCAAGAAGATTTAGCCAATGAAGTGGCAGAATGGAAAACTAAAGGTTATCGTATACCAACACTTGTGGTCATTTTAATCGGAGAAGATAGTGCAAGTAAGGTATATGTTAAAAATAAAGAGAAATCAGCACAAAAAATAGGATTTAATTCAATTGTGAGACGATTAGATACAACGATTAAAGAAGAAGATCTTTTATCAATTATTGAATCATACAATCAAGATGATTCAGTAGATGGTATTTTAGTTCAACTACCGCTACCAAAACATATAGATGAAGAAAAAGTATTATTAGCCATTGATCCTAGAAAGGATGTGGATGGTTTCCATCCTTTAAATGTTGGAAAATTATTTGTAGGAGATCCAGACATGCATCCATGTACTCCATATGGCATTATTACTTTGTTAAAAGAGCATAATGTTCAACTTGCTGGGAAAAAAGTTGTGATTATTGGTCGAAGTAATATCGTCGGTAAACCATTGATGCATATGATGTTGAATGAAGATGCGACTGTGACAATTGCTCATTCAAAAACAAAAAATTTGAAGGATGAAACGCTAACGGCAGACGTGTTGGTAGCTGCAATTGGACAAGCTGAATTTATCACATCAGATTATGTGAAAGAAGGAGCTGTTGTGGTTGATGTTGGAATGAATCGTAATAGTGAGGGCAAATTAGTTGGAGATGTTGATTACCAAGATGTATTGCCAAAAGTTAGTGCCATCACACCTGTTCCAGGAGGCGTTGGACCAATGACTATAACGATGTTAATGGAGCAAACCATGAACCAGGGAAGAAAGTATTGTGGTGAAGAAAAAGAATGACGGGAAAAAATTATTTAACAGTAACAGCCTTAACAAGGTATTTAAAACGAAAATTTGAAGCAGATCCTTATTTGGAGAAAGTTTATTTAACTGGAGAAGTATCAAATTTTAGACCTAGAGCAAACAGTCATCAATATTTTAGCTTGAAGGATGAAAAAGCTAAATTATCTGCGGTGATGTTTAAAGGTGCTTATCAAAAATTAAAATTTCAACCAGAAGAAGGCATGAAAGTTTTAGTAGTTGGTCGAATTTCGCTTTATGAAGCATCAGGAAATTATCAAATTTATATTGATCATATAGAACCAGATGGTGTAGGAGCGCTTTATCAAGCTTATGAACAGCTTAAAAATTCGCTAAATCAAGAAGGGCTATTTAAAGAAAGTCATAAACAACCATTAGTTAAATATCCTAAACGCATTGCTGTTGTCACTAGTCCTAGTGGCGCGGTAATTAAAGATATTATCACAACTATTCAAAGACGTTATCCGATTGCACAACTCGTTTTATTTCCAACAAAAGTTCAAGGAGACGATGCCTCTAAAGAAATTGCTCAACGGATTAGAGAAATTAATGAGATAGGAAGTTTTGATACCATGATTGTTGGTCGTGGTGGAGGTTCTATTGAGGATTTATGGTCTTTTAATACGGAGGAAGTTGTAAGAGCGGTATTCGAATCCAGAACGCCTGTTATTTCATCTGTCGGGCATGAAACAGATACGACACTGACTGATTTAGTGGCCGATGTTAGAGCGGCAACACCTACTGCAGCTGCAGAATTAGCAGTTCCAGTATTAAAAGAAGAGTTAATAAAAATTCGTGAAAAACAAATGCGTTTATACAATGCATTAAATAATCAGTTGAAACATAAACGGGCTAACTATGATAAATTGAGTCAGTCAGTGATGTTTAAGCAACCGAATAGATTATACGAAGCCTTTTACTTACAATTAGATGGTTTAGACAGACGTTTGAAACAAACCATTATAAATACATTGCATGAAAAACAAACGCAGTGGCAAAAGCAATCTGAAAAATTAATGCTTAAAAATCCTTCAGAACAAATAAAAAGACGTCATCAAGAGCTTACTTTTTTTGAGCAATCACTTAATCGTTCGATGCAACAGCTGTTACTTAATAAAGAAAAGCATTTTTATCAAGCTACTGAATCACTTGATTTATTAAGTCCTTTAAAAACAATGAGCAGAGGATATAGTTATGTTACGAAACAACAACATATTGTAAAAAGCGTATCAGATGTTAAAATTGAAGATGAAGTGACGTTAAATGTATCAGATGGTAAAATAATAACAATTGTAAAAGAAATAGAAAGCGATGGGATGATATGACCAAAGAAAAACAAACATTTGAAGAATCAATGGAAGAGTTAGAAACGATTATTAAAGGGCTTGAATCAGGGGATGTTCCGTTAGAAATAGCTTTAGAAAAATTTCAACGTGGTGTAGAATTAAGTA
This sequence comes from Vagococcus sp. CY53-2, assembly GCF_022604695.1. Taxonomy (NCBI): domain Bacteria; kingdom Bacillati; phylum Bacillota; class Bacilli; order Lactobacillales; family Enterococcaceae; genus Vagococcus; species Vagococcus sp. CY53-2. The sequence goes on from NZ_JALAHP010000002.1 coordinate 171,303, forward strand.
AGCAGTGTCAAGAAACATTAGCTAATGCCGAAAAGACCTTAACAAAAGTCATGAGTCAAGATGGTCAAGAAATAGAGTTTGAAGCTAAAGGAGAGTAATGATGACAAATTATTCTGATTTTGTCGCAATGAATGCACCAAAGATTGAACAAAGTATTTGTGAATTTATTCGGGAAGAAACGATTGGAGAAGAATTAACTAAATCAATGATTTATTCTATTAAAGCGGGTGGAAAAAAATTTCGTCCACTTCTTTTTTTAGCAACGTTAGATTTATTTGATTACTCTATTACACAGTCTGAATATGATGTGGCAAGTTCACTTGAAATGATTCATACCTATTCGTTGATTCATGATGATTTGCCAGCGATGGATGATGATGACTTACGTCGTGGAATGCCAACAAATCATATTGAATTTGGAGAAGCGTTAGCTATTTTAGCAGGAGATGGGTTGTTAACTGAAGCGTTTCACTTATTATCTTTGGCTGATATTGAGTCTGAAAAGCTAGTTAAAATCATGGAGATATTATCAGCTAGTGCTGGTACAAAAGGAATGATTGCAGGACAAGTAGAAGATATACAGGCTGAGAATAAACCAGTTTCTTTGGAAGAGTTGCAGAAAATTCATGAGAAAAAAACAGGAGCATTAATAAAAAGTGCTGTCGAAATGGCGTGTATTATAGCGGATGTTAATATCTTTGTTCAGGATAAACTAGAACAGTATGCAACTGCTTTAGGGATTGCATTTCAAATTCGTGATGATTTACTTGATGTTATTGGGGATGAAGCATTAATCGGTAAACACACTGGTAGTGATGAAAAGTTAAATAAATCAACTTATGTATCCCTATTGGGATTATCTGGTGCTAGAAAAGCTTTTTATGAGAAATGTGATGAGGCAAAAGAAGCGTTGAATCAAGTCAAATTAGAGTTAAAACGCCCAATAATTGATTTGACAATATTAGATGAAATACTAAAAGAATTGAAGGAAATAGAATGAAAGAAAAAGTAGGAAAAGAACGTGTTGATGTTCTTTTAGTGCAACAAGGACTGTGTGAAACAAGAGAAAAAGCAAAACGGACAGTCATGGCTGGTTTAGTTTGTGATGAAAAAAATATTCGTTATGACAAGCCTGGAGAAAAAATTCCGATTGCAACTGAACTTAGATTAAAAGGACAAGTAATGAAATATGTGTCTCGTGGTGGTTTGAAATTAGAAAAAGCAATTGAAGTATTTAATATTGATTTTTCAAACCGAACCTTATTGGATATTGGGTCATCAACTGGAGGATTTACTGATGTTGCCTTACAAAATGGGGCGATGATGAGTTACGCTTTGGACGTCGGCTCTAATCAACTTGCATGGAAATTAAGACAAGATGAACGTGTTGAAGTCATGGAAAAAACGAATTTTAGATATGCTAAGTTATCGGATTTTAAATTAGGTCAACCAAATATTGCCACAATTGATGTTTCGTTTATTTCATTAAAATTGATTATTCCAGTCTTACGAAACATCATTTCGGAAGATGGAGAAGTTGTGGCATTGATTAAACCACAATTTGAAGCAGGAAAAGAACAAGTGGGAAAAAAGGGAATTGTTCGAGATAAAAAAGTGCATATGGATGTATTAAATAAAATGATTAGTATGATGACGGAATCTCAATTTGACGTAGTGAAGTTAGACTATTCTCCAATTACTGGTGGGGAAGGGAATATAGAGTTTCTTGCTTACTTAAGACCTTGCCAAACAACCGGAAATTATTTGGGACGTGAAATAATAGAAGAGTTAGTAGAAAGAGCCCACAATCACTTGAATGAATAAGAGAGGTCAGGCTGAGTATGAGAAAATCCGAACGACAAAAACTAATAAAAAAAATAATATTTGAAGAAAATGTTGGGAAACAAGAAGAGTTAGTTATAATGTTAAAAGATCGGGGTATACCTGTCACACAAGCAACTGTATCAAGGGACATTAAAGAATTAAATTTAATTAAACAAGTTGATGAAAATGGGGTTTTTAAATATTTTTTACCTAAAAATGACACAGCTGAAAAGCGTCGTTTAGAAAAAATGATGGGAACATCATTTATCAGTATTGATACGATGGACAATTTAGTGAATCTTCAATTAGAGCCTGGAGTTGGGGTGATTATTGGTAAGTTAGTCGAATTTGTTTATGAAGAAAGTTTATTTACTGTTGTATCTAACGATGATAAATTACTCATTATTACGCGAACCCATGAACAAGCGCGTATGTTAGAAAGAGAAATTTTATCTATGACATAATGGAGTGATGACTGATATGATTCAAGAGTTAACAGTTCAGGATTTTGCGATTATTTCTAATTTAACAATTCCTTTTCGAGAAGGTATGACCGTCTTAACAGGTGAAACTGGCGCGGGAAAATCAATTATTATTGATGCAATGGGACTTATTGCTGGTGGTAGAGGATCAATTGATTATATACGAGATGGGGCAGAAAAGTGTCGTATTGAAGGGTCTTTTTTTGTGTCAGATAATGAAGATGTAGCAACTTTTTTAGAAAAAAATGGAATAGAGCCATCAGATGGACAATTGGTGATACAGCGTGAAATTTATCGTACTGGACGAAATAATTGTCGCATTAACGGACAACTTGTTACTACAAAAATATTACGAGAAATAGGACCATATATAGTAGATATTCATGGTCAAAATGAACATCAAGAATTAATGCATGTTTCTAATCATTTGCATTTATTAGATCAATATGGCATGAAACAATTAGGTAATGAATTAACAGTTTATCAAGAAAAATTTAAGAACTACATGTCTCTTAAAGAGCACGTCAACCATTTATTAAATAATGAAAAAGAATTTGCTCAACGAATGGATATGTTAACGTTTCAGTATAAAGAAATAGAATCCGCACAGTTGACGGATGGAGAAGAAGAAACATTAATTGAAGAACGACGTAAATTAATGAATTTCCAAAAAATTATGGATTCATTAAAGAAAACCTATCAATATTTAGATAATGAAGAATTAAATGCTGTCACATTAAGTGGTGCTGCGATGACTGAAATGGAACAAATAGAAACGATTGATGAGGAGTATTCTGAAACAACAGAACTATTAAGAACAGCTTATTATTCCTTGCAAGAAGCAACCGGGAGAGTTAGTAGTTCTTTGGAGCAGCTAGAGATGGATGATGAGCGACTGATTGTCATTGAAAATAGACTAGATGTCATTAGACAGTTGAAAAGAAAATATGGTGATAGCGTTGGTGAAATATTAGAATACTTTAAAGGTATATCAGAGGAATTGTCGGAAGAATTAGGAAATACAACGGATGTTAATAAATTAACAGAGAAATTAGAACAGGACAAAAATGAGTTAAATAAATTAGCTAAAAATATTAGTCAAATACGTCGTAGTGTTGCAAACGTATTAGAAAAAAATATCATGAAACAATTAGCGAGCCTTTACATGGAACAAGCAATCTTTAAAGTTGATTTTATAGAGACTGAATTAACAATAAATGGACTAGATAAAATTGAATTTTATTTATCTACTAATGTTGGTGAATCTCCTAAGCCATTAACAAAAATTGTTTCAGGTGGAGAATTATCTCGTATTATGTTGGCTTTAAAAACTATTTTTTCTGCCACACAATCAGTGACAAGTATTGTATTTGATGAGGTAGATACGGGCGTTAGTGGAAGAGTAGCTCAAGCAATTGCTGAAAAAATTCATCAAATAGGAAAATATTCGCAAGTTCTTTGTATTACCCATTTGCCACAAGTTGCAGCTATTGCCGATACGCAATATTTTATTAGAAAAGTAGTTAAGGATAATCGTACGCAAACAATCGTTAATGAATTAACAAAAACCGAAAGGGTCAATGAAATAGCAAGAATGTTATCTGGTGCAGATGTTACTGAGTTAACCAAAGAGCATGCTAAGGAATTATTAGCTTTAGCAAAAAAAGGCCACTAACTGATTAAATGTTAGTGGTCTTTTTTAGTTAAATAATTCCTAAGGCTGCTAAAGAGGTTAAAACTAAGCCGCCAATTGTTACAATAAGCATAATCCATATTACAACTTTAGTTATTTTATTAAATGTTGATTGTGGTTTTTTATCCATTATGTTGTATTCACTCCAATATTATAGTTATTATGCTATATTTTACAATGAGATTTATAAAAATAGCAAGAAAATCAATAAAATGTAAAAAAATGCTTAAATAAATTGAAAGACAGCAGAGTAATGCTTATAATAGAATTAATTAAATGTCTACGAAGGGATAAAAAGAATGCCAAATTTTACAGTTGCACTATTTTTTTGGTACTTATTTCCAGTTATAGTGATTATTGCAAGTAATTTACTTGTAAAAAAAACAAATATTGATAAAAAGTATGGTATAAAAACACCGGATATAGCAACACCGTTCTTTTTTATAGGGCTTCACTTTGTATCCGTAGGAACGTTAGGTAAAAGCTTTTTAGCATATGTCTTTTTAATGATTTTTTTCATAGGGATGATTGTTGCAATTATGCTTGCTTATTATTTTCATGATATCAATTATCGACGCTATTTTAAGATTTTGTGGCGGATTGCTTTTTTAGTAACATTAATGATTTATGTTGTTTTGATTATCGGTAGTATTATTTTATTTTTAAAACGTTAGTATGCATCTTCTATTAGGTAGAAGATGCTTTTTTGATAATTATTTAAAATCTATGATAAATTATAATTTTTTTTATAAGAATGTGGTAGAAAGTGGGGTAATGTGGTAGACTGAAATTATTGAGTGGCGTTGTGAGGTGACCTAGTTATGTTTATGGGAGAATTCCAGCATAATATTGACTCAAAAGGACGTCTAATCGTTCCCTCTAAATTAAGAGATTCTCTTGGTGAACGATTTATTGTTACCAGAGGAATGGATGGCTGTTTATTTGGTTATACACTAGAGTCTTGGTCTCGCCTAGAAGAGAGTATGAAAAACATGCCACTTACTAAAAAAGATGCTAGGACATTCGTTCGATTTTTTTATTCCGCAGCAACAGAGTGTGAAATAGATAAGCAAGGACGTATTAATATTCCTATTAAATTAAGACAATTTGCAGGATTAGAAAAACCTTGTATCATTATAGGGGTATCCGATAGAATCGAAATTTGGAGCGAAAATCGCTGGTTAGCATTTTCTAAAGAGGCTGAAGAAAATTTTGATGATATCGCAGAAAGCCTTATTGATTTTGGAATATAAGTAAAAATGGAGAATGAAAATGTCAGAAACATTTAAACATATTACTGTTCTATTAAAAGAAACAGTAGATGGATTAAACATAAAATCAGATGGAATATATATAGATTGTACATTAGGTGGTGCTGGGCATAGTCAATATCTGTTGTCCCAGTTATCCAATAAAGGCCATTTGTATGCCTTTGATCAAGATGAACGTGCAATTGAACACGCTAAAAAATTTTTATTAGATGAAGTAGAACAAAATAAAGTAACGTTTGTTAAAAGTAATTTTCGTTATCTAAAAGAAAAAATGAATGAATTAGGTGTCCAACAAGTAGATGGAATTCTTTATGATTTGGGTGTGTCATCACCTCAGTTAGATGAAGCAGAAAGAGGATTTAGCTACCATCAGGATGCACCATTAGATATGAGGATGGACCAAACAAATTATTTAACGGCTAAAGAAGTTGTAAATGAATATACTTATGAACAATTAGTTAAAATATTCTTTAGATATGGTGAAGAAAAATTTTCAAAACAAGTGGCTCGCTTGATTGAAAAACGACGGATTGAAAAACCAATTGAAACAACGGGAGAGCTAGTTGAAATTATTAAAGAAGCTATACCAGCACCTGCTAGACGAAAAGGTGGACATCCAGCTAAACGTATTTTTCAAGCGATTCGTATTGAAGTAAATAGTGAGTTGGATGTTATTAGTGAAACACTTGAACAAGCCATTGATTTACTGAAACCAACTGGTCGAATTAGTGTCATCACATTTCATTCATTAGAAGATAAGCTAGTGAAAAACATTTTTAAGGAATACAGTACACCTCAAGACTTGCCACCTGGACTGCCTATTATACCAGTTGAATATCAACCTGATATAAAATTAATTAATAGAAAACCAATCGTGGCCTCAGATGAAGAGCTTGGGATGAATAATCGATCTCGTAGTGCTAAATTACGTATTATCGAAAAAATAGCTCCTGAAAGGGTGGATTAACATGTCTCTGCCAGAAAAGCAAAGTCCATTTACATATAATGATTCTCCAGTTAACTCACCTGTTAGTAAGGAGAATAGTACATTGGAAGAAGTGCAACCCCCAATAATTCCACAGAGTAAATTGAAAAAAGTGACTAAATTAGAAAAGTTTATTTTCACTGTATTTATTGCAACATTTTTATGCTTGGCGGTTGCAACTATTCGAATGACAACCTATATTAACCGTGAGGAAGAAGCTATTTCTTCTCTTCAGGCAGATAGCAAACAGATGCAACAAGATATTGAAACTCTTGATCAAGAGAAAAATGAGTTGCAACGAACTGAACGTTTGAAAAAAATTGCCGAATCTGCTGGAATGCAAATGCGTGATGAGAATATAAGGAAAATAAAATGATGAAAAAAATAAAAGAATTTTTTAGAAAAATAAACAAAAAAATACAAGAAAAAAGTTTAACACCAGCAGGCAATAGAAAAAAAGTGGGGGTTATCCTGTTTTATGCTTCTATTGCTGTTTTTGTTTTAATTTCTTTACGTTTCGTTTACATCATAACAGTTGGTAAGGTCGGTTCGCAAAGTCTTGATTCTGAAAGACAAAAAATATATCAAGGAAGTAGCGTTATAAAAGCAAAACGTGGAACCATTTTCGATCGTAATGGGCTGCCACTTGCTGAAGATGCTACTTCTTATTCGTTATACGCAGAACTTGACAAAAACTATAAAGGGATTAATAACGTGGAGCTTTTTGTGCATGATAAAGATCATGATAAAATTGCTGATATTTTAAATAAGTATACTGGAATTGATAAAAAACTTGTTTTAGAACAATTAACACCTAAGAAAAATAAAGACGGTAAGTTAATTACTAATGTAGAATTTGGTTCTAAAGGAAAAAATCTAAGTTTAGAAACTAGAAACAATATTGAGGAAGCATTAAAAAAAGAGAATATTACTGGTATCTATTTTAAGGAGCACCCTGACAGATTATATCCGAATGGAAAATTTGCTTCTTATTTCATAGGATATGCACAACCAGAAGATACGGATAAAGAAAATAGTAAATTAAGTGGTAAAAATGGACTAGGTATAGAAAATACCTATGATAATGTGTTAAAAGGAGAGGATGGATTTAAGTACTATCAAAAAGATAGCAAGGGAAATGAACTTCCTGGGACAGAAGTCATTGATAAAAAAGCTAAAGATGGACAAGATATTTATACAACGTTAGATACTAACTTACAAACAAGGCTAGAAGATGTGATGGATAGTGTGAATGAAAAAGCTAAACCAGAGGATATGACAGCTATTTTAATGGATGCTAAAACTGGTGATATTTTAGCAGCGTCACAACGACCAACTTTTGATCCACAAACAAAAGAAGGATTATATAAAGAAAAAGGGCAACCTGATCCTGTTTGGGAAAATTTACTTGTTCAACGACCGTTTGAGCCTGGTTCTACGATGAAAGTTTTTACTGTTGCAGCAGCCATTGATTCGGGAAAATTTCCATATAATGAGACATTTACCTCAGGACGAACTCAGTTATATGATGCCACAATTAGTGATTGGGTACCGGCTGGAAAAGGACAGTTGACGTATAGACAGGCATTGGCTTGGTCAAGTAACGTTGGTATGGTTAATTTGGAACAAAAAATGGGTTCAATATGGCCAGAGTATTTGGAACGTTTTGGATTTGGTCATTCAACTGATTCTGGATTACCGCTTGAGGCAACAGGAAGTATTAGTGATAAAAATCCTGTTGATATGGCAATGACAGCTTTTGGACAAGCTATTTCTGTGACAAATATGCAGATGATGCAAGCATATACAGCTATAACAAATGAGGGTAAAATGTTAAAACCGCGATATATTAAGAAAATAGTGGATAAAGATGGAAAAGAAAAAGAAATTAAAACAGAAGTGGTAGGAGAACCAATAAAAGCTGCAACAGCAAAAACAGTTCTTGAATACATGCAAGATACTGTCAATGACGAAATATATGGGACTGGGTATGGTATTTATAATATTGATGGTGTGAATGTTTCTGCGAAAACAGGAACAGCCCAAATATTTGAAAATGGCCAACTTTTAACAGGAGCCAATGATTATATTTATTCAGTAGTTCAAATTGCACCAACAGAAAATCCAGAATATATCATGTACGTTACAATGAAAAAACCAGTGATTACTGGTGAATTCGGGTCACCATCAGAATTAATTTCAGAAATATCAAACGGTATGTTAAAACATGCTTTTAAGGTAGATACCACAACGGATAAAGGAGAATAACATGAACGGAGTAGAATTATTAATACCATTATCATTGGCAGTGGCTTTTGTATTGATGGTTATGCCACTATTTATAGGTTATTTTAAAATGAAGAAAATGGGACAAGCGATTCGTGAAGAAGGTCCTGAAGGTCATCTTGCAAAATCAGGGACACCAACTATGGGAGGAGTTGTTTTTTTAATAAGTATTTTGTTAACTTCTCTTATTGTTGGTGCTTGGCAAAAAGAAATGACATTTTCTTTTTGGAGTATTTTATTTATTTTGTTTTTATATGGACTATTAGGATTTCTTGATGATTTCATTAAAGTGTTTAAAAAAAGAAATTTAGGATTAAATTCAACACAAAAATTAATTGGTCAAATTATTGGTGGGATTATTCTTTACGCTGTGATGAAATCAAATAGTGTAACAGATGAATTATTTATCCCATTGATTGGAAATGTTAATTTTGGCTTTTTATATGGATTGTTTGCTGTGATTTGGTTGGTCGGATTTTCAAATGCAGTGAATTTAACAGATGGTATTGATGGTTTAGTATCTGGTTTAGGTATGATTTCTTTTGGAACCTATGCTATTATTGCATACAAACAAGAACAATTTGCTATTGAATTGATTTGCCTAGCAACTGTTGGAGCGCTTTTTGGCTTTTTAATTTTTAATAAAAAACCAGCAAAAATTTTTATGGGAGATGTTGGTTCTCTTGCTTTAGGTGGTATGTTAGCCACTATTTCTATTTTACTTCATCAAGAATGGACACTTTTATTAATCGGTTTAGTGTATGTTATAGAAACACTTAGTGTCATGTTACAGGTAGCATCATTTAAATTAACAGGCAAACGTATTTTTAAAATGTCTCCAATACACCACCATTTTGAATTAAGTGGTTGGTCAGAATGGAAGATAGACATTGTTTTTTGGATAGTAGGATTAGTGATGTCAGCATTGACATTGGGCATTTTATATAATTAAGGAGATATCAAGGATGAAACAGTCAAAGCGTTATGCAAATGAAAAAATTTTAGTATTAGGGTTAGCTAGAAGTGGTGTTGCCGCTGCTAAGTTATTGCATGAATTAGGGGCATTTGTTACAGTCAATGATGCGAAAAAATTAGAAGATAACAAAGAAGCTCAAGAATTATTAGAAGCAGGTATAACAGTTATTACTGATAGTCATCCTTTAGATCTTCTTGATGAAGGATTTTCTCTTATTGTGAAAAATCCTGGGATTCCTTACACGAATCCTATTCTCGAGAAAGCAATAAAAAAAGAAATTCCAATTATTACAGAGGTGGAATTAGCGTATCAAGTCTCAGAGGCACCTTTTATTGGCATTACAGGAACAAATGGTAAAACAACAACAACAACCATGATTAAGCAAATATTTGATACGTATCAACCTAATAAGGCACTTTTAGCTGGGAATATTGGTTTTCCAGCAAGTGATGTTGTATTAAAGGCTACAGAAGATAATGTATTAGTAACAGAATTATCGAGTTTTCAACTAATGGGAATTGATGAATTTACGCCTGAGATAGCAGTTATTACTAATATTTATGAAGCTCATATTGATTATCATGGCTCAAGAGAGGAATACGTTAAAGCTAAATGGCGCATTCAAAAAAATATGACAGAGAATAATACATTAATTTTAAATGCTGATTTACCTGAAATCGTTAAATTATCCAAACAATCTAAGGCAACCGTGATTTATTTTTCAGTATCTAGAAAAGTTAATGGAGCTTATTTGGAAAAAGATTGGTTAATGTATCAAGGTGAAAAAATTATAGAATTAAATGAATTAGGTGTTCCAGGTTCGCATAATGTTGAGAATGCTCTAGCAGCAATTTGTGTAGCAAAAGTTTCAAATATAGATAACGAGTCAATAAAAAAAAGTTTGTCACTCTTCTCAGGTGTTCCTCATAGAACAGAGTACATTGGGACATATAATGGAATCAAAATATACAATGATTCAAAAGCGACTAATATTTTAGCTGCTAAAAAGGCAATTAGTGGATTTGATAATGAAAAATTAGTATTAATTGCTGGAGGGCTTGATAGAGGAAACTCTTTTGATGGATTTATACCAGCTATTGAGCAACTAAAAGCTATTGTATTATTAGGCGAGACAAAAGATAAATTAAAAGAAGCAGCCAAAAAGGCGCAAGTATCAGAAATTATTTGTGTTGATAACATGAAAGAAGCAGTGAAAGAAGCCTTAAAAGTTGCACAGTCAGAGGATACGATTCTTTTGTCGCCGGCATGTGCTAGTTGGGATATGTATCCTAACTTTGAAACTCGTGGAGAAGAATTTGTAGCAGAAATAACTAAACAAGTAGGGAATTAATGATGAGAGTACTAGTATCAGGTGGAGGAACAGGTGGACATATTTATCCAGCTATTTCTATCGTTCGTTATATTAAAGAAAAATACCCAGATTCAGAATTTTTATATATTGGAACAGAAAAAGGGCTAGAAAGTCAGTTAGTGCCTAATCAAAATATTCCATTTAAAACAATTGAAATTCAGGGGTTTTATAGATCACTAACGTTAAAAAATTTTAAAACAGTGTATTTATTTTTAACAAGTATTAAGCAAGCTAAAAAATATATTAAGGAATTTCAACCTGATATTGTGATTGGAACAGGTGGATATGTTTGTGGATCGGTTGTTTATGCAGCGAGTAAATTAAATATTCCCACAATTATTCATGAACAAAATAGCGTGGCGGGTATGACGAATAAGTTTTTATCAAAATATGTTGATAAAGTAGGAATTTGTTTCACTGATGCAGCCGAGTATTTTCCAAAAGAAAAAGTTGCACTAGTAGGGAATCCTCGAGCTCAAGAAGTGATGATGGTAGACAAAAAAAAGGTGTTAGAGGGGTATGGTTTGGATTCTGATAAGCCCACTATCGTTATCTTTGGTGGCAGCCGCGGAGCTCAAACGATTAATAACGCGATGAAAGAAGCATTACCACTATTTAAAGGAAAACCATACCAGGTATTATATGCTTCTGGGACTATTTATTTTGATGAGTTTAAAGAAAAAGAAGAGCTAATTAAGCAATTAACTAATGTAACAGTAGTGCCATATATTGATAATATGGTTGACGTTTTAATCAATGTAGAAGCACTAGTTGGGAGATCAGGTGCGACTAGTATGGCAGAAATTACGGCATTAGGATTACCTTCGATATTGGTTCCCAGTCCTAATGTTACGGATGATCATCAAACGAAAAATGCAAAAAGTCTTGTTGATAATCAAGCAGCATTGATGATTAAAGATAGTGAATTGACAGGAAAATTATTGGTTGAACAAGTGGATAAATTAATGTTAGATGATCAATATAGACAAACTATGGCAAAAGCATCAAAAGCTGAAGGGATTCCTGATGCAATGGATCGCTTGTATGGTTTGATTCAGGAACTAACCTAATTTAAGGAGGGCTAGTAAGGGATGTCAAACAAAAAAGAGGATGATAAAGGGGAAAATCGAGGTAATCATCGATTGATAAAATCATCAAAAAAAGAATTGAAAGATAGTAATAAACAAGGAACACTTTCTACGAAAAGGAAAACAATCAATAAACTATCTCCATTTCAAGGTTTAACTCCTAATGAGGAAAAACGTCTAACTAGAAGATTAACGAGTATTTTAATTACCTTAACAGTGGGAATACTTATTACTCTTTATATTATTTCTCCTTTAAGTAAATTACAAAATATAGAAGTGACTGGAATCGACAAAGCAGATAGTCAAAAAATTATAAAATCAAGTCACCTTAAATTAGGTGATGGATTATGGCCTCAGTATTTTAATAAATCAAAGGATATGAAAAGAGTGATAAAGGAAAATCCAAGAATCAACACAGCGACATTAAGGATTAAACAATTTAATCATTTTGATATACATGTAACAGAATATGAGGTCCTGGCTATTTTATTAAGAAATAATAAAATGTATCCTGTTTTATCTAATGGAAAAATTTTGAGTGAAACAGCAAAAGAATCAGAAAAAAAATTGCCACAGTTAATTGATTTTAAAGAAGGAGAAGGATTGGATTCATTTTTGACATCATATGAAAAATTTTCGCCAAAAATGAAATCAGAAATTAGTTCTATTGAGTCACAGGCCACTCAAAAAAATCCTTTTAGAATTAAATTAAATATGAAGGATGGCAATCAAGTAATTGGATTATCAACAACAATTGCGGATAAATTAGTTTTTTATGACAAAATTTCGGCAGAAATGAAGTCAAAAGGTGTTATTGATATGGAAGCGGGTAAAACAGGGATATTTTCATATCCTTTAGAAACACAAAATAGCGACTCAAGTGAGGGGTTATCGGACGAAAACTCAATGGAGAGTGTAAATAATGGTTTTTAACGTTCAGAAAAAAAACTAGCAAATATAGTATTCTTCTTTATTTCATAGTACTATTTATGATAGAATAGTGTGAGGTATTATGCATATAATAAAGGAAGACTTTGTTAGAATTATAGGAGGGAAGACCTTTCATGGCAAAAACAGGAATATATGTAAGTCTTGATATCGGTACAACATCAATAAAAGTTGTTGTAGCTGAGTACATAGAAAATCAAATTAATATTATTGGCGTAGGAAATGCAAAATCAAAAGGATTGGATCGTGGTATTGTTATCGATATAGACAAAGCTGTTCAATCCGTTCAAAGAGCAATTAAACAAGCAGAAGAAAAATCAGGTGTTCAAATTAAAAGTGTTAGTGTAGGTATTCCTGCTAATCTTTTAGAAGTAGAAAAATGCGAAGGCATGATAGCTGTTAATAATGAATCAAAAGAAATAACTGACAAAGATGTTAAAAATGTGGCATCAGCAGCAGTTGTTCGTTCAACACCTCCAGAACGTCAAGTCATTACTTTAGTTCCTCAAGAATTTAAAGTAGATGGTTTTGAAGGAATAAAAGATCCAAGAGGTATGATTGGTGTTCGTCTAGATATGAAGGGATTATTATATACTGGACCTAAGACAATTGTTCACAACATTCAAAAATGTGTTGAAAAAGCTGGATTGGTGATTGATGAAATGGTCATTGCTCCTTTAGCTTTAGCTTCATCTATTCTTTCGGATGGAGAAAAAGATTTTGGAACAACTATTATTGACATGGGTGGTGGACAAACAACTACCTCTGTGATGTATGAACGTGAATTAAAATTTTCACACGTTGAACAAGAAGGTGGAGAGTTTGTAACCAAGGATATTTCTGTTGTTTTAAACACATCATTAACTAATGCGGAAGCGTTAAAAATCAACTATGGATATGCTTATCCAGAAAGAACTTCACCGAATGAAGAATTTCCTGTTGATGTCATTGGTAAAAATGAACCTGTCAGAATTGATGAACGCTACTTGTCAGAAATTATAGAAGCGCGTGTTGAACAAATTTTTTCAAAATCAAAAATGATGTTAGATAGCATTGATGCACTTAATTTACCAGGTGGTGTTATTTTAACTGGTGGAGCCGCAAGCTTGCCAGGAGTAGTCGAGTTAGCAGCGGATATGTTTGGAACAAACGTTAAATTGTATGTTCCAAATCATATGGGATTACGTAATCCTGTATATGCTAATGCAATTGCTATTGTTGAGTATGTCGCACAACTTGATGAGGTTTATCATGTGACTAAATTAGCCGTTACTGGTGATAAAAAACGAACAGCTAAACCTGTTCGTGACATTTCAGTAGAGACTAAACAACATGAAAAAGCTGTACAACAAGCACAAGAACCTGTTACAGATATGTCTGTCAATGAACCTGTAAAAGAGAAAGAAGAAGGTTTTGGCGGTAAAGTAAAAGGTTTCTTATCCAATATATTTGACTAATAGTCTAGGAGGAAACAAATAATGGAATTTTCATTAGATAATACTGTAAATACTGGCGCGGTAATTAAAGTTATTGGTGTCGGTGGCGGTGGCGGTAACGCAGTAAACCGTATGATTGATGAAGGAGTAAAAGGCGTAGAGTTTATCGTTGCAAACACAGACGTTCAAGCACTACAACATTCTAAAGCAGAAACTGTCATCCAACTAGGACCTAAATTTACAAAAGGATTAGGTGCTGGATCGTTACCAGATATTGGCGAAAAAGCTGCATCTGAAAGCGAAGATTTAATTGCTGAAGCATTAAAAGGTGCTGATTTAGTATTTATTACTGCTGGAATGGGTGGTGGTACCGGTACAGGTGCAGCACCTGTAGTAGCTGGAATTGCTAAAGAACAAGGAGCTTTAACAGTCGGTGTTGTGACACGTCCGTTTAGCTTTGAAGGTCCAAAACGTAGTCGTTTTGCAGCTGAAGGAATTTCAGCTTTAAAAGAAAATGTGGATACTTTGGTAATCATTTCTAATAATCGTTTATTAGAAATCGTTGATAAAAGAACACCAATGTTGGAAGCTTTTAGAGAAGCTGACAATGTATTACGTCAAGGTGTACAAGGGATTTCTGATTTAATTACATCTCCTGGCTATGTCAATTTAGACTTTGCAGATGTTAAAACAGTGATGGAAAATCAAGGAACCGCTCTAATGGGAATTGGTGTTGCAAATGGAGAAGATCGTGTGATTGAGGCTACTAGAAAAGCTATTGCCTCTCCGTTGCTTGAAACATCTATTGAAGGTGCTGAACAAGTGCTATTAAATATCACTGGTGGGGCAGATATGACTTTATTTGAAGCACAAGATGCGTCTGAAATTGTAGCGAGTGCCACAGGTGGAGATGTAAATATTATTTTAGGAACATCAGTTAATGATCAATTAGGTGATGAGATTGTTGTTACTGTCATTGCAACAGGAATTGATCCAGGAAAAAAAGAACGTCAAGCGATGGGAAGAAATAATGTGACTACACCAAATGGAATGGTTCAACAGAGACAAGCAAGATCAGTTCAAGAACCTATTCGTGAAGTTCCAGAAATGGATTCATCACGCACAGCACAAACAAGTGCATTTGGTGATTGGGATTTAAAACGTGAACCATCGACTCGTCAAGTCCCAGATGAAACACAGTTTGAAACAATTGACAGAAAAGATTATGATAATGCTAACCAGGATTCTGATCATCCTTTAGAAGCGGAAGATGAATTAAGTACACCACCTTTCTTTAGAAGAAAAAAATAAGAGGTGACTTAGATTGGTCCTGCAAAAACTGGAACAAAACGTTGAGTCAATTCAACAAGATGTTGAGCAAGCTTGCCAAATCGGTCAAAGGTCAGTCGATAGTGTGACTGTCATTTGTGTCACTAAATCAGTTGACAAAGAGACAACAAAACAAGTTGTTAATTTAGGATTTGAACATTTAGCTGAAAATAGGATGGAAAAATTGTTAGAAAAGCAAGAGTATCTATCAGATAATAAACAGATTAAATGGCATTTTATAGGAAATTTACAACGGCGAAAAGTTAAATCAGTCATTAATAATATTGATTACTTTCATGCATTAGATAAAATATCATTGGCTGAAGAAATACAAAAAAGAGCAATAAAACAAATTAAGTGTTTTGTTCAAGTAAACGTTTCTGGAGAGATTTCCAAACAAGGAATCTCTCCGGAAAATTTAATAGATTTCATTAAGGATTTAAAAGATTTTGATAGAATTGAAGTTATTGGTTTAATGACCATGGCTCCTATTGATTCAAATCTTAACGAATTATCTCAGTATTTTGACCAATTAAAATTATTACAAAACAAAGTTGCAACAGAAAAACTTGACCATGCACCATGTACAGAATTAAGTATGGGTATGAGTCAAGATTTCATACCAGCTATAGAATCTGGAGCAACTTTTGTAAGAATTGGTTCGAGATTTTTCGAATCTTAGGGGAGAGGTGATAGAGTGAAGTTATTCAATAAAGCTGGTGAAAGATTTTCCGATTTTTTTGGCGTTTCTGATGATGAAAGTGATGCATTTGTTGATGAAGAAGTGACGATTGATGAAGAATCATCTGTTCTTGAGCCAGAACCTAATATTAGAGAAACAAATAATTTAGAGGATGCGCTTGATGATGTTGCTAGTATGAATCATGCTATCAGCCATAATGAAGAAGAACCAGAAAAAAATGTTAAAATTTCTGCAACAGAAAACCAGTATACTAATAAAAAAGTAGTTGAAATGAATACCTATCAACCTACCTCAAATGGAAATAAACGTATGGTGGTTGCTAGACAACATAGAAAAGTATCGGTTTATGAGCCTAGAGATTACATTGATTGTAAACAAATTGCTCAAGCTTTGTTTAGAAAAGAGATTATTATTTTGTCTTTTAAATTAATGAATGAAAGCTCTGCCAGGCGTGTTGTAGATTTTATGACAGGGACTGTATATGCTATTGATGGAGATATTCAACGCTTAGGAGATGAAATGTTTATCTGTACTCCTGCCAACGTAGATGTCGATTCAAGCATTACTCGAAATATCATAACAAACCATTTAACAGAATATTAAGGATGTGTTAATTTGATTATAGCTTTAATCTCTAAAGCCATAACCCTATATACTTATGTTTTAGTGATTTATGCTTTATTATCATGGTTTCCTGGGGCGTATGATTCAAAAATTGGTCAATTTATCATACGAATTTCAAGACCATATTTAAGTATGTTTGATCGCTTGAATTTGAGTATTGGTCCAATTGATTTTACAATTATTGTTGCAATATTTGTTTTACAATTAGCTGGACAAGGTTTAATTTTAATATTAGCAAGATTAGTTTATATGATTTAAAGAATGGATGTGAGTTTTTTGCAAGCTAATGTGTATCAGCATTTTCGCAAGGACGAACATCCTTTTATTGATACTATCGGTAATTGGATGGAACAAGTTGAGATGCAATACGCACCCGTTGTAACTGAATTTTTAAACCCACGTGAGATGTTTATTTTAAAGACATTGGTAGGTAAAAGAGACGATATTTTATTGTCTTTTTTTGGAGGATTTGAAGATTCTGAGAGAAAATGTGCCATACTTTATCCAAGTTATTACAATCCTAATGAAACAGATTATGAAATCTCAGTTTATGAAATAAAATATCCTATTAAGTTTGGTAAATTAACTCATGGAAAAATTTTAGGAACATTAATGAGTACTGGAATAAAAAGAGAATTCATTGGAGATATCATAACAAATGGAGAACAATGGCAAGTTTTTATAAAAAAATCTATTTCTAACTATATTACTCAACAAGTTGACAAAATTGGTTCATTTGGAGTAAAATTTGACGAAGTAGGTTGGCAAGATATTTTACAACCGACTGATGAATGGTTAGATGAGACTCTAACAATCTCTTCACTTAGAATTGATAATATTATTTCAACAGTATATAATGTATCTAGACAACGTGCTAAACTGATTGTAGAATCAAAGAAAGCTAAGGTCAATTGGACCGAAGTAGAGCGTGTTGATTTTCCAGTAGATTATTTAGATATTGTGTCAGTTCGAGGACTAGGAAGAGTTCAACTATTAGAAACACTAGGGAATACTAAAAAAGATAAGATAAGATTAAAAATTAGAGTTTTAAGAAAGTAGCAAGGAGTGTAAAAATGGGAATTAAACCAATTGATATTACGAATAAAAGTTTTAATAATAAATTTAAGGGATATGATCGTGATGAAGTAGATGACTTTTTAGATCAAATCGCTTTAGAAGTTGAAAAATTAACCCAAGAAAATCGTTCTTTAGAAAAAGAAGTAAAACAGGCAAATGATAAATTAAGTTATTTTAATGAATTAAAAGATTCATTAAACCAATCAATTATTGTAGCTCAAGATACTGCGGATAAATTAAAAGAAAATGCTATTAAAGAGTCTGATTTAGCAATTCAAAAAGCTCAAGCTCAATCTGAAGACATTTTAGCACACGCTAATAAAATGTCTGATGAGTTGATTTCTGGTGCGGCAAATAAAGCAAATCAAATTTTATCTGAAGCAAGTGAACGTGCTCGTCAATTGGCTGTTGAGACAGATGATTTGAAAAAGAAAACCCGTGTTTTCCATAGAAACTTAAATGTATTATTAGAATCACAGTTACAAATTGTGCAAAGTGATGAGTGGGATGAAATCCTTAAACCATTTGGTGCTTATGTTGACAGTAGCCATCAAGCATTTAAAGAAGTATTAGATGCTGTTGAAGCAGCAAATGGTCTTGAAGCAACTTCACCAGCTATTAATATTAAACCTAATTTTGATAATGTATCTCAATCAAAAACAGATATTAAGGTAAGTGCGACACAAGAAATGCCTAATCAGCCTGTTCAGCAACAAAAAGAAGAAAAAAGTGAAGAAACAAAAAAATTAAATAAAGTGGAACGTTCATCACGTTCAAAAGTTAAATAATAAAGTTAGATGTAAAATAGAAAAGCTTAATTTATTCTGAAAGTGAGTTAGGGATAGTGGAAACCTAGTGAGACACTGAATTAAGAAAGATCCTTTACAAAAAAGAAATCTGAAATTATAGTAAGATTTCTCGGTGAGAATCGTTACAATCTACAGGAGAGTATAGACTTATGTCTGTACTGAATTTTGGGTGGTAACACGATAGCTTCGTCCCTTTTTAAGGGACGAAGCTTTTTTGTATATAAAAATAAAATAAGTGAGGATGATAGATAAAATGAAAATGAAAGAAACGCTTCATTTAGGAAAAACAAGCTTTCCAATGCGTGGAAACTTACCAGTAAGAGAAGTTGAATGGCAAAAAGAATGGGAAGAAAAAGATATTTATGGTCAAAGACAAAAATTAAATGAAGGGAAACCAACTTTTATTTTACATGATGGTCCTCCATATGCTAATGGAAATATCCATTTAGGACACGCACTAAACAAAGTAAGTAAAGATATTATTGTTCGATTTAAATCAATGTCAGGTTTTCGTGCCCCATTTGTTCCAGGTTGGGATACACATGGCTTACCAATTGAACAAGTATTAACCAAAAAAGGTGTTAAACGCAAAGAAATGCCTAGAGCAGAATACTTAGAAATGTGTAAAGAATATGCACTTAGCCAAGTTGATAAACAACGTAATGATTTTAAACGCTTAGGTGTATCAGGAGATTGGGATAACCCATACATTACTCTAACACCAGATTATGAAGCAGCTCAAATTCGAGTATTTGGAAAAATGGCTGAAAAAGGATATATCTATAAAGGATTAAAACCAATTTACTGGTCTCCATCTAGTGAATCTTCGTTAGCAGAAGCAGAAATTGAATACAAAGATGTAAAATCAGCCTCTATTTATGTTGCATTTGATGTGAAAGATGGAAACGGAGTATTAGATAATGATACGAGTTTTGTTATTTGGACAACCACACCTTGGACTCTTCCAGCAAATTTAGCGATTAGTGTAAATCCCGAATATGTTTATGTCGTGATTGAAGCAGATGGTAAAAAATTTGTCGTAGCAAAAGAGTTACTTGAAACAGTGACAAAAGAAATTGGTTGGGAAACTGTTTCAGTTATTAAAGAGATTAAAGGGGCAGAGCTAGAAAATCTGACAGCTCAACACCCATTTTATGATAGAGAATCACGTTTGATTTTAGGTGATCATGTAACTCTTGATGCAGGGACTGGCTTGGTTCATACGGCTCCTGGACACGGGGAAGATGACTACATTGTATCTCGTAAATACGGTATCGATGTTATTTCACCTGTAGATTCTCGAGGATGTTATACAGATGAAGCACCTGGATTTGAAGGTATCTTCTATGATAAAGCTAATCCAATGATTACTGAAATGCTAGAAAAAAGTGGTCATTTATTAAAATTAGATTTCTTTACTCATAGTTACCCACATGATTGGCGTACAAAAAAACCTGTTATTTATCGTGCAACGCCACAATGGTTTGCATCAATTGATAAATTTAGAGGCGATATTCTATCTGAAATTGAAAAAGTAGATTGGATTATTCCTTGGGGGAGAACGCGTCTATATAACATGGTTCGTGATCGTGGCGATTGGGTTATTTCTAGACAACGTGCATGGGGTGTACCATTACCTGTCTTTTATGCAGAAAACGGTGAGGCGATTATTACACCAGAAACAACAGAACATGTGGCGAATTTATTTGCAGAACACGGGTCAAAAATCTGGTTTGAAAAAGAAGCCAAAGAATTATTACCAGAAGGATTTACTCATCCTGGTAGTCCAAATGGCGAATTTACAAAAGAAACTGATATCATGGATGTTTGGTTTGACTCTGGTTCATCACATGAAGCAGTGTTAAGAGGCAGAAGTGATTTATCATTTCCAGCTGACTTGTACTTAGAAGGATCTGACCAATACCGTGGATGGTTCAACTCAAGTATTACAACAAGTGTGGCAATTAATGGCGTTGCACCATATAAAGCAGTTCTTTCTCAAGGATTTACATTAGACCCACAAGGACGTAAACAAAGTAAATCTTTAGGAAATACGATTGAGCCAAATAAAGTAACCAATCAAATGGGTGCAGATATTTTAAGACTTTGGGTCTCAAGTGTGGATTATGAATCAGATGTGAAAGTGGATATGAATACGTTAAATCAAATTGCTGAAGTTTATCGTAAAATTCGTAATACAATGCGTTTCTTATTAGCAAACACATCTGATTTTGATGTGAATAAAGACCGTGTTGAATATGATGAATTACGTTCGGTTGATAAATATATGATGATTCGCTTAAATGATACAATCAAAACTATTCGTGATAAAGGGTATGACAATTATTCATTCTCGACTGTTTATAAGAGTCTAGTTAACTTCTGTACAAATGACTTGTCAGCATTCTATTTAGATTTTGCCAAAGATGTTGTCTACATTGAAGCAGGAGATAATCATGAGCGTCGTGCAATGCAAACTGTCTTTTATGATATTTTAGTGGCTTTAACAAAATTAATGACACCAATTTTACCATTTACGTCAGAAGAAATTTGGTCTCATTTACAAGAAGAAGAAGAATATGTGCAGTTATCTGAGCTTCCTGGTTATGACACTTATCCAGATCAAGATTCAATCATGGAATTATGGGATGGATTCATGGAAGTGAGAACACATGTCTTAAAAGCTTTAGAAGAAGCTAGAAATAATAAATTAATTGGTAAATCATTTGAAGCAAAAGTGACTATCTATCCAAATGAGCCAACTGCTATGTTGTTAGATGCATTAAATACTAATTTGGCACAAGTATTGATTGTTTCAGATTTAGTTGTTGAAAAATCAACAACTGATGTACCAGAAACTGCTATGAAATTTAATGATGTCTCTATTTTAGTGGAACCTGCTCAAGGTGAAACGTGTCAACGTTGTCGTGCAATCAAAGAAGATGTAGGTAGTCATCAAGAATTACCGACATTATGTAATCGATGTGCTGAAATTGTTGAAGTAAATTATCCTGAAGCTGTAGCAGAAGGCTTAGAGTAAAACTAAATAAATAAGCCTCAAATTATCAGTAGATAGTTTGAGGTTTCTTTATGAAAAGTTAAGGAATTTAAATAAGGGAGAAGTATGATGAAAAAATTAAATTGCTTGGTGTTAAGTGCAACGATTTTAGTGACATTAACAGGTTGTGGAAGTGGTAAAAAGAACCAAACAGTAGAGTCAACGCAATCAAGTGCAACTGTTAATATCACACTAAAGGAAGATCATAAAGAAATTGATTCAAAAGAAGTTAGCGTGAAAGATGAGACTGTTTTATATAATGTATTGAAAGATAACTATGATATTGAAGATACAAAAGGGTTTATCACATCCATTGACGGTTATAAACAAGATGAAAAAGAAAATAAGTATTGGTTATATACAGTCAATGGTAAACAAGCTGAAAAAGGGGTTCAAGAAACAACAGTATCTGATGGTGATAATATTGAGTTTGATTTATCTAAATTGGATTAATAGGAGACTAACTTGAAGCATATTAACACACAATCATTAACAATGATGGCTTTACTGACAGCATTTTGTGTAGTCGGTAGATTATTAATGGTTTTTATACCAAATGTTCAACCGATTACGGCAACACTTATTTTAGTGACACTTTATATGGGAAGACTTGAAGCAATTGTGATTAGTTCGCTTTCTATTTTAATTACAAATTTTTATTTAGGTATGGGAGTTTGGACAATTGCCCAAATAGTATCTTTTTGGTGTGTCATTTATCTAGTAGTCCTATTAGATAAATGGACTAACGTAAAAAATAACAAGGTATTACAACTTATTTTGTGCCTGATATCCGGTCTAGGGTATGGCTTTCTCATATCGGTGATGTTAGCACCGATATTTGGCGTAACAAACTTTTGGGCATATTATGTGACTGGTATGAGTTTTGATATCATGCATGCTTTCGGAACAATGTTTTTTTATATCTTATTAAAGAGTCCTTTTATTTATCTAATGAATAAAGAAATGAAAAAAAGAGGTAGCTGAGCTATCTCTTTTTTATTTGGTCGATGATCGAATAACTAAGTCTTGCGTAATGGGAATAGGTGAAAAAGTTAAGTTTTTTAATTCACTATAAAGATAGTTAAAACAATTGGTCGCTTGAGTTTCTAAATGACAGTCGACGGTAGTTAAGTGAATAATTTCGCTGATAGCGTTATTATCAAAACCCATAATACCAATATCTTTAGGGATAGAATAATCTAAAAGCTGCAATTCAGAGATACATTCAGCCGCAATGAAGTCGGTATAAAACACAAGGCAGTCAGGTCTATTTGATGTTTCATGCCATTTTTTTGCAATGTTTCGTCCAATTTGATAAGGTTTAGTGTTTAAAAAAATCCATTCCTCTTTTTTTTCTAGCTCTGGGTGTTGCTCATAAAAATAATCAAGAGCATTGATTCGAGCAAGGGTATTTTTATTATTTTTATAACCTAAAATGTGCCCGATATTTTTATAACCTCTGCTAAGTAAAAATTCAAGAGACATTAGATAACTGTCGTACTGATTGACATAAGATGAATAAATATCAGGAGAATCAATTCGATGCCAAGTCGAGATGGGGCCAAATTTTCGATAAGGTTTAATATCATCCCAAGAGTTACTTCTAGTGAATATAAAGACAGCATCCACTTGCTTATATTTCATTAAATTTAACGCATCTATTTCCTTTGCTTTATCTCCACCAGTAACATATAAGTTGACATAGAAATCATATGTTAATGCCGTTTTTGTGAAAGCATTTAAAAAGATACTGGTATATTGATTAAAATCATAGGAGATGAAGGCAATTGTTTTTGTTAAACCAGCTTGTAGATTTCTTGCGATCATGTTGGGAATATAACCAAGTTCGTCCATGGCTTTTTCAATTTTGAATCTTGTTGCTTCGCTAACATATCCTTTATTTGAAACAACGCGAGAAACAGTCGATTTTGAAACACCTGCTTTTTTTGCTACATCAATAATTGTTGTCATATAAAGACCTCCATTTACAAAAATTATACCAAAAAAAACTTGACATGGGAATGTTCCCACAAGATAGAATGAACATACAAACAATATAAGGAGGAAATACAATGGGATTTAGACAAGATTTTTTATGGGGTGGCGCAACAGCAGCCAATCAATGTGAAGGAGCATATCGTGAAGATGGTCGAGGATTAGCGAATGTGGATTTAGCTCCAGTTGGACCAGATCGTGCAGCAGTTATTACTGGAGAGATGAAAATGTTTGAATTTGATGAACATCATTTTTATCCAGCCAAAGAAGCCATTGATATGTACCATCGTTACAAAGAAGATATTGCGTTATTTGCAGAGATGGGATTTAAAACATATCGCTTATCCATCGCTTGGTCTCGTATTTTTCCAAAAGGTGATGAAAATGAACCAAATGAAGCAGGTTTAAAATATTATGAAGACTTATTTAAAGAATGTAAAAAATATGGGATTGAACCATTAGTTACGATAACTCATTTTGATTGTCCAATGCATTTAGTTGAAAAATACGGTGCATGGAGAAGCCGTGAATTAGTCGGTTTTTATGAAAATCTGTGTCATGTTATTTTTAATCGTTATAAAGGTTTAGTAAAATACTGGTTAACGTTTAATGAAATTAATATGATTTTACATGCCCCATTTATGGGAGCAGGGCTTTATTTTGAAGAGGGTGAAAATAAGGAACAAATCAAGTACCAAGCTGCTCATCATGAATTACTAGCTAGTGCGATTGCCACAAAAATTGCCCATGAAGTTGATCCAGAAAACAAGGTAGGATGTATGCTTGCTGCAGGAGCAAACTATGCTTATACTAGTAAACCTGAAGATGTTTGGGCGTCAAGAAAAGCTGATAGAGAAAACTATTTCTTTATTGATGTTCAATCTCGTGGGGAGTACCCGTCTTATGCGCTAAAAGAAATGGAACGAAAAGGTATTACCTTACCAATTCAAGAAGGCGATTTAGAATTATTGAAAGAGCACACTGTTGATTTCGTGTCATTTTCTTATTATTCATCAAGATTGCAATCGACGGATCCAGCGGTGAATGAACAAACGAGTGGTAATATCTTTGAGTCACTTAAAAATCCTTATTTAGAGTCAAGTGAGTGGGGATGGCAAATTGATCCACTAGGATTAAGAATCACGTTGAATGATTTATACGATCGCTATCAAAAACCATTGTTTATTGTAGAAAATGGATTAGGTGCTGTGGATACACCAGATGAAAATGGTTATGTTGTAGATGATTACCGTATTGAGTATTTAGCAGAGCATATCAAAGCGATGAGAGATGCCGTAGAAATTGATGGGGTTGATTTATTAGGCTATACGACTTGGGGATGTATTGATTTAGTCAGTGCGGGTACTGGTGAAATGAAAAAACGTTATGGATTTATTTATGTAGATCGTGACAATGAAGGAAATGGAACACTTAATCGTAGTAAGAAAAAATCATTTGATTGGTATAAAAAAGTCATTGCAACAAATGGAGAAGATTTGAGCAATAGCTAATTGTTAAGAAGGCTTCAGATTTTTTCTGAAGTCTTTATTTAAATAAAGTACATTTATTGTTTACAAGAAAGCGGAAACATGTTATTATCTGTATGTAAAGGATTGTAACTGCTAAGCAGGCAAGACCTAAATTGAATGAAATAGTGAACGACAAGATTAGTCTCAGTATATATCTGGGCTTAGTTTGCGTAGACTATTTTAGTCAGTTTAGGTCTTTTTTGCATTTAAAAATGTAAGGAGGAATTATTATGGCAAAGCTTTCTAATAGAGAGTTAGCGACACAAGTTTTAGAATTAGTTGGAGGAAAGGAAAATGTGAGTAGTGTTGTTCATTGTGCAACACGCCTACGATTTAAATTAAATGATGAATCGATTGCTAAGACTGAAGAGATAAAAAAAATACCAGATGTTATCCAAGTCGTTCAAAGTGGAGGTCAATATCAAGTTGTAGTAGGAAGTAGAGTATCAGATGTCTTTAATGAATTACTAGATGTATCTGGGCTTGGAGAGCCAACAGAAGAAGAGAAAAAAGATAGTAACATTTTTAATAAATTTGTTGATATTATATCAGGTGTTTTTACACCATTTTTAGGAGCACTGGCAGGAACTGGAGTATTAAAAGGGCTATTATCTATTTTATTATTGACAGGTGTTTTAACAGACAAGTCAGGAACTTATCAAATTCTTTATGCAGCATCAGATGGGTTAATGCAGTTTTTACCATTTGCAGTGGCCTTTACTGCTGCTAAAAAATTTAAAACAGATCCTTTTATTGCCTTATCAATAGCAGGAGCTCTATTATACCCATCTATCACACAAATGGCAGGAGAGCAAGCGTCTCTTTCATTTTTAGGAATTCCAGTTATTATTAGTCCAACAGGATACATGCAAACAGTGATTCCAATTATTTTATTTGTTTGGTTACAAAAATATATTGAGAAATTTATGAAAAAAATTATTCCTGAATTTTTAAAAATTATTTTAGTTCCAATGTTTACTATTATGATCATGGTACCGTTAACTTTTGTTGCAATAGGGCCTTTAGGTACAATTATTGGAACAGGATTAGGAACAGCTTATACAGCAGTCTTTAATTTTAGTCCTATATTAGCAGGTGCAGTTATGGGTGGCTTATGGCAAGTGTTTGTAATGTTTGGGATGCATTGGGGTCTTATTCCAATAGGATTGAATAACTTAACACAATATGGTTTTGATACTTTAACACCAATGTTATTGGGAGCTGTTTTAGCTCAAGCAGGAGCTGCTTTTGCGGTATTTTTGAGAACAAAGAATGAAAAACGAAAAGCATTGGCACTTTCAGGAACGTTGACTGCTGTTTTTGGTATTACTGAACCGACTGTTTATGGTGTGACTTTACCTCTAAAAAAACCATTTATCGCTGCTTGTATCGGTGGAGCGGTTGGTGGAGCAGTTATCGGCGGAGCTGGTGTTAAACTATTTGCTAGTGGTCTAGTGAGTATATTATCAATACCTGGCTTTGTGAGTACGATTGAGGGTGTTGAATCAAACGTTATGATGGGAATTATTGGAGGTATTGTATCGATTGTTGTGGCATTTGTTATGACATTGGTTATTGGTTTTGATAAAGAAGTAGAATCAACTGATGAGGAATCAAATAATGTATCATCTGGTACATCAAGTCAATCAGGATCACGAGAAGAGTTAGTTTCTCCTGTAACAGGTGAGGTTGTTCCATTATCTGAAGTCAAAGACGAAGTATTTTCTTCTGGTGCGTTAGGAAAAGGTATCGCTATTAATCCAACTATCGGTGAGTTATATGCACCAGCAACAGGAGAAATTACCACTGTATTTCCAACAGGGCATGCAATAGGTATGATAACAAATGATGGTTCTGAGATACTGATCCATATTGGTATGGATACTGTTGAGTTAGACGGAAAAGGATTCGATATTAAAGCTAAGCAAGGGGATAAAGTAAATCAAGGTGATTTATTAGGATACTTCGATATTGATTATATTAAAGAAGCAGGAAATCCTGTTGTCACGCCAATAGTAGTTACAAACTCAGATCAGTTTTTAGATGTCCTTACATTAGATCAAAAAGATATTGTATCAGGAGAAGAATTATTAGTGGTAATCAAATAACGATGTTTTTATGGTATGGTAATTAATTCTGTAAAAAAACATTTATAGGATGTATAATAAAATGAGGATTGATGACAATATCACTGATTTAAGAAAAGGACACAAGAGATGATTATAAAAAAAATTTTAAATAATAATGTGGTAATTTCTGATAATAAAGAATCTCAAGAAGTTGTTGTGATGGGCAAAGGTATTGCGTTTAATAAAAAAGTTGGAGATAAAATATCTTTAATTGCTATTGATAAGATGTTTGTTAATCATTCAGGAAGCGAAAGACAAGAGATGGAAAAATTGGTCGAAAAAATACCACCTGATATCATCGAAGTATCTAAAGAGATTATGTTATTAGCAGAAAAAGAGATTGGTTATAATTACTCTGAGAAATCTTATTTAAGTTTGACGGATCATTTGTTTTATGCTATAGAACGGGCTCGCGAGAAGATTTCACTTCCTAATCCATTATTATTTGATATAAAAAAATTTTATCCCAAAGAATTTAAAGTTGCTTTAAAAGCGGTTGAAATTGTGAAGGATAAGCTAAATGCGGACATGACAGAAGAAGAGGCAGGTGTGATTGCACTACATTTAGCTAATAGTGTGACAGATTATCAAGATATGGCAACAACAATGAAAAACACAGAGATTGTCAAAAATATATTAAATATTGTTAGACGATATGTTGGATACGAGTTTGATGAACACTCAACAAACTATCAAAGAATGGTGACTCATATTCAATTTTTTGTTCAACGAATAATAAATAATGAATTAAGTGAGGAAACAGATGATTTTTTGTATGAATTAGTTCAATCAAAATACCCAAAAGCCTTTCAATGTAGTTTAAGGGTGAAAGACTATCTTTTAACTAAGTATGATGTTCCCATTAATCAATCAGAAATAATCTATTTAACGATTCATATCAATAAGGTAATGGATGATAATAAAGGATAAAGAAGGAATACAAGTATTTATTCTTTCAGATTGAAGACAAACTAACTACCCATGTCTTACTATTTCAACATTAATAGTCACTCCGTTTCTCTATTTTATCAAAAAAGACAAAGTATCGAAATTTGTCAATACTTTGTCTACAGTCTAAGTAGTCTCTTATATTAAGAGACTACTTTTTTATTTTCTATTCGTTAATCTAATGAGTTATCTGGTGGGATATTTTTTTCTAGTGCTTGAATTTCTTGTTCTAAAATGTTAATATCCTGTTTCTTTTTAGCTAAGGTTTCTTTCTTTTCTTCTAAGGTTTCTTCTTTATCTTCTAATGGTGATTTTATTAGATAGTTCCATAAGATAGCAAACAGCGTTCCAATAAATGTATCAATGACACGGTCGATAGCATATGTAAAAGAGCTAGTTTTGGGAATAGAGAAGCATAAGAACAATAATGTCGCGACACCACCAATAATTCCTTTTTGATTTTTTAAACGAGTCGAGACAGTAATGGTGACTAAAACAAAAAATGGCACAAGGAAGATTTCTCCAATGGATTGATTAGGGAGTTTTAGTAAACAAATATAGTATAAAATTCCAGCAATTCCGCCAATGGTGTTGCCAAGTATTCTTGATTTTCCAAAACTCATGGTGGTTGACATATCTTCACGTAAAGCAAAAACAGCAGCTAGTGTGGCTACCATTGGGGAACCACGATGTGTTAAGTGAAAAAAAATAATGCAACACATAACAGCAATTGAGGTTTTAAGTGTTCGCAAGCCAATTCGATATTTTCCAATAACCATCTGATGAGCATTCTCCTATTTATTATGATTTGTCGGAACGGAACGTTGGTAATCATTTATTAATTTAGTGGTATACGACATATTTTGTAACGTTTCATTTGTGACGATTAAAGTTGCACCATTTGCTCTATCAATAGCAGAGAATAAAGCATCGGCTGTCTCATTTGCTACGTCATCATATAATTTTTTTTCTTGTGATAAACTAGTTTCAATATAAAGCTGAAGAGATTCAATATTATTGATGATAATCTCTAAACTACCCTGAATTGACACTAATTTAGTATTATCTACATCAACTGCCTTTTTGGAAATAATATTTTTTAGTTCTTTATTATAGGACTTAATTAGTTTATTATCTTTTTTTAAAGTCGATAATAATTTTTCACGTTCTTCATAACTTTTATTTAGACTGCTTGTTTCATTACCTAAAATATTGGTTATTTTTTTTTCATGGATATCTTTATCATAGGTTGTTGAAAAATTTTCAATAAGTGTATTTAAAGAGGAAATAGTTGCTTTTTCTTCTTTTAGTTGTTGATTGATATTTTTTGTGACGGTGACTGATTGATCCAATTCTTGTGTAATACCGCACGCACTTAAAGTAAACAAAAATAAAAATATGACTAAAAATGGTTTAATACGTGTCATAGAGTAACCCTCCTCAATATATCCCTATAATAAACGAAAGAGAAGTATTTTTCTAGTATTTGACGGGAAACAAATTTTGACTTTAAATAGAGTAAGGATAAAGTGTGAAAAGAGGAATAATATGAAAATTGGATTACGTACCATAAAAACTGCTTTAACAGCATCTATCGGGATTTGGTTAGCAAGCTATTTGGGGTTTAAATACGCCTCAACAGCAGGGGTCGTGGCGATTTTAAGTGTGACAAATACGAAACGTTCATCTGTTAAGATAGGACTTGGTAGGCTGTTAGCATTTATGCTAGCAACAATTATGGCTTATTTCTGGTATCACGTAATAGGATATAATCCATTAGCCTATTGTTTGCTATTATTATTTTATATTCCGATTGCTGGTAAATGGAAAATGCCTGAAATTGTCCCAATCAATTCAGTTCTAATGACTCATTTTTTAAATGAAAAATCAATGGCTCCGTGGTTAGTTTTTAATGCATTTGGTTTGTTGTTTATCGGGGTGACCTTAGCACTTATTGCTAATTTACATATGCCTAGTGTAAAAGAAGATATCGAAGAAAATAAACAGGTAGTTGATAAAACAATCCAAAAATTATTGATGCAGTTTTCAGAGATGCTTTATAGAAAAGATGTAGAAAATGAATGTAATGCTTTACTTGAAGGATTATCTAAATCGATTAAACAGGGAAAGCAATTATCAAAACGTCATATGGAAAATCAGTTGTTATCACAAGATGAGTATTACTTAAGTTATTTTGATATGAGATTACGTCAATTTGAAACATTAGAAGATATGAATGAGTTAATTAAACAAATTGATGTCGATAAAGATGTCGCAGAAAGTGTGGAAACGTTACTATTAAATATCGCAGAAACTTATGCTGAAGACAATAATGCGTTATCTTTAAAAGAAGATGTATTAGAAGTATTCCAAATGTATGAAACAAAATCATTACCAACATCACGAACAGAATTTGAAAACCGTGCGAAATTATATCAATTGTTATTACAAATTCAAACATTTATTGATATTAAAGTAAACTTTAGTCAAATGAATGAAAAAATGTTGTAGTTTTTCTAAACTTGTCTGGGTAAATGATGTATTTGATTCAAAAGTTTTATTAAATATAGTAGAATGAAAAGAGATATTATATTATTTAGTTGATTTAATAGATAAGAAAGAGGATGACGTATATGCATCAAGCAATGGTTAATATTATGTTAGATCGTATAAGAGATCAATTTATTAGTGAAGACACCTTTTGTAAAAATATTTTAGAACTACCTATAGAGATATGGTCAGATTGGAAAAAAGGTTTAGTACAGTTACCAAATGATAAGATGCAAAAGATTAAAAATTTATTTTCTGACTATGAATGGATGTTGATCCAAAAAATTGTCAGTCAGACAATTATGTTTCCAGAAAAAAGAAATTATGCAAGTGTCGAATATAAACGTTTAAAAACAGTGATTGCTAATACATGGATTAAATCAGGTGTAGCAAAAGTTGAATTAATTACCCAACAGCGTTTTAGTGATAGAGAATTGTTAAACGTCCCACAAAAACATGTAGTTGTTCTACGTGTTGTGATGAATTATGGTGAATGGGGATATGATGACATACTAGAATTCTTTATGCCAGGAATTGTCCAACAACAAATAGAGGAATCAAAAGTTGATTTAATTGAATGGCTAGATGAAAATTTGACAGATACTTATGCAGAAGAAAATACTCAACATAAGGGAAATGACTAGTATTCATGGCTAAAAAAATATTCATCGGTATTATCAGTTGTTTTATTGCACTGGGATTATGGGTTAAAGTTGGGGATAACCAAAAAGCAGTAGAAAAAACAACTCAAACAGATCAGATAAAAGAGCCAGTTCAATCTACAGCAAAATCAGATGAGACGTATCCAGGAAACACAACAGATTGGGATCTTATTTTAGTTAATAAAGATAATAAGATTGAAAAAGAACCAACTAATTTAAAAGAATTACCTAATGGTGAAAAAATTGATAGTCGTATCTTTGGTACATTTAATGCAATGGTGAATGCTGCTGACAAAAAAGGATTTAAAATAGTGACTATCTCAGGCTATCGATCCGTAGCAGAACAAAGGGCGATTGTAGAGCGAGACATTGCAAGCTATAAAGCACAAGGCTTTTCTGATGAAGAAGCAAAGAAAAAAGCAATGGAATATTTAACAGAACCAGGATTGAGTGAACATCATACTGGTTTAGCTATTGATATTTTGGATCAAGATTGGTACAACAAAGGTAATATGCTAGAAGGTGAATTTGGTGATACAGATGCTGGAAAGTGGATTGAAGAAAATGCTTGTCAATATGGGTTTATTGTTCGCTATGAAAAAGGTAAAGAGTCAATAACAGGTATTAATTATGAGCCATGGCATATTCGTTATGTCGGTAAAGCTAATGCCTTATATATGAAAAAACACAACTTGTCGCTAGAAGAATATGTTGAAATGATTAAAAAGTAGGTAATTTATGGCGAAAAAATATACAAGAAGATATGGCAATCAACGTAAAGTAACGTTACCCTTAATACTAAGTTTGTTACTTTTAATGGTTGGATTAATTGTTTTTTTATTAAGTCTAAGAGGATTAAGTGATACCACTCCAATGACACAATCAGATGTGTCAAATTCTACAGATAAACAGGCTTTTATTGAAGAAATTGTTCCGGTTGCTAAAGAGATGCAAGCTAGCCATGGTATTATGCCAAGCATTGTTTTAGCTCAAGCTATTTTAGAATCAGATTGGGGAACAAGTGAGTTAAGTGCTAAATATAATAATTTATTTGGTATTAAGTCTTTTAGTGCCAATGATCATTCAGTAAAACTGGAAACAAAAGAGTATAAAGATGGTAAATGGGAAACTATTAAAGCAAACTTTAAAGTATATGCTAGTTGGTCTGATTGTATTAGAGATCATACGTTGTTGTTTGTACAAGGCGTGGATTGGGACCCTTATTTATATCAAGGGGTGTTATTAGCAGATGATTATCAAACTGCAGCTAGAGCTTTACAAGTTGCTGGATATGCTACAGATCCAGGCTATGCTGATAAGTTAATATCTCTCATTGAAGAACATCATTTAAATCAATATGATTGATAAATTGAACTTTAATATTTTGATTAAAGTTCAATTTATTTATGGAGGAGAAATAATTATGAATAGAGAAAAACGTATTGCCCCTGAAATTGTCACAAATTTAAGAAAAGATTTAATCAATGTCCCAAACGTCATTCGAAATTGTTCAGGAATAAGAATTTATGGAAAACGAATTAAATCAATCTGCTATTCAACTGATATAGCTATTATTCGTAATATTGATGCAGATGCTGTGATAGCCGTTTACCCATTTACACCACATCCAACGATTACTAAAGCAATTATTGAAGCAGCAGATGTTCCTGTTTTTTCGGGTGTTGGTGGTGGTTTAACTCAAGGAAATCGCTCAGTTAATATGAGTATGTTTGCAGAAGCAAATGGTTCTCTAGGTGTCGTTGTGAATGCACCTACACCTAAGGAGACAATTTATGATATCTCACAGACCATTGATATCCCCATTATTGGAACAATAACATCGGAATTTACCGACATTGATGAAAAGATTGCAGCTGGTGTTCAGATTTTAAATGTTAGCGGTGGTAAACACACTGCTCATATTGTTCGAATGATTCGAGAAAGATACCCATTATTTCCTATTATGGCAACAGGAGGACCAACGGAAGAATCAATTATGGAAACCATTGAAGCTGGAGCGAATGCTATTACTTATACACCACCTTCAAACGGTATGTTATTTAGTAAAAAAATGCAGAATTATCGAGCAATAGAACGTGAAGAAAGTAATGAAGACTAGCCTTTTTAATCAATTAATTGAATTAATGTATAAATGAACTTAGATTTAGATTTAAATCTAAGAAAAATTCGTGTAGAATATAAAAGGTAGATAAGATAACTATAAAGAATTTATTAAATAGTGACATATTTAGGAGAGAATAAAATGGAATTAAAGAGACAACAAGAATTTGTACAGTCATATCATTATGATGCATTACCTCAAGATCATTCTGAAGAAACATCTATTAATGTAAGTTTAAATCCTTTTGAAATTACAGATGAAATGACCATTGATGCAGAAAACAACTCGATTTTAGGGTTGAGAGTCGAATTTAAAATTATATTAGATAATGTTGCCATTAGTGGTGATGTCGCTCAATTTGTTCAAACAGTAGGTAGAAAAGTAGATAAAATTGAAGATTTAACTTCAGAAGAAGTGAACACTTTGGTACAACCTTTATTCGTTTTGATTGAACGATTAACTTATGAAGTAACCGAGATTGCGTTAGACAAACCTGGTGTACAACTTAACTTTTCTCAAGAAGGCTAAATAAGTCTAAAAAAGTGTTGTGGTCTAACAACACTTTTTTAGTATCATTGTAAGCGAGTTGATAAAAAACGGAGGTAATATAATGAAAAGTGACCAGGGGAAAATTAGTATGCGGTTGTTCAAAAAAGAAAAAAAGAAACCCCGTAAAAAATCAATTACCGTAATAGAAAAAAATCGACCATCAGGATCTATGACCAACCAATTAGAAATATTATTCGATCCTATTTTTTTCTATAAAATTGATAAAAGGTTAACTGTCTTTTTTCGTAGATGGCGTTCTGTGTTATCTATCTATCCAATAGAAAGAGCATTTTATCATATTAATGATAATGGAATAATTAAATTGTACATCTCTTTCAGCGTTTCAGCATTACTAAGTGATATTGAAATTAAACATTTTTTTAAAGCAGTTCAGGAATTATTGACTGCTCCATATAATACTATAGAATCTAGTGACATGGTACAACCTGTTTTTCAGACAGGAAATGAGTCAAATAAAATGAATTTTAATATTTTAGATGATCAAGATAAAATCATTGATACATTACAAAAAAAAGTGGTGGAACAAGACGCTTTAGTGAATCAGTGGAGTAAAGAACGAGATAAAGAACAAAAAATATTAATGGAGCAACTAGATATTATTGAAAAAGAAAATAATGACTTATTGCGGTATGTAGATACTTTTCAAGATAATAAAATACTACCTAAAAAAGAACAATTAGAAGATATTTACCCAACTAAAAATGACGAAAGTCATCAACGTTATTCCATCCTGTCAAACGAATTGACAAATGCTAAACATTTAATTAGCGAGTTGCAACATAACAATAACCTACTCAGTTTAACGTTGAATGAAACATCAAAAAAAAATCGGCAATTAACTATATCTGAAAATAAACAAGTCGATGAAATTAAAGATTTACAGCTAAAATTGACAGAATTAGAGACAGAAAATTCAACATTAAAAAATCTATATCAAAAAGAACAAGATGATAAAGCACAATTAATCAATCAAGCCCAACTTGATATGAAAGAATTTGAGGAAAAAATTGCGGAACAAGAAAGACAGTTAGTATTAGTATCAAATGATTCCTTTAAATTGCAAGCTAAAATTGATGAATTAGTGAGTGAAAAGACAGAATCTGATTTATTAATTGATGAATTAAAAGAAGAAAATCATTCAGTAAAAAATAAATTAGATCAAGAATCAGTTGAAAAAGACAATGTCTTAAGAACGTTGGAAGAACAAAAAAAATCGTATTGGCAATTAGAAAAAAAATTAAAAGAGTGGATTGATAAAAGCCAAGGAATGGAACAACAACTTGAAGAACAACTTAATAAATACGAACTAGATACATCCAGTATGTTAAATGATCTAACTAATTTAAAAGAATTAAATCAGAAATTAAGTGAAGAAAAAAACTATTATCAAAATGAGATGAGACAATTATTAAAAGAGGTTAATCGTTTAAGTGATCGTGTTGCTTACCTCCAACAGTTTGTTGATCAGACTTTAGTTGAAGAACAAGAAGATAACAGCGAAGGGACAGATTTAATAAATGAGGAAAAAATAGAAGAAGAACAAGCAATACGATACGATGAAGATGATATTTTGGACTTATTTCAACAAGCAGATGATGCTGAAGTTGAAGACGTTAAGGTTCCAGTCGAAGAGTACCGGACATATCGGTTATCATTAAAATTTTTGGAGTATCGATGGTATCAAGCTAATATCATGCAAGTCAATGATACTGGTAAAAGTGAACTCAATTGGAGTAAGCATTATATATCTGAAGCGAATGAATTCTTTGTAGAACTAGAAAATCTAGTCAAGATACCATTACTGTCGAAAAAATATGTTATGATGGATAAGGAAATTAAGTTACGCTTAAAAGCGTACCAAGCGTTATCTGCTTATTTAGAGAGACGTTATTTTAAATCAAGTAAACATTTTTTTGATAGGGAGACGGCAGAATAATTATGCAAGATACACAAGTTTTTGATATTTTAGAAAAAGAGTTACCCAATATAAAAAGAAAACAAATCGATACCGTGTTGCACTTATTAAGTGAAGGAAATACGGTTCCTTTTATTGCACGTTACCGTAAAGAACAAACGGGAAGTCTTGATGAAGTAGAAATTCGAGAAATTGAAGAACGCCATGCTTATATTGAGGGATTAGTCAAACGTAAAGAAGAAGTTACTCGATTAATCAGTGAACAAGGAAAATTGACGAAAGATTTAGAGAAAAAAATTAACGCTGCTAAAAAAATGCAACGAGTGGAAGATTTATATCGCCCCTTTAAACAAAAACGTCGAACTAAAGCGACCATTGCAAAAGAAAATGGTCTTGAGCCGCTAGCTGATTGGCTATTGACATTTCCAAGCAATGGGTCCGTTGAAGATGAAGCAGCTAAATACGTTAATGAAGAAGTTAAAACATCTGAAGAAGCTTTATCTGGAGCACATGAAATTATCGCTGAAGTGATTAGTGATGAGCCATCTTACCGTGAATGGTTACGTAATATGACGAAACAAACAGGTCTTTATACCACAAAAGTAAAAGATAAATCATTGGACGAGAAAAGTGTGTATGAAATGTATTATGATTTTTCTGAACCAATGAAAAAAATGGTATCACATAGAGTACTTGCGGCTAATCGTGGTGAAAAGGAAGGTGTGTTGAAAGTTGCGATTGAAATAGATAGCAACCGAGTATACCAGTATTTCGAACGTCACTTAATTAAGAGTGAGACAAGTATTGCAACACCTTATATACGCTCAGCTTATGAAGATAGTTATAAACGATTTATAGGACCGGCAATTGAACGAGAAATACGGAATGAATTGACTGAAAAAGCAGATGAACAAGCCATTACTATTTTTGGTGAAAATTTAAAAAATTTATTATTACAACCCCCTTTAAAAGGGAAAGTTGTATTAGGGTTTGACCCGGCTTATCGCACAGGATGTAAGCTAGCTATTGTTGACCCAACAGGTAAACTATTGGCTGTTCATGTGATTTATCCACATAAACCAGCTAATGCCAAAAAACGTGAAGAAGCTAAGCCGGAGTTCATTAAATTATTAGAGGAATACAAAGTTGAAATGGTGGCAATCGGTAACGGGACGGCTAGCCGTGAATCAGAAGCATTTGTTTCAGAGTGCTTGAAAGAAATGAAACGTCCTGTTTTTTATGTGATTGTTAATGAGGCAGGAGCATCAGTATACTCAGCTAGTGATACGGCACGAGAAGAATTCCCAAATTTACAAGTTGAAGAACGAAGTGCTGTTAGTATCGGTCGCCGCTTGCAAGATCCATTAGCAGAATTAGTAAAAATTGATCCAAAAGCAGTAGGAGTGGGGCAATACCAACATGATGTCTCACAAAAACGCTTAGGAGAAAAACTTGATTTCGTTATTGAAATGGTTGTTAACCAAGTTGGAGTCAATGTTAACACAGCAAGTGCCCAACTTTTACAGCATGTGGCTGGATTAAATAAAACAACGGCAAAAAACATTGTGATTTATCGCGAAGAAAACGGTGAATTTACTAGCCGTACTAGCCTGAAAAAAGTACCACGCCTAGGACCAAAAGCCTATGAGCAATCAATCGGATTTTTACGTATTCCAAATGCTAAAAATATTTTAGATACAACAGGTATTCACCCTGAAAGTTATGGATTAGTAAAACAATTATTAAAAGAACTAGCGATTGATATATCAGAAATTGGGACTGAGGAAACAAATGCGAAATTAGAAAAAGTATCTGTTGAACAAATGAGTGAGACATTATCAGTTGGTAAAGAAACACTAGAAGATGTAATCAGTGCGCTAAGACAACCTGGACGAGATATGCGTGATGATTTAGCTGCGCCCATTTTAAGAAAAGATATTCTCAAAATGGAAGATTTAAAACCCGGGATGCAATTAGAAGGAACAGTCCGAAATGTGGTTGATTTTGGTGCATTTGTGGATATTGGAGTGAAACAAGATGGTTTAGTTCATATCTCAAAATTAAGCCAATCATACATTAAGCATCCAACAGATGTCGTGGCAGTTGGAGATGTTGTGACAGTGTGGATAGTAGATGTAGACGTCCAAAAACAACGCATCACATTGACAATGATTGATCCAACTCAAAAATAAGGAGAATCTTTAGATGAATGATGGTGAATTACAGTCTTTGGTGGAAAAAACGTCTCTAATGTATTTTGGTAAACCATTTTGTCATCAAGCATCATTTAATAAACGGTTAAAAACAACTGGTGGACGGTATCATTTAGACTCCCACCAGTTAGATTTTAATCCTAAAATATTAGTGGTTTATGATGAACGAGTACTGATAGGGATTATTAAGCACGAACTCTGTCATTATCATCTTCATTTAGAGAATAAGTGTTATCAACATAAAGACAAAGAGTTTAAAGAGTTATTAAACCACGTTGCTGGGTTACGATTTACACCACCACTTTGTGAGAAGAAACAATCAAAGTTTTACATGATTGAATGTTGTCAATGTCATAAACAGTTTCAACGAAAGAAGCGTTTAAATTTGGCAAAGTATCGTTGCCAGTGTGGTGGGAAATTAATTTATTTAACAAAATAATAAAAATATAGTGGCGACGACTAAGTATTATATGGTAAAATAATACTACGATTAGCGAGAATGTCGGAATTGGCAGACGAGCAAGACTAAGGATCTTGTGAAGAGTATTCTTCGTGAGGGTTCAAGTCCCTTTTCTCGCATATTGATTGGGTATCAGATCTATTGATCTGGTACTTTTTTTATAGACGAGAAGGAATGAGAAAAGTTGATAGAAATAGGTCTAACCACATTTAAAGAGCATGGGAAATTATTGAACAAATCATTTTTAGCGTTATCTGACTACGCGTCTTTATTTCCAGTGGTAGAAATGAATACCTCTTTTTATGGGATTAAACAACCAACTGTTAGCCAAAAATGGGTAGATGAGACACCTGAAAGTTTTTCATTTAGTGTCAAAGCGTTCAAAGTCATGACGAAACACGCTAAAATAGAAGAGTTTTATCAAAGTGAAGAAGAGATGGATGACGCATTTAAATTGTTTTTAATGCCTTTGATTCAACAAAATCGATTATCAACGATATTGTGTCAGTTTCCGAGTTTTTTTATTTGTAATAAACCAAATGTGGAGTATCTTCGTAAGTTAAGATTACGATTCAAAGAGTTTCCTATGGCAATCGAATTTCGAAGTGGCACATGGTACAACGACTCTGTCAAACAAGATATGATTGAGTTTATGAAACAGTATCACTACACATTAGTGACAGTAGATGAACCACAAGTCACTCATCACTCGGTGCCATTTTTACCTAAAGTAACTACAAAAGATTATGCTTATTTGAGATTACATGGAAGAAATAAACGTTACTGGACAGAAAAATCAGGAGATTGGCGAAAAAAGAGAACGCTCTATCGTTATTCAGATAGTGAGTTAAACGAATTGGCAAAGGACATTAAACAAATAGAAGCTAAAAAAATAGTTGTTGTGTTTAATAATAATTCAGGGGGAGATGCAGGTGAGAATGCCTTAACTTTAAAAAATATGTTAGCCATTGATTATAAAGGGTTGAATCCGACGCAATTAAATTTATTTTAAAAAAATTCACAAAAAGACAAAATTGTTTCTATAATAAACAAATACATTAAATCAACATGCGGTGATATCAATGTTTTTTGTTGATATGAGAGAGTAGCTAAAAAGTTACTCTCTTATTTTTTGTGATAATTTTGCATTTTTCCGTGAGAGCCCTTACTATGTGTGATGTCGATAGGTAGTAACGTATACGTAAAGGAGTCGAAAAAGTGATTCAATTAAAAAAAGTGAGAAAATCATTTGGTGACTTTCATTTAAGAGACATCACTTTAACAATAAATGAAGGCGTTATTTATGGAATAGTGGGAGAAAGTGGTTCGGGAAAGTCCACACTATTAAGTATCTTAAATTTAACTACACCAATTGATGACGGAGAATTAGTTATTGATGGGGTACACTGTGAAACATTGACTAAAAGTCAGCAGCGTATGTTAAAACAGGAAATGGGTATGATTTTTCAGGAGTATCACTTACTAAACAATTTGACGATACTTGAAAATATTCATCTGCCATTAAAATTAAAAGGGATAAAAGATGTTACAAAGGCTATCTATTGGTTAGAAAAAGTAGGTCTTTCAGGATATGAAACAACCTATCCTTCTCAATTAAGTGGTGGGCAAAAACAACGAGTCGCGTTAGCGAGAGCGTTAGTGACAAAACCTAAATACATTTTATTAGATGAAGCAACCAGTGCACTAGATGAGTATAATGCACAGTTGATTTTACAAGTATTGACGGAAGTTCACACAGAGTATCAACCTACCATTATGTTTGTTAGTCACGATTTGGATAAAATTAAAACATTTTGTCAGGAGTGTTTGATTTTAGATAAAGGAAGTATTAGTCGTATTGTCACTGTGATTCATCATAGTAAAGATGAATTGTTGGCATCTTATCCTGAAAAAGCATTCAGGAGGTTAACAACATGACCTCTATATCGCATGCGATGATTTATTTTCCAGAACTAATGTTGGCACTTAGACAGACACTATATATGATTGGTGTCAGTATGATGATTGGGTCATTACTAGGCTTAATAATAGGGACGAGTTTATTTTTATGCCGAGGAAAAGAAACGTGGCAAAAAAAGTTGGTATATCATCTGACCTCCAGTTATGTCAATATTATTCGTTCATTTCCATTTCTATTATTGGTCGTGATGTTAATTCCACTCACTAGAATAATTGTGGGAACAGGATTTGGTCCAAAGTCAGCTTCAGTATCGTTAAGTTTAGTGGCGATTGCCATCTTTGCTAGACTTTGTGAACAAGTACTACTAGA
This sequence comes from Vagococcus sp. CY53-2, assembly GCF_022604695.1. Classification (NCBI taxonomy): domain Bacteria; kingdom Bacillati; phylum Bacillota; class Bacilli; order Lactobacillales; family Enterococcaceae; genus Vagococcus; species Vagococcus sp. CY53-2. Next base: position 212,647 of record NZ_JALAHP010000002.1, read on the forward strand.
TATTCCAAATAGTGTGTTGGTTTTATCTGATTCACTCGGTGTGAGTTTATGGCAAAAAGTGATTCATTTTTTATGGTTAGAAGCAAGAAGTGGTCTTGTGTTAAGTGCCACATCAATGTTAATTAGTTTGGTATCTTATTCGACTGTAATGGGGGTAGTCGGTGGAGGAGGCATTGGAGACTTCGCCATTCGATATGGCTACCAACGTTATGAATATACGGTCATGATGATGGCTATTGTGATGATGATTGTATTGGTTGGGTTAATTCAGTTAGTAGGGTATAAAATAGCAAAAAAATTAGATAAAAGGACGTTGTCATAATGAAAAAAAGTTTAAAGTATTCAGTATTATTAGGGTTAACATTAGGGTTAGTGGCGTGTGGAAAAGCTCAAGAAAGTAAAAAAGAAGACACACCAAAAGAAGATAAAATCATCAAAGTGGCTTCTCAGGCACCACCAATGACTGATATTGTCAATGTAGCTAAAGAAGAAGCCAAAAAAGATGGGTGGGATATTGAATTGGTTCAAGTAACAGATAACATCCAATACAATGAAATGTTAAAGAGTAAAGAAGTAGATGCGAATTTTGCTCAACACAAACCATATATGATGAAATTTAATCAAGAAAAAGATGCAAACTTAGTCGTAATTCAACCAATCTATAATGCAAAAGTTGGTTATTATTCAAAAGACTATAAATCAGTTGACGAGATTCCTGAAAAAGCTAAAATTGCCATTCCAAGTGATGTGTCTAATGAAGGTCGTGCGCTTGCTATTTTAAACGAACAAGGATTGATTACATTAAAAGAAGGTGTTGGTTTTAATGGAACACTGAAAGATATCGAAAAAAATCCAAAAGAACTAGAATTTTTATCAGTTGATTTACTTAACTTAGCCGAAGCTTACAATGAAAAAGATGTTGCAATGGTATACAATTACCCAGCTTATATTGCGAAAATTGGTCTAGCACCAGATGATGCGATTTTATTAGAAAATACAGTAGATGAAAGATTCGCGATTTCTTTAGTCGCTAGAGAAGACAATGAGAAATCTGAAAAAATTAAAGCTTTGAAAAAAGCTATGACAAGTAAATCAGTTAAAGAATATATCGAGAAAGAACATAGTAAAACAGCTATTCCAGCGTTTTAATATGTCCCCACCTTTTATATGATGAAAGGTGGGGTATTTTCTAGTTAAAAACGTGATAAAGGAGAGAAAAGATATGACAAGTGAAACCATCGAATTAATTCAAGGAAAAAATGGGATAGAATTACCATTTGAGTCTGGTAACTGGGTGTTACTAAAAGAAGAAGGCTATTCACCCATCCAAATGTTGGTGGCATCTGTCGCAGGGTGTGGTGCATATGTGTATCAATCGATTTTGAATAAATCAAACATATCGTACACCTTTAAGGCAGTATCAGTGAAGTATACAAGAAATCAAGAAAAACAAAGTAAACCTATTGAAAGTATTGATATGACATTTGAGGTGAAAGTAGCTGATGAAGACCAAGAAAGAGCTCGTCGTGCTTTAAAACTGATTAGTAAACATTGCCCAGTTATACAATCACTTGATCCGGCTATCTCAGTATCTGAGACAATCAAATTTATTTAACTATATTAACTAAGTTTATTATTCTCAACGAAATGAGTGGAAGATATCATCATGACGTTGGGATGTTTTTTATTTATTTCAACTAAATGTCTTATAAAAATGTCTTATGAATAAGTAAAGACATAAAATTTGTCTTTTTAATTGCTAAAATTGAAATAGATAAGTTATACTTGAACAGGAACATGAATCATTAGTAGGCACTTTAAAGGTCAAAGCATGAAAAAATGACTTTTTTAGAATTAACTAGTGATAGAAAGTAGTGAATGTGCTATAATCTTTCTTAGATGTAAATTTTCTAATATATTGATCAATTGTATGAAAAAGAGGTTTTAAGTGTGTTTAATATAGACATTTAGTCCTCGTATTTCTGGTGAGTCGAAAGGGTAGTGGTCACAAACATATATGGAGGAAATTTCATGAATACTAAAACCTGGTTATGGGTATTACTTTTTGTAATTATCCTAGCAGTAGCTGCCTACCTAGTTGCGTTCTTTATGAAGCGCAGAAATCAAGATAAATTGGAGGAATTAGAAAAACGTAAAATTGCGTTATTCGACCTGCCAGTGATTGAAGAAGTGGACGAAGTAAAGAAAATGCACTTAGTAGGACAAAGCCAAAACACATTTAGGGAATGGAACCAAAAATGGATTGATATATCTACCATATCTTTTGCTGAGCTAGAAAGCCTAATTTTTGAAATTGAAAACTTAAATGAGACCTATCGATTAATGAAGGTTAAAGAAGCCATTGTAGAAGCTAATGACATGTTGACTGGCATGGAAAAAGAAGTTGAAGAAATCCGTCAGGGCTTGAAAGAATTACGTGGAAGTGAAGAACGTAACTCCGAAGCTGTTCAAAAAGCTTTAGATGCATATGAGTCAATTAGTAATACAGTGTCTGAAAATCCTGAAAAATATGGTGTCTCTTATAGTGAACTTGAAAAACAAATTCAAAATGTTGAACGCGATTTTACTCAATTTGTTGCATTAAATACAGCTGGTGATCCAATGGAAGCACGTACTGTATTAGAAAACGCTGAAAAGAGAACATACGAAATCCAAAAAATTGTCGAGCAAATTCCACCTTTAGTCGAAACACTAACAAATGTGTTTCCAAAGCAACTAAAGGAAATAAAAGAAGGCTACGAAACATTGAAGAAAGATCACTATGTATTTGAAAATGACGTAGTGGCTGTTAATGTTGAAAAACTAGAAACAAAAGTTGACTCAACATTATCTAATTTAGAAAAATTAGAAATTGAAAATGTTTCAAAATTAAATACTGAAATTGCTAAAGAAATTGATCATTTGTATGACATCATGGAAAAAGAAATTTCTTCAAGAGTTTATGTTAATGACAATAAAGCAAAATTAACAAGCCTATTGGAACATGCCGATAAAAACAATCATTTATTAATGATTGAACTAGATCATGTCTCTCAAAGTTATATTTTAAATAACAATGAATTGGGAAGCGTCAGAGGTTTCCAAGCTCAGATGGAAGAAATACAAAAAGAATTTGACGAAACTGAAGAACAAATGAAAAATAAAGAAGCGATTTTCTCACAAGTTGCTTCTTTTTACCGCGAGAGTCTAGCCCAATTGAAAGACATTGAAAACGGGCAAGTTGAGATAAGTCGTTCTATTAAGGATTTTGCTCCTAGAGAACGTGAAACTATCCAAAAAATTGATGACTATGAATTAGAATTGCGTATGTTAAAACGTTATGTTGAAAAACAACGCTTACCTGGAATACCAAGCAGTTACTTGGAATTTTTCTTTGTAACTGGAGAACGAATTGAAGAACTAAGCCAAGAGCTTAATAAAATTAGAATAGATATGAATCATATCGATCGCTTAGTTGGTGTATGTGATGAGGACATGCGCACGCTTCGTGAAAAAACGAATGAGTTGATTGATAGTGCCGCTTTAACAGAGCAAATGATTCAGTACGCTAACCGTTTCCGTTTCTCTCATCCAGATATAAAACACGCAATTGATCGCAGTTTGAGTTTATTCTCAAGAGAGCATCAATACAAAGATGCTTTAGATGTTATTTCTGAAGCGATTGAACGAATCGAACCAGGAGCAACAGAACGTATTAGAAAATATTATTTTGATAATAAAGAGACAACAGTCTAAGAAAAAAGTCCAAGAAAGCCAAACGTGTTTTCTTGGTTTTTTATTTTGTCATCAGAGAAAGTTGATGATTTAATAGTAGCGCGTTATAATGGGTAAGGAATTTTTAAGAAAGAGTGACGATATGATATATTTTGATAATAGTGCCACAACCATGATTCATCCGCAAGTGTTAGATACCTATAATAAAGTCAGTCAACGTTTTATGGGAAATCCTTCAAGCTTACACCGTTTAGGTCAACAATCATCTGTGTTATTAGAAAAATCACGTGTTCAAATAGCAGATATATTAGGGGTAGAGTCTTCTGAAATCTTTTTTACCAGTGGTGGGACAGAAGGAAATAATTGGGTTATAAAGGGGACAGCGATAGAAAAACGCTCTTTTGGTAATCATATTATCGTGTCGAGTGTGGAGCATCCATCTGTTTCTAATACAGCGAAACAATTAGAAGAACTTGGGTTTAAAGTCTCTTTTTGTCCCGTTGATAGAAATGGCATGATTGATTGTCATGACTTAGAACAATTAATTACTGAAGAGACAATTTTAGTATCAACTGTTGCAGTAAATAGTGAAGTAGGAATGGTTCAACGGATTAAAGAGATTAGTACATTATTGGAAAACTATCCATCGATTCATTATCATGTTGATGCAGTCCAAGCCATCACTAAGTTGTCTGTTGATAAATTTTTAACCCCTCGTGTAGATTTCATGACGTGTTCTGCTCACAAATTTCAAGGGCCAAGAGGAATTGGATTTGTTTATTGGCGAAGTGGAGCAAAATTATCTCCTTTATTGACTGGTGGGGGACAAGAACATAATAAGCGCAGTGGGACAGAAAATACACCAGCGATTGTTGCGATGGCAAAAGCAATGCGTATTGCAACAGATGATCAAGAGATGAAAGAACAAAAAATGCGCCATCTAAAGAATGCCTTAGCAGCAGGATTACAACAGTACGAACATGTGACAATTTTTTCTTCATTAGATGATGACTCATCAGCCCCTCATATTTTAACATTCGGGTTAAAAAAAGTCCGCGGCGAAGTATTAGTTCACGCATTTGAAGACAAAGATATTTATATTTCGACAACGAGTGCCTGTTCAAGTCGTCAAAAAACAGATAGTAGTACACTTCATGCAATGGGAGTGACTCATCGTTTTGCTGAAACAGCCGTTCGTATCAGTTTAAATCATCAGAATACCATAGCAGAAGTAGAGCAATTTTTAGTTATTTTTAATCAATTGTATAACAAATTTTCGAAAATTTATTCGTAAGAGGAGCCCCAAAATGAAAGCAACAGAAATTATGATTCGCTATGGCGAGTTATCAACAAAAGGAAAAAACAGACGCATTTTTATTAACCGATTAGCTTATAATGTGAAACAAAGTTTGCATGCTTACCCAAATGTAAAAGTAAGAGCAGACAGAGACAGGATGCATTTGATTTTAAATGGTGAAGATGATCGATTGGTTATGGAACAATTAAAACCTATTTTTGGTATTCAAAGTTTTTCACCAGTCGTTCGGATAGAAAAAGACACTAAGTTAATTTGTCAAACAGCAGTCGAAATGGTAAAGGATATTTGGAAACCAGGCAAAACCTTTAAAGTACAAAGCAGACGCTCAGATAAAGAATTTATTTGGGATAGTAAAGATATTAATAAAGAAGTAGGAGCTGCTATTTTTCATGGCATAGAAGGCATTGAAGTGAAAATGATTCAGCCAGATATTCGTATGGAAGTAGAAGTTCGTAATGAAGCGGCTTATTTATCTTGTGAAACGATTTATGGCGCTGCTGGGTTACCAGTTGGCTCAAGTGGTAAAGGCATGTTGATGCTATCAGGGGGGATTGACTCACCCGTTGCTGGATATTTGGCAATGAAACGTGGGGTAGAAATAGAGGCAGTCCATTTTTATAGTCCTCCATATACAAGTGAGCAATCATTAAATAAAGCCAAAGATTTAGCCGTTAAATTAACGCCATATGTCGGTCAAATACAATTTATTACAGTCCCATTTACGGAAATTCAAGAAGAAATTAAACGAGGGATTCCACAAGGGTATTGGATGACAGTGACAAGACGTTTTATGTTACGCTTGACGGATAAAATCAGAGAAAGACGTCAAGGGTTGGCGATTGTCAATGGAGAATCACTGGGTCAAGTCGCCTCACAAACGATGCATAGTATGTTAGCGATAAACGATGTGACCACAACCCCAATCATTCGTCCGGTTATTACGATGGATAAATCAGAAATCATTGAAATAGCAGAAAAAATTGATACATTTACTCTAGCGACACAACCATTTGAAGACTGTTGCACAATTTTTGCTCCACCAGAACCAAAAACAAAACCAAAGGTAGACAAAGTTCGAAAATATGAAGAACGATTGGATATTGACGGATTAGTTGAAAGAGCCTTAGAGGGAATTGTCAGTGAAGAAATTAAATCAAGCGACACCTTCTTACAAACTAGTACACAAGAGATGGATGATTTATTTTAAAAAACAAAAAAGAAGTGGATAAGTCCACTTCTTTTTTGTTATGCCCATTCGCCGTTTCTAAAAATAGGAACACGTGAGCCATCTTTTTTGATACCATCAATATTCATTTTATTTGAACCAACCATAAAGTCAACATGAGTTTGGCTACGATTTAATCCTGCTTCTTCCAATTCATCTTCAGTCATTTCAGTACCACCTTCAATATTGAAAGCATAAGCACTGCCTAAAGCCAAATGGTTTGAAGCATTCTCGTCAAATAATGTGTTAAAGAATGTAATACCTGATTGAGAAATTGGAGAGCTATCAGGTACAAGAGCGACTTCACCTAAGCTTTTAGCCCCTTCATCTGTTTCTAGTAATTTTTTCAAAACATCTTCGCCTTTTTCAGCTGTCACATCAACAACTTTTCCATTTTTAAAAGTAAAGACCATATTTTCAATTGTATTTCCCGCATAACTTAATGGTTTGGTGCTTGAAACAACGCCATCAATTCGACGACGATCAGGTGCAGTAAATACTTCTTCAGTAGGCATATTCGCCATGAAACGTTCGCCACGTGCATTTTTACTACCGGCACCTTCCCAATGATGATGTTCAGGAAGACCAATCACTAAGTCAGTTCCTGGAGCAGTGTAATGTAGGGCATCAAATTGTTGAGCATTTAATTCAGCTGCTTTTGTTTCCAACGTTTTATCATGTTTATGCCAAGCGTCAATTGGATCGGCTTCATACATGCGACATGCTTTGAAAATAGCGTCCCATAAAGCATCAACTTGTTCTTCGTTAGAAGACAACTCTGGGAACACTTTTTTAGCCCAGTCACTACCAGCGGCTGCAACAACGGTCCAACTTAATTTATTTGCTTGAGTCGCTTGTCTGAGCGGCATCATTGCCTTTCCGTTAACGGATTGGAAAGTAGCTAAACGTTCTCCATCTACACCAGAGAACGCGTCAGGATTTTGAGAAACCACACTAATGCGACTTGCCCCTTTTTCTACCCAGTCATTGGCTTCTTTTATCTTATAATCAGGGACAGTTGAAATAACGTCATCATCAGCGTGTAAGAAAAATTCTCTGTTGATTGTGTCATCTGACCATTGCACAACAACTTGTTTAGCCCCTAATTTATAGGCTTCTTTTACAATATAACGAGCTAGTGGTGCTTGCTCTACTTGTATATTTAATACCACTGTGTGTGAATCAGAAACATTTACTCCCACTTTAGTGATTAATTCGGCATATTTTTGTAATAAATGATCAAAATTAGTTAAAACCATACTATCATCCTCCAAGTAAATTATTAGTATTATCTTAGCATAGGATGAGTGTTGTAACAAATTTAAAATCAATTCTTGTTTAAAAATAAAAACATAGTCAAAAATTAATTGTTAAAAGATGCTTTTTTGTATCAAAAAAGCCATGTTTTTTTATAGATTAACTTGTTGGATAATAAATTCATGTTATAATAAAATTAAATTAAATAACTTTAGTTTGACACGTATTGTTCGTATTATAAACATATTAAGAACAAAGGAGAGATTTTTGTGGCAAGGAAGAAAACAATTACACGAGAACATATTTTATCAGCTGTATATGAAGTGATTTCAACTGAAGGTTTCAGTGGATTTACAGCAAGAAATATAGCAAATAAAATGAAGACATCCACACAACCTATCTATTTAGAATTTAAAAACATGGATGAGTTACGAACTGTTTTTATTGATAGAGTAACATCAGACATTAGATCAGAAGTATACGATCGCCGATTTACAGGTGATTGCATTGTTGATTTATCGATCAATTATGTTAAATTTGCTTCAGATCATAGCGTCCTTTTTAAGTCATTATTTGTGGATGAACATGAGTGTGGTAACCAATTAAACGAGTTTACCCATGATTTATTTAATGAAAAAGTAGCGAGTGATGAAAAATATAGTAAATTAAGCCATACAGTAAAAGAAGCTATTTTTATAAATTGCTGGGTTATGAGTGTTGGGTTAGCTTCTCTTGCAGCGTCGAAACGAGCTAAACCAAAAAACGAAGAAATTGAAAAGATAATAAAAAACCTGATTGATTTATCGATGAAACACCCAGATGTATCCTTAACAAGATAAAAAAACAGGAAAATTAATTTTCCTGTTTTACTTAATTATTTAATTGTTGCACTAAAGAATCAGCAAAGGCTTCAAGTGCAACAATATCATCTTCTTCGGCAGCTAAGTCAACTTTAACTGACTCAGCGCCTTTTTTTGCGCCTGTTGATTGGAAGGCTTTATCAAATTGGTCTACAACTTGACAAAAACACGGATAAAAAGTATCACCCGAGCCAACGACTCCATATAATTTACCTGTTAAATCTAATTCTAAAAGGTCGTCATAAAAATCAGCAATTTCATCTGGAACAAGTAAGTCATCATAAGTATAACTCCCAACAATGCAAATATCAGCATCAAGAAAGTCATCCGCATCGACTTGTGTACATTCATTAATTTCAACATCAATGCCTTTATCCTCTAATCGCTCAGCAACAATATCAGCAATTTCTTCGGTATTTCCGGTAAGACTAGCATAAACAATTTTAGCAACAGCCATGATTTTCCTCTTTCCTATGATTCATCATCTAAGAAAATTATAACAAATAAATGATAGTTTTCAATAGATTTATCTGTTGCGAGTTTTGTCGAACGGGTGTGTTTATGCTAGAATAAGAAAGCAAAGAATGAAAGGGAGCGAAAATAAATATGATTACATTAAAATCAGCAAGAGAGATAGATGAAATGGAAAAGTCTGGTCAGTTATTAGCTAGTGTCCATGAAGCACTAAGAGATTTCATTAAACCAGGTGTAACAAGCTGGGACATTGAAGTATTTGTCAGAAATATGATTGAAGAAAATGGTGGAATTGCAGCTCAAATCGGATACGAAGGCTATGAGTATGCAACTTGTTGCAGTATCAATGATGAAATTTGTCATGGATTCCCTAGAAAAACCCCATTAAAAGACGGTGATTTAATTAAAGTAGACATGTGTATTGATTTAAAAGGAGCGATGTCTGACTCTTGTTGGGCATATGTTGTCGGTAAATCAACACCTGAAATTGATAACTTAATGGAAGTTACTAAAAAAGCTTTGTATTTAGGGATTGAACAAGCAAAAGTCGGCAATCGTATAGGAGATATTGGTCACGCCATTCAAACGTATGTTGAAGGTGAAAACCTGTCTGTAGTACGAGATTTCATAGGACATGGTATAGGACCAACAATACATGAAGCGCCATCTGTCCCTCATTATGGTCAAGCAGGAAAAGGGTTACGTTTAAAAGAAGGTATGGTTATTACAATAGAGCCAATGGTTAATACGGGAACTTGGCAAATGAAGATGGATAATAATGGATGGACTGCAAGAACGAAAGACGGTGGACTTAGCTGTCAATACGAGCACACAATTGCTATTACAGCAGACGGTCCAAAAATTTTAACACTACAAGACGAATAGGAGCGTTGCACGGAATGGGAAAAATAAAAGAAAAGAAAGATTGGCGATCGTTTGTTAAGGATTTTATGGCGACGTTAAAACAAGCCGATGTTACAATCTATTCCATTGTTGTAACATATTACATGTTATTATCATTTTTCCCACTCTTCATTGTGATTGGTAATATATTGCCCTATTTAAAAATCGATGAGGCCACAATTTATCCTTATATTAGAGAGTTGTTACCACCAGATATCTATCGTCTTTTAAAAGATACGATAGAAGATTTGTTGACTAAGAGTAATGGTGGTTTACTTTCTATTTCTGCGGTAGGAACATTTTGGGCGATTAGTAAAGGTATTAATGGGATTCGTATTAGTTTAGATAAAGCATATGGTGTATCTAAGCAAAAAACGCAAATTATTAGGCGGTTATTATCATTTTTTATGGTATTTTTATTGATGTTAGCTCTATTAGTTTTAATGTTTATAATGGGGTTTGGGCAGGTAATATTGGAGCACCTTCTTCCGATATTAGGGTTACCAGATAACATATTATCAACATTTCAAACACTGAGATGGCCAGTGACCATCTCTGTCTTATTTGTTGTTATGACGTGTCTTTATTATTTTTTACCGAGTGCGAAAATACATTTTAAGACCATTTTATTTGGTGCAGTATTTACAACTATTACTTGGATGATAGTGACCCAAGCTTTTAGTTTATATGTGATACATTTCTCAGGTAAAATATCCAGCTATGGTATTATTGGAGGATTTATCCTTTTTATGTTTTGGCTAAATATTGCTGCTTCGATTATTATTATTGGTGGTGTGATCAATGTTACCGTCGAAAGATTTCTCTATGGACCAATTAACGTAAAAGAAAGTGTTGTTGGAAATTACGTAGAAAGTACGATGCAACGAGTAAAAGAAAAAAGAGAAGAAAAAAAGAAAGAAAACTCAGTTAGTTAATTGAGTTACTCTTTCTTTTTTTTTCGGTCTAACAACTTTTTTTGACGATAAGCTTTGTTTCCAATAAACTTGAGTACATGTAATAAGGGTTGCCTGTTCTCTCCGCTTAGTTCAATTAATTCAATAAATAATTGTAAACCAAGAAGAGACGCAATCGTCAAGAAAATAGTTCCCCATGTATTGGTAAACAAGTATAGAAATGAAATAAGTGAAAAAATAAGAGACATGCAATAAATCATCACAACAGCTCCCCTGTGTGTAAATCCCAATGAGATGAGTCGGTGATGCAAATGCATCTTATCAGCTGATGAAATAGGTTTTTTATTCAATAATCGTCTAATCATGGCAAATACAGTATCTGTCAAGGGAACGCCTAATATAATTAGTGGCGTAATCAATGAAATGAATGTTGCATTTTTAAGCCCTTGTAGTGATAATAAAGAAATTAAAAAACCTAAAAATAAAGCTCCGGTATCTCCAAGATATAACGTTGCCGGATAAAAATTGAAAGGGAAAAATCCTAGCGTGCTCATTAGCAAAATAAAAATGCTAAGTGGGACAACAATGTGTACAGCTCCAGTTGATGCTCCAATATAACCAATAATTCCAATGGTAGTTAAAGCGATGATGGAAACCCCTGATGCTAAACCATCTAACCCATCAATTAAATTAATTGCATTGGTTAATCCTGCAATCCACAAAATGGTAATTGGGTAACTCAGCCAACCAAAATGTATGGTTCCAATATATGGCAAGGTGATAGAGTGCATAATAATGTCAAAGACAAAACAAACATATAATGCCGCTAAAAGAATCCCAATCATTTTTTGTTTAGGTGATATCTCGAAAATATCATCAATTAAGCCAGTGACCACAATAATTCCAGAAGGAATAATTAGATGTAGAGCATAGCTTGTTGGAATAATATCATTAAACAAAAATAAAATGGATAAAGAAAAAGAGATAAAAATAGCTAACCCACCTGCAGTTGGCATAGGTTCTGTATTGATTCGTCTTTTATTAGGTTGGTCAACAGCACCAATAATAAAGGCTAAATTTCGAATTAAAGGCGTTATAAGGAAAGCAAAGAGCATCGTTAAAAATAAACGAAATGATATCTCTAATATAAAGTTCATTCTCTTACCTACTTTCAGAATTCAAACTATATTATAACACGTTCTTTATTTAATAAACAATTTAATTCTAACTATGAAGATTTGTTTAAAAAAGTCTAAATATCCTGATTAGTTTTCCTAAAAAATAAAGATTATGCTATACTGTTTAAGATTGAAATTATTTTTTATTCAAATATGATTAGGAGAAGGATAGAGTGAAAAAAAAGAAAGAAAAAAAAACTCCAAAAAATAAAGAAATACGAGAAGAAAATTATATTTCATTAAATCAACGACGAAATAGAAAAAGAGACACAAAACTTAAACGTAATATGTTAAAAATCAGTAAAGTTTTAGGTATTATTTTATTACTTTGTTTACTAGGAGTTGTTGTTTACGGAGCAAAAATGTTTATAGATGGCAATAAGTTCCTAAATGATGCTTATAAGCCTAGAGACACCATGCAAGTTGCTAATGATAAAATTGACGTTCAAAAGGACCCTATTTCGATACTATTACTTGGTTTAGATGATGATGCTGAGGATACGAGGGGAACTGGTGGAGCTAGAACAGATTCAATGATTTTACTCACCATCAATCCTTCTAAAGAATTAGTCAGTATGGTGAGTATACCGAGAGATACTTACACGCACATTCAGACGAAAAATTTTGACGGGAATGATAAAATAAATGCTGCTTATGCACATGGTGGGATTGAAGGATCGATAGATGCAGTAGAAAATTTATTGAACATTCCAATTAATTATTATGCAACAGCTGATTTTAAAGCATTCGAAGATGTCGTGAATGCAGTCGGCGGGGTAGAAATAAATGTTCCGTTTACTTTAACAGAACAAAATGCACAAGGTAAAAAAGTCGTTGAGTTAAAAGAAGGAAAGCATAACTTAAATGGCGAAGAAGCCTTAGCTTTTGCTAGAACACGTTATGTGGATAATGACGTTGAGCGTGGGAAAAGGCAACAAGAAGTTTTAGAGGCTATTGCACAAAAAGCGATGGCAGTAGGATCGATTGCAAAATATAAAAGTATTTTAAATGCATTGGATGGACATATTACAACAGATATGCCACCTAATCGTATTTTGTCAGTGGCACAATCTGGTTTAACAAAAGATTACAAATTCGATTCATATGTTTTTTCTTGGATGAGTTACATGTATGGTGATCAAAGTATGGTCGGTTTACATAAAGATAGCGTTGATTATATCTCGCATAAATTACGTCTATCACTTAATTTAGAACCGACAGATAATCGAGATGAAGAAGGCTATAAATTTACAACAGATAGCGTTGTTGACCCAAGAACTTATCCACAAGATGGGTATGCAATAGATGATGATTAGGAGTTTAGGGGGCGTTTCCCTTAGACTCTTTTTTAAATTAATGAAGAATGGGTTAAGTTTAGAATGAAATTTTGATAAAATACTAATAATAGTGTAAAATGGTGTAGTTTTAATGAACAGAAAAAGAATAGGATGGGTCAACGTGAATCAAAAAGAAAATCCAAAAGTAGAATTAACGATGATTACCAAAGAATATGATTTGTATAAAAAAAAATCAGATAAAATCAAAGCATTATTTAAATTTTCAGAGAAACGTGTGCCGCATTTCTGGGGACTAAGGGGAATAGATTTGAAAGTCTATCCAGGTGAAGCAGTGGGATTAATCGGAATTAATGGATCTGGAAAATCTACGTTATCAAATATATTAGCAGGAATCATCCCTCAGACAACTGGGCAAATGACAATCAAAGGCGAAACATCCATTATTGCCATTGGTGCTGGGTTGAAACCACAATTAACAGGTCTTGAAAATATTCGTTTAAAGTGTTTGATGCAAGGGTTAACGAATGAAGAAGTTGATGCTATTTTACCGGATATTACAGAATTTGCTGACATAGGGGATTTTGTGAATCAGCCGGTAAAAAATTATTCTAGTGGGATGCGTTCAAGATTAGGTTTTGCGATTGCTGTTCATAATAACCCAGATGTATTAATTATTGATGAAGCCTTATCAGTTGGAGATGATACATTTTATCAAAAATGTGTGGATCGTATTTTACAATTTAAAGCAGAAGGAAAAACAATCTTCTTTGTGTCACACTCTTTAAACCAAGTAAAGAAACTGTGTGATAAAGTCGCTTGGATTCATTATGGTGAATTACGTGAATACGGGGATACAGCAGAAGTTGTTGCCAATTATAATAAATTTATAAAGTGGTTTAGAACATTATCAGAACAAGAAAAAAAAGAGTATCAAGACGATTATAAAGAAAAGCAAAAAAACTTTAGTGTGGATGATCTAAAAAAAATAGCATCTGAACGAGGGCATGGTAAATCCGCTTTAAGAGGTCCTGCTATTGGAACAATGTCACTGTTAACAAAAGTCGTTTTGTTATTTATGATTGTAGGAATTGTAGTATTTGGTACAATTAATATTAGAGGACGCTCTTTTAAATCATATTTTGCAGAAAAACAAACACCTCAAGTCGAGAAACAATTAGCACGAGATATCTCAGCGGAACAACTTTATGAAACGTTTATTGATTAGTTCGATTAAAGAAATATACAGTTGGTTGATACGCCTGTTGTCTAATAGTAATCGACAAAATGAGGTAGTAGAACAAGTGTGCTATTTAATGAGCTTCCCTAATAATGATCAAGGCTTAATTGAAGCAATCCAACGACATTACCCAATCGTTGTGTTGTATAGTAAAAGTTGTAAAGATGAAGCGAAACTATTAGAGAAAAAGGGTGTATCCATTTATTGTTTAGACACGATTAATGGGTTAATTAATGGTATGAAGCAATTATCCATAAGTAAGATCATTGTAGCAGATAATTATTTTGCTTGTTTAGGGGACATCACGTTTAAAGAAACGCAAACCGTGTACCAATTATGGCATGCTACTGGGGCAATCAAACAATTTGGGTTAGAAGATAAAGCAGCGATGAAACGCTCAAAAAAAGATAAAGAGCGATTTAAACGTGTTTATAATGCGTTTGATTATGTTTTTGTAGCATCCAAAAAAATGGGTGAGGTTTTTAAACGAAGTTACGGTTTTTCTGATGAACAAATTCTTTTGACTGGCTTTTCTCGGACAGATCATTTAGTGAATGGGACAAAGACAAATAACCAGAAAGATAAGCGCCATATTTTATATTTACCAACTTATCGTGACAGGATTCCATTGGAAAAGTGGTTGCTAGATATAGAAGGTGTGTCCAAGCAATTAAATGAACATGATCTCTTGCAAGTTAAATTACATCCACATGTTAAATTAACACAAGAGATGACAATGGAGAATGTTGAGTGGATTTCATCAAGTCAATCTGCAGATGACTATATTAAACAATCAGATGTCCTGATAACAGATTATTCTTCAGTGGCATTTGACTTTACTGTGGCTAATCCAGATAAACAATTAATTATGTATTGGCCTGATGAAGTGATTTATGAAGAAATAACAGGCATACAAAAAGGGATAAAGCAAGACTTTCCACAAAAAGTTGTTTATACACCAACAGAATTATTAGAGCAGTTAAATAGTAATCAACCAATAGATAACCAAAGATTTAATCAATTATGGAATACTTATAATGATGGTAAGGCAACCAGTCGGGTAGTAGGAGAGATCAAAAAGGTAATGGATGGAGAAAAATGACAAAAAAGGTAGAGTATATTTTAGATACACCAGTTGATCAGTTAAAAATGTCAGATATTGAACGTGATATGTCTTGGTATTTTGACCATCATCAAAAAATGGTGTTAGCCAGTATTAACCCTCAAATTATTTTAATGTCTGAAAAAAATAGATGCGTGAAATCATTTATTGAGCATGCGACCCATCGCTTTGCTGATGGTATTGGTGTAGTTAAGATGTCAAAATGGACAAAAGGAAGCATTAAAGAGCGGGTTGCTGGGATTGATGTGATGGCAAGTGTGTTAGAATTTTGTGCAGCAAATAAAAAATCAATCTTTTTATATGGTGCTAAACCATCTGTTGTGGCACAAGCTGCTAGAAATATTCAACTAGACTATCCTGGAGTTATCGTGGCTGGGTGGTTGGATGGTTATCAGAAAAAAAGTAGTGGTGAAGTAATTGATATGATAAATAAAACACATTCAGATGTGTTATTTGTTGCCCTTGGCTCACCTAAACAAGAAGAGTGGTTACAACGCTATATGCCACAATTAAATGCGACTGTTTTCCAGACTGTTGGAGGAAGTTTTGATGTTTATAGTGGAACGGTAAAGCGAGCGCCTGAAGTATTTATTAAAACAAATTTAGAGTGGTTGTATCGCTCAGTAAGTAACCCGAAGCGCTTAAATCGTATTTTTCAAGTACCTTTGTTTGTCACGAAAGGATTAGTGTGGCATTTAAAACAAAGTAAACAGTAAGGAGAGCAAAAACGTGAATGACGTAAAGACCGTAATTACAGAACAATTTAAAAATTTTGGGATTATTCGTCGTATTTCTAAATATGAAGAAAAAGCCACTTATCAAAGTCACTATCTTGGATTATTGTGGCAAGTATTAAATCCAGCCATTCAAATAGGGATTTATTATCTAGTTTTTGGGCTTGGAATGAAGCGAAAGGATATTGATGGCATACCATATATTATTTGGATGCTTGTAGGGATTATCGCTTGGTTCTTTATCAATAGCTCAATATTAGGAGAATCCAATAGCATCTATAAGCAAATAGGAATGGTCTCAAAGATGAAATTTCCAGTCAGTATTTTACCAACTGTTAATATGGCAAGTAACTTTAAAAGCTATCGTTGGATGATGTTAATTTTGCTTACTTCGATGTTTGCTGCTGGGATTTATCCTAATATTTATTGGATTCAGTATTTTTATTATCTATTTTGTATGTTGGCGTTTTTATTTGCGTTTGGTATTTTGAATTCGACCATTTCAGTCTTGATAAGAGATTATCATATTATGCTTCAATCTATTCTGCGTTTGTTGTTCTATTTATCTGGCCCAATTTGGGAATTTCAGCGTATTTTTGCCGGAACAAAACATGCATGGGTGACGAGGTTGTTAGAATTAAATCCTATTTATTATATTATTGATGGATTTAGAGACTCGCTATTATATGGTCGTTGGTTCTGGGAAAAAGGTGTCCAAACAATCTTTTTCTGGTTGGTTGTTGGGGTATTGCTTATTTTAGGGTCGCATATTCATATGAAATTTAGAGCACGATTTATGGACTTTATGTAAAAGGAGATTACCATGAAAAAAATAATAGAAACAGTGATTTCAATATGGTTTAAACTATTGGGCAAATTACCGAAAAAAAATCTGGTCTACTTTGAAAGTTTTCATGGTAAGCAGTTTAGTGATAATCCTAAAGCCGTTTATGATTATTTAAAAAAAGAAGACGCAACACTTGAACTAGTGTGGGGAGTAACGCGTGGATATGAGGAAACCTTTATCAAACAAAAGGTTCCTTACATCTCACGTTTTTCTTTGCACTGGTTTTTTGTTATGCCACGAGCAAAATTTTGGGTAATCAATACAAGAACACCATTATGGTTAAGTAAGGGTAAGCAGACAACCTATATCCAAACATGGCATGGCACACCATTGAAACGTATTGGAGTAGACATAGAGGAAGTTAATATCCCTGGTTACACAAAAGAGAGTTATGATCAAGAATTTTTACAAGAGAGCAAACGCTGGAACTATCTAACCTCTTCAAGTGATTACACAACAGCACACTTTAAACAGGCTTTTGGCTTTACAGGTGAGATGATTACAAAAGGATTTCCAAGAAATGATCAGTTGGTTAACAGAAAGTCTCACGAATCAAAAATAATGGAAATGAAACGTCAATTAGGTATTGATAACGATAAAAAAATCATTTTATATGCACCCACTTGGCGTGAAACTGATCATAAGACAGCCAATGGGTACGAGTTTAGCATCGAGTTTCCGTATGACAACTTTATAGAGACATGTGGTGAAGATATGATATTGCTTGTTAGAATGCATTATTTAGTTGCTCAAACGCTAGATACCTCGAAATGGCCAAAAGATAAATTGATAGATGTTTCTGTAGGGTATGATATGAGTGATTTATTGTTGGTGAGTGATGTATTGATTACAGATTATTCATCTTGTATGTTTGATTTTAGTCTAACAAATCGTCCCATGCTATTTTTCATGCCTGATTCAACACAATACGAACAAGATATCCGAGGATTTTATCAACCGATTCAGTCTTTGCTACCAGGTCCAATCATAAAGGAACCAGATAAATTAATCGAACAGTTAAAAAATTTAGGTACAATAGATTATAATAAGCAGTATGAAACCTTTAAGCAAATGTTCTGTAACAAAGAAACTGGAACATCAGCTCAATCTATTATGAAGATAATAAAAAAAGAAATGAGTGAATAACTATGGCTGTACTATCTAAAATGAAAAGGATTGCTCAACCGTTAGTCAAAAGAAAACTATCTCCTATCGGAAAACGAGTGGAAACATACACCCATTATTTTATTAATGAATCAGTCGATAAAAAGACGATTTTTTATGAAAGTCGTGATGGAAAATCTCTAACAGATTCTCCACTTGCTATATGTCTGTATATATTAAAAAAAGATGTGGAAAAACAATATACCCATATATGGAGTATTCAGTCATCTGAAGAGATGTCTTATTTTATGAATCGTTTTAAAGAATATGATAATGTGTTGTTTGTTGAAAGAAATTCTGATGAGTATTTAAAGTGGCTGACGAAAGCAGAGGTATTAATCAATAATGCCACCTTTCAGTCATTTGTGACGATTAAAGAAGAACAGACTTATATCAACACATGGCATGGAACACCATTAAAAACAATGGGGTTTGATATACCGGGAAACCCCAGTGGTGCTAGAAATGTGGTTCGCAATTTTTTCATGGCCGATGTTTTGCTTAGCCCAAATGCTCATACAACTAATATGTTTTTAGATAGTTTTAGATTAAGAAATAACTATCAAGGCGTGATCTTAGAAGGTGGGTATCCAAGGATGGATGCAACCTTTAGTCATGACCATGATCATTTAATTCGGTCATTACATGAAAGAGGTGTGAACCTGGATTTAAGTAAAAAACTATTACTCTATACACCAACATGTAAAAGTGGGGAAGTGTCTTACACCGAACAAGAAATTCGTCAGATGATTAGTGAGACAACTATTTTGCGAGATCAATTTGGTGAAACCTATAACATTTTAATTAAAGTTCACCCATTTATTTATGATAAAGCCAAAAAGGAAAAAGCGTTAAGTGCCTATTTAATCCCTGATGGAATTGACACAAATGAATTACTATCACTAGTAGATGTGTTAGTAACAGATTATTCAAGTATCTTTTTTGATTTCTTGGTAACCGATAAGCCGATTATTTTTTATTGTTGGGATGATGACTTATACAGTCATGAACGCGGTAAATACTTTGATTATGATGAATTACCTGGTCCTGTTGCCTTTAACTTGGATGGGTTAATCAATATTATGAATCATTTAGAAAAAAGAATCGAAGACACTCGTTGGAACTATGAGCGATTTAAACGATTATATGTATCTTATGATGATGGAAATGCAACACAACGTTATGTTGATTATTTATTATTTAACCAACCACTATCAGAAAAAATCAAAGAAATTCGCCAGAATCCAGATAAGCAAAAATTGCTTATTTATCCTGGAGGCCTACGAAAAAATGGGATTACGACAAGTTTTTTAAACCTTTTATCAACCATTGATTATGAAAAATATGCTGTGACGTGTTTATTGGGTAATCCAACCATACAAGATCAAATAGAGTCTATTCAACGTATTCCAAAAGAGGTATCGTTACTATTTAATTTTGGTGAACCTAGTTATACGATGGGGGAAAGCTACCAAGATTTGTATTATCGCATGCGTGGTGTCAATCCAAAGAAAAAAGAAAAATTCCCATTACATATTTATCAACGGAATATCAAGAGATTACTAGGAAAAAATAAATTTGATGTAAGTATTGACTTTAGTGGCTATAGCTTGCATTGGACAAAAAATATCCTAGCAGTCGACTCAGCGATGAAAGTCTGTTACTTACATAGTGATATGTTGGCTGATATGAATCGCGAGGTAAATGGTAAAAAAATTCACTATATCAATGTTAAAGGGATTATTAGTGTGTATGATTTTTATGACAAGTTAGTATCCGTGTCTAGTGTCATTCGTGATGTTAATAAGCAAAACTTGTCCAGCTATGCTGATGAATCGAAATTTGTGTATGCAGAAAATCTATTAAATATTCCACATATTTTAGCAACCGAGCCAGAACAAGTGTCAACTCACTCAAAACCGACACAACGATTATTTAGAGAGGCATATTTAAACAATCCATCAGAACCATTGGTGATTTTTGATACCAGACCTGATAGTCAATATGCTAATAATACAACAAGGGTATTATCAAAAGCTGAATTAACAGTATTGGGTAGATTTGTGTATCAAGAAGAAAGTTATGTGAAAATTAGTCAAGGTGATCGTTACATAGGTTGGATTAAAGAAAGGCATGTGACGTTGTTAGCTGATAGTATCCAATCAGAACACATCCTTTATAAACTCTCTAAGTTACAAGGTGGGGAGCATCATAAGTTATATACGCATCCTTTAGGATTAAGTGACAGTAAGATAATTTGTTCATTAAATCATTTTGATCGTTTATATGTATTGGTAACAAAAAAAGTGATCACTCATACCGGAACCAGTTATGAATTATCCAACGGGAAAGAACCACTTGGATGGGTGAGTCCATCCGCCATTAGAGAGATGAGTTCAGTGGCGATGTTTCAACGTCAACTAACTAAAAAATGGTTAAATACCTTGTTTTCAACGGTTAATAGAAAGCGACTTGATGATTTGACTTCGTTATCAAGACAGTACCCGATTAACGAATTAGCTCAGTTAACCAACGTGACAAAAGCATATGAACAGCCCGATAGTGCCGCTCAAACCACTCAATTAGACATTGGCACATCAGTGATTTTACAATCAAAAAATAGTCAAACTGGTTGGGTGAAAGTTAAATTAGAAAATGGTCTGTCTTATTTTATAAAAGAAGCCGAGTTATCTGTTAGAGTGTCTCACGATCCGTTTATTTTGTTAAAAGAGCCACAATGTTTTCCAGCAATCGTTCAGACATCAGAAGTGGTTATTTATGCCTCACTTGATGACGTATTGACACATAAAGGCTTGCTCTCACGTGTGCCAAAAGAAGTACGTGTGATTCAACGAGCACAAACCAATCAATCCAACACGTTTTACCAAATTCAACTTAAAAATAAACAAGTTTGGATAAGGAAAGACCATGTAACTTACGATCTATCAAAAGGCGTGATGAATAATGAAGGGACTTTTTTTGAATACCCTAATACCGTCAACGAGCCAACCTTTGTGACGGTCGGACGACTATCACAAGAAAAAAATCAAGCTCTCCTCATTGAGTCATTTAAATTATATTATGAGACATATAAAAAAGGGCATCTTTATCTAATTGGAGATGGTCCTGAACGAGAAAATTTAATGAATCAAATTAAACAATATCATTTAGAAAAAGTTATAACCATGATGGGACAATTAAATCAACCTTATCTTTTTATGACCCATTGTGATGTATTTGTTTTAACGTCTTCTTATGAAGGGCAATCCATTGTATTACTTGAGGCACTGACATTAAAAATGAACGTGGTGTCAACTGACATACCGGCTTGTAGACAAGTATTAGGGAATGGTAAATATGGTATGTTAGCAAAACAGAATGATGCTGAAGGTGTATTTAACGCGATGGAAGCCACTCTTATGAAGAAGAAACGGTTTAAATCATTTAATCCGAGTCACTATAATAAAAAAGCAATGTTGGCTTTTTATGATATTATTAACAAAAAATCTGAATAAAATAACATGTTTTGGTATAAATATGATAGTTAAGTCGAAATTTCTACAATTAAAATCCATTCCTTGTGATATAATGTTGTTATGAAAATAATTAGAAAAAATGAAAAGCAAATAATTTGGAGGAAACAATGGAAGAAACAGTGAGTTTAGATGAGATTTTTCAACTTTTAAAGAAAAAATTGGCGTTGATTATTAGTATGTTAATCTTAGGAACAATTATATCGACAGTCGTGACATTATTTGTTATTACCCCTAAGTATAGTGCTACCACCCAATTAGTGGTGCAAACTAAAGGATCCGACTCAAATATAAATACGGATAAGATTAATTCCAATTTACTACTTATCAACACCTATAAAGATTTGGTAAAAAGTAAAGTTGTTACAGAAAAAGCTAAGGATCAGCTAGTTAAAGATGGGATGACTGGTATTTCAGAAGATTTCTTATCACATGCTATTTCTGTTGAGCAAAATCAAAATTCACAGCTCTTTTCAATTAAAGCTGTGACGACTGATCCTATTAAATCTGCCACGATCGCCAATACTGTTTCAGAAATCTTTCAACAAGAAGCTGTTGTGATGACTGATACAGATAAAGTATCCATTGCATCAAAAGCCATCCCGAATAACCAGCCTATTTCACCAAATAAAAAAGTGAATATAGCAATTGGCGCTGTTCTAGGTTTAATCGTAGGGGTGATGTTAGCTTTATTATCAGAATTATTTAATCGTACAGTAAAAACAGAGGACTATTTATCAGAGAAACTAGGATTACCAGTCTTGGGGATTATCCCGTTGATGAGTGATCGTGAGATGAATGAAATCCGTAAATTACAAAGTAATGCCTTTGTAAATGAAGAAATGTTTTTTGAAGTAAATGATTTGTATAAAGAATCATTAAATACAGAAGTTGATGGATTAGATGCTGATCTATATAGGGCACGCTTTGAATCAAACGATGAAATATCTGATTAATGAGTGAAAAGGAGAACATAATGAGTCAAAAGAAAAGAACAAATCGAAAAAAATCAGGAAAAATGGAGTCACCTCAGCCTTCAACCTTATTTACATTAATTGAGCCAAACTCCTCTATTTCTGAGCAATTTAGAACCATTCGAACTAACATCCAATACTCACAATTAGGAAAACAAACAAAAAGTGTAGCTATTACATCTGCTGGACCTAGTGAAGGAAAGTCAACAACAGCAGCCAATTTAGCTGTTATGTTTGCTAAACTTGGATTAAAGACATTATTAGTTGATGCAGATATGAGACGACCAACAACTCATTTAACGTTTGAACTGGACAATGGTACGGGGCTTAGCAATTTATTAAGTTTAACACAATTATCTGTTAGTGAAGTGGTACAAGAGACAAATATTCCTTATCTTGACGTGATGACAAGTGGGATTAGAGTACCTAACCCATCTGAATTATTAGCTAGTCCTCGAATGAAAAAACTCATCAGTGTATTAGATGAGTTATATGATTTTGTTATTTTTGATATGCCACCTGCCTCAACTGTGACAGACGTTCAATTAGTATCTCCACACTTAGATGGTGTCGTGGTTGTAGTAAGAAAAGAAGTAACCGATAAAAAAGCACTAAATCGATCCATTTATCTACTGGATAAAGTTGATACAACCATTTTAGGGTGTGTTTATCTGGACAAAGTAGAAGTCAACTATGCAAACTACTATTATAGTTAAAAAGGAAGGAAAAGGATTATGGTTGTTGATTTACATTGTCACATATTACCAGGCATAGATGATGGGGCACAATCGATGGAAGATTCTTTATTCATGGCACGAGCTGCTGTGTCTGAAGGTATCTCTCATATCCTTTGTACACCACACTACAATAATGGTCATTATCTTAATAAAAAGGCTGATATCATCGAGCAGGTTGCCGCGTGTCAGAAAATACTTGATGAGCAAGGGATACCATTGACATTATTTGAAGGTCAGGAAGTGCGTATTTCACCTGATTTATCCCGTCGAATAGTGAAAGATGATATCTTATTTGCTGACTTAAATGATCAGTATTTGTTGATAGAGTTCCCGTTTTCAACTGTCCCAGATTATAGTGAATCAGTTTTATCTGATTTATGCCAGCAAGGTTATCGACCAATTATTGTGCACCCAGAGAGAAATAATATCTTTTTAGAACAACCTAAAAGATTGCAACCCTTTATTGATATGGGGTGTTTGTCACAAGTGACAAATGGTAGTTATATTGGTCAGTTTGGGAAAAAAATTCAACGCGTGACAAAACAAATGATTAAACAAAATTATGCTCATATGTTGTCATCAGATGCGCATAATGTATCAACACGTGGTTTTTATACAAAAGCGGCTTATGATTTACTAGAGAAAGAATTTGGTAAAGAAAAAAGAAACGCATTTGTACAAATAACAAAAGATATTGTTAATGGAGAACAGGTAGAGGTAGCACCCATTGTATCAGCAAAAAAACATTGGGGATTTTCTTAAAAAGGTTAAGGTGGTCGTTGTTGTGAGTCGAAAAGTCAAAATGTCTATACTGATTGGTGTGGACGTAAGTATCATTATTTTAGCTAATATAGTTGTTAGTTTTTATACCAATTTTTTATACCAAATAAATGATCCTATCCCACTAAGGGTTATAGGATTACATCTTGTCTTGTACTTATTATTTGGGTCGGTGTTTAAGGTGTTTAATCGACTAACCAGATACACAAGCATTAACGGTATTCTATCCATCTTTTTCGCTGTGAGTGCTTCAAGTATGTCGGAGTACATCATATTAAGTTTTGTTCCGTCGTCTTCTATCGAGCACTTACAAATATTATTAGCTTATTTTATTGTTCTACTAGCTATCACCAGTTCAAGGGTCGCTTGGCGATTAATCGTGGATTATTTAAACATGTATCATTATAAAGGTGTTAAAAAATGTGACAATGCCTTTATTATTGGTGCGGGAGATGGTGGCGAGCTACTGTACAATACTGTACGTTATAAATCCTCTCAGTTAGGATTAAACTTCAAAGGATTCATTGATGATGACGTCAATAAAAAAAATACTTACTTATCTGGATTAAAAGTGGTGGGTTCCATTGATGAGTTACCTATGCTTATAAAAGAATATGACGTAAAAGTTTTAACCGTCGCGATTCCTTCTATGACTGCGACACAATATGAGCATTTATTAGATGTGACACGAGATTTAGAGGTGACTATCAACGCCATTCCTTCTATTGAAGAGTTGGCCATGGGGGAAGTCTCTGTGACTAAGTTACGTGACATTGATGTGGTTGATTTATTAGGAAGAGATGAAGTCACATTAGACATGGATTCTATCAAGAATCAATTAGCCAATAAAACTGTCTTAGTAACAGGTGCTGGCGGATCGATTGGTTCAGAGATTTGTCGACAAGTCATGGCTTTTTCGCCAAAAAAAATCGTGTTATTAGGTCATGGTGAAAACTCTATTTATTTGATTGAAAAAGAATTAAGACAACATTATGCCGATAAAAACACAGAAATCGTTCCAGTGATTGCTGATGTGAGAGATGCTAAACGTATTTTTGAAGTCATGAGCACGCATAAACCTTTTATTGTGTATCATGCTGCCGCACATAAGCATGTGCCTTTAATGGAGTATAATCCAGTGGAAGCATTAAAAAATAATATTTATGGAACAAAACACGTAGCAGAAGCTGCTTTAGCCAATGATGTTACCAGTTTTGTTATGGTCTCAACAGATAAAGCAGTGAAACCACCTAATGTTATGGGGGCCACCAAACGTATCGCGGAGATGATCGTGACGGGATTAAATGGCAAAGGGACAACCAAATTTTCAGCCGTGCGATTTGGTAATGTGCTTGGAAGCAGAGGAAGCGTTGTGCCACTCTTTAAAGAACAAGTCGCAAAAGGGGGGCCTGTGACTGTCACAGATTTTCGTATGACACGCTACTTCATGACCATACCAGAAGCTAGTCGCTTGGTTATCCAATCAGGAACATTGGCAAAAGGTGGCGAAATCTTTATCTTAGACATGGGAGAGCCAGTGAAGATAGTTGATTTAGCTAAAAAAGTCATCAAACTAAGTGGCTATACAGAAAACGAGATACAAATTATCGAAAGTGGGATTAGACCTGGAGAAAAACTCTATGAAGAGTTACTAGTCGATAAAGAACGCTCGAAAGAACAAGTCCATGAAAAAATATTTGTAGGAAATGTCAATGGCTTTACCTATGATGAAGTCATGAAAAAATTGAAAGAGTTACCAGAGGATTACACAGCATTAGCAAAAGAGCTAGTATTATTTGCGAATCAATCAAGTGAGGAGTAGTAAAATGAAAGAGTATGAGAGAATTTATTTATCATCACCCCATATGAGTGATGAAGGCTATGAGCAAGAATATGTGAAAGAAGCTTTTGATACAAACTGGGTTGCCCCACTTGGGAAAAATGTTGATGGTTTTGAACAAGAATTAGCTGACTATGTAGGAATCGATCATGCAGCTGCCTTAAGTTCAGGAACATCTGCTATCCACCTAGCGTTAAAAGCTGTTGGCGTAACAGAGGGTGACATCGTTTTTTGCCAAAGTTTAACTTTTTCTGCAACTGCTAATCCGATTATTTATGTAGGAGCTACGCCTGTTTTTATAGATAGTGATAGAAAAACTTGGAACATGGATCCACAAGCACTAAAGAAAGCCTTTGAAAAATATACGCCTAAAGCAGTTTTAGTTGTTCATCTTTATGGTCAATCGGCAGATTTAGATGAAATAAAAGCATTATGTGATGAACACAATGTCGCGTTGATTGAAGATGCTGCAGAGAGTCTAGGTACTCTTTATAAGGGAAAACATACAGGAACTATAGGTGATTATGGTATTTTCTCTTTTAATGGGAATAAAATTATCACTACATCAGGTGGTGGTATGCTTGTTTCAAACAATGAAGAAAAAATAAAAAAAACACGTTTTTGGGCTACACAAAGTAGAGACCAAGCAAGACACTATCAACATTCAGAGATTGGTTATAACTATCGTATGAGTAATATAGTCGCAGGTATTGGTCGAGGGCAATTAAAAGTACTAGATGACAGAGTTGAAAAGAAAAGACAAATATTCTCATTATATAAAGAGCATTTAGGAGAGTTAGATGGTGTTATCTTTCCAAATGAAAATGAGTTTGAGTATTCAAATCATTGGTTAACACCAATGTTAGTTACAAAACATGTGACACCAATTGAGATTATGGAAGCTTTGGAAAAAGAACATATTGAGAGTAGACCAATATGGAAACCAATGCACCTACAACCAGTTTTTTCTTCATATGATTATGTTGGTGGCAATGTGTCAGAAGAATTGTTTAATCAAGGAATATGTCTACCGAGTGATACCAAAATGAGTGTAGAACAACAAATGAGAGTCATTAACATTATAAAAGAAGTATTTGGAGAGAAAGATTTATGATAAAGGAAACATTCTATGTTAAGTATATGAAACGATTTTTAGATATAATAATATGTTTAATAATATTTGTAATATTACTACCTGTTTTTTTTGCTATTTATTTTGTAATAAGATTAGAATCAAAAGGAAATGGTTTATTTAAACAAGAGAGAATTGGAAAGCATGGTAAAGTATTTGAAATATATAAATTTCGTACAATGGTACCTAACGCAGAAAAAATTGGTGATGGTCTTTTTATAAAATCTGATACAGATACAAGAATTACAAAAGTTGGTAACATTCTTAGGAAAACTAGTTTGGATGAATTGCCACAACTTATTAATATCATAAAAGGTGATATGTCGATAGTCGGTCCAAGACCACCGGTTACCTACTATCCTTATCAAGGATATGAAAATTATCCATTAGAAGCTAAGAGAAGATTTGATGTGAAACCTGGTTTAACAGGACTCGCACAAATAAAATATAGAAATTCCGCATCTTGGGAAGAAAAAATTATTGTTGATATAGAATATGTAAAAAATGTATCATTTAAATTAGATACGGAAATAATATTTAGTACAGTTTGGCATGTTCTTAAAAGTGAAGACATATATAGGAATTATTAAATATTTAAGAGGGGACTGAAATTTGATGGATATATATTTTAAAGAAAAATATGGTTCTCTATACGAAAGTGAATCTCAAAGTTCAATAGAAAACTATAAGTATCAAAATGCATATGGAACCATACAATACTTATTTTTGAAAAAAAAGATACCTATTATGTTATCTGATGAGCAAAGTTATTATGATATATCTACACCATATGGCTATGGTGGACCTATTATTATAGATACACAAAATAAACAGGCGTTAATAGATGGCTTTAATACCGAGTTTAATAAATATTGTTTGGATAATAATATTGTATCTGAATTTATTAGATTTCATCCGATAAAAGAAAACGCTTTGGATTTTATGAGGATATATAATCCAATAAAAGATAGAATGACTGTGGGAACCTGTTTAAAATATAAAGAAAATTTTTTTGCAAAAGAGTTTTCGAAATCTACAAGAAAAAGAATTAGAAGTATCTTGAATAACCCAGATATCAGATATACTTTGGAAGTTTCCCCTTGTAATTTAAATGATTTTATAACCATATATTATTCAACAATGGATAGGAATAATGCAGGAGATTTCTATTATTTCGATGATGATTATTTTAAAAAATTATTATCTAATTTTAAGAATGATATTTTATTATGTAAAGTTTATTACAAGGATAAAATAATAGGAAGTAGCTTGAATTTATTAAGTGATAACGTAATACATGTTCATTTATCTGGGACGGATACGAAGCATTTATTTTTATCACCTGCATATTTAATAAAATATGCCGTAGCCGAATGGGGAGTAGAAAATAATTATGAATTAGTTCATTATGGAGGTGGAAAAACTAATAAAGATGATGATAATTTATTGGCTTTTAAAAAGAAATTCTCCAAGAACACGTCATTTGATTTTTATATAGGAAAAAAAATAAGGAACAGAGTAATTTATGAAATGTTGGAGAAGGAAGTATCGAGTACCGATAGTAGTTTTTTTCCATCATATAGACAGAATTAGCTTAATTATAGTTGAGAGAGGTAATATTTTGAAAAAGGACATTTGGATTTTTAATCACTACGCAACAAGTATGTTCAAAAATAAGGGTGGACGCCATTATTCTTTAGCTCTTGAGTTAAAAAAAAGAGGATACAATCCAACTATTTTTTGTGCCAATACATTGCATAATTCTTTAGAAAAAGTTAATAATATAAAAAATGATAATTATTATATTGAAGAATTAAATGGAGTAAAATTTGTTTTTATAGATACAGTTCCTAGTTGTAAAAATAATATACAGAGAGTTAAAAATATGTTTAAATTCTATTATAACTTAAATAATCAGTATAAAAGAATTATGGATAGTGTCGGGGCTCCTGATATTATTTATGCATCTAGTGTACACCCCCTAACATTGGTATCAGGGATAAAAATTTCAAAGAAATTAAATATACCTTGTATCTCAGAAATTAGAGACCTTTGGCCAGAAGCTATTTTTGAGTTTACTAAAATCAAAGAAAAAGGTTTTATAGGAAGTTTATTGGTGAAAGGGGAACATTGGATTTATAAAAAATCAGACTCTTTGATATTTACCAAAGAAGGAGATACTGATTACTTAAAGGAAAAAGGATGGTTTGAAACTCAAGGAGGAAAAATAGATGCAGAAAAATGCTATTATATAAATAATGGTGTTGACATACATGATTTTGATAATAATAGTTCAAGAAATACAATAGAAGATGAAGATTTACATTCAGATAAGTTTAATATAGTATATTCAGGTGCTATTAGGCCTGTTAATGATGTGTCAAAACTAGTTAGAATAGCTAGATTGCTGAGAGAACATGATGATATTCAGATATTAATTTATGGTTCTGGAAATGACTTTGAAAGAATAGATAATATGATAAAGGAATTTAATCTGAATAATATTATACTAAAGGGCAGTGTTGAAAAGAAATATATTCCTTATATATTAAAAAATAGTAATCTAAATATTTTAAATTATTCTCAAGAAAAATTTAATTGGAGTAGGGGGAATAGTTCAAATAAGTTGTTTGAATATTTTGCTTCAGGAAAGCCAATTATCTCTACTGTAAAGATGGGATATTCTCCAATAAAAAAATATAATTGTGGTTATGAATTTTTTGGTGACAGCAATGAAAAAGAAATAACTAATAAAATTTTAGAAGTAAAAGAGATGTATGATAAAGATATATCAAGATATAATGAATTATGTAATAACTCAATAATGGCAAGTAAGGAATTCGACTATTATGTCCTGTGCGATAAACTGATTGATGTAATAGAGAATACTAATAGGAGTTAAAGATGACACAAAAAAAAAATAAGATAAATTCAATACTTTGGTGTTTAGTAATATATATACAGTATATTATGATGCCAGTTGAATCTGTTTTTGGGTTAGTGTTTGTAAAATATTTAGTTGTTTTAGGATCTGTTTTAATTAGTATAATTATTAATGGGATCAGAATAGATTTTTTAAAAATATTTTCATTTTTATCTGTTTTATTTTTATTAGATTTTATAATTTTTAAAAATGTGGAAACTTTTAATTTTTTTTATATAAGTATGTTTTCCTCTAGTTTAATAATGCTTTTTTTTACGATGAATTTGAAAGATATAAAGCTTTTTTTTGGAGTATATTATAAATATTCATTACTTACATTATTTAGTGTTTTGCTATATATTGTTATCTCAAAGGGGAATACGAGTAGTACAATTAGTTATATGGCTATTGGGAATGTTCTTAGTTTTATTAGTATACCATTAAGCTTTAGATTATACTTTATAGAAGACAAAAAATTTAAAAATCATTTGTTATTGATTTTTTTATTAATATTATCGGTTTTTTTTGCTAATAGAATGTCAATGATAACAATTTTTTTAATTTATCAAGTACCAAAGTTTTTCTTATATAAAAGTAAAAAAGAAAATATAAAAATGTATTTATTTACATTAATAGAAACTATTTTGCTACTTATTTGTATTTTAAATATAGATTTAATACTTAATTTTATTTTACAGTTCATTAATGGAAATACCTCATACGTATTAATAAAATTAGAAAGAATGATTAGTGATTCTGAAGGACTTATACAGGGTATAATAAATTCATCATCAGGTAGAGATATATTATATGATAAAGCTGTGGATTCTATTATATCTTCATATGGTTTTCCCCAGGGAATTTCAGGATTTAATGTCGTTGGTAGTTCAGGTATAGTTTTTTATTATCCACATAATGTTATTTTGGAGTTATTAATAAATTTTGGTGTGTTTGGAATTCCTATTATATTATACTTTTTGTTTAGACTTTATCAAAAATATGTTCAAAGTGATGAAAATCTAAAATTCTTTATATTATGTTTTTTTATTTTTTCTTTTAGTAGATCATTAGTTAGTTCATCTATATGGTTATCACCGTCTTTATGGACTTGTTTTGGAACTCTTTATATTAATAGTAATAAAAAGAATAGGAAAAAATTATGAAAAAAAAATTTATAAAAGATGTTATGTTAAATACAATTTCTAATTTCTTATTACTAGCAATAGTTCAGTTGGTAATATTTCCGTATTTTAACATGACTTATGGTTTCGAAAAATTTGGTGAAATCACTGCTATATATGGCTTAAATAGTATATTTTTAGTATATTTGGGAGATTCTTTAAATAATGTGAAAATAATTCATCAAAAAACGTCTGGAGATAATTTTAATATACTATCTCTTTTTGCTGTGTCAGTTTCACTAATACTATCTCTAATAGTCTTTAATATATATGGTATAGGATTACAAAAAGTAGATATTATTATTTTTTCAATTGCTACTTCTTTAGGTGTTTTTCGAGTGTATTTAGGTTCAAATCTTCGGATTAAGTTAAATTATATTAACATACTATTAACTAATATTTTTGTTTTTTTGGGCTATGTTATAGGATTATTTGTTTTTAAATTAACACATTATTGGAGTTTAATCTTCTTTATAGGTGAACTATCAGGGGTATTATTTTTAATAAAAAAAACAGACTTTTTTAAACAAAGCTTTAAATGGAATGCTGAAAGAAAAATTGTAATGAGAGACTATTTGAATTTAAGTACTTCTTATGGAATTAATGGAGTTTCTAATTATTTAGATAGAATACTTATTATACCTATACTTGGTGCTACATCTATGTCAGTATTTTATGCAGCTAGTGTTGTGTCTAAAATAATAATCATGCTTTTAGGCCAATTTAATACAGTATTTTTAGCTTATTTTATGAAAAGAAAAAAAGAAATTAATCGAAATAATATTCTAAAATTTCAATTTTTATTATCAATATTACTATTAACTTTATATTATCCAATACTATTTGTATCTAAAATATCTATTAAAATTTTATACGGCAATATGTATGATAAAACAATGGATATATTACCATTTATTACTTTAGGTATATTATTTTATAGTATGGCTAATTTTCTCAAGATATTTATTTTAAAATATTTTGATTTGAAAATTCAATTAAATATACAAATATTTTATACAGTACTATATGTAATTTTTGCATTTATTTTTAGTAGTAACTATGGTTTAAAAGGATTTTCAATATCATATTGTATTATGGGACTAATTTCAACGATAATGTATGTAATGGTTATTATATTTTTTAAAACTAAGGAGAATAATTAATGATTAACGTTATAGGTTTAGGATATATAGGATTACCCACTGCACTAATGCTAGCAGCTAGTGGTAATAATGTGGTGGGCACAGATGTAAATAAAGGTTTAGTTAAAACTTTAAATGAGGGAAAAACAACATTTGAAGAAGAGGGATTAGATGAATTATTTCAAGAGGCTCTTTCTAAAGGTATTAAATTTAGTAATGATTATCAAGTAACGGATAAATATATCATAACTGTGCCAACACCTTATGATAAGGATAACAAAAAAATTGATCCGGTATATGTTATAAAAGCAGTACAAACTGTTTTAGAAAATTGTTTAGAAAACACATTATTGATCATTGAATCAACTGTATCTCCAGGAACGATTGATAAATATATTAGACCTTTGATTGAAGAGTCTAAATTTACAATTGGAGAGACAATTCATTTAATACATGCTCCAGAAAGGATACTACCTGGTAATATGATTCATGAGTTAAGATATAATTCCAGAACAATTGGTGCAGATAATCTTGATAAAGGACAAATGGTAAAAGAAATTTACCAAACTTTCTGCGAAGCAGATATAGCTGTTACAGATATCAAAACAGCTGAAATGAGTAAAGTAATAGAAAATACATTTAGAGATATTAATATAGCGTTTGCTAATGAACTAGCAAAAATTTGTGATTTTGATGATATGGATGTTTATGAAATTATAAAAGTAGCTAATATGCATCCACGTGTCAATATATTAAATCCTGGACCTGGAGTAGGTGGACACTGTATCTCAGTTGACCCATGGTTCTTGGTAGGTGACTATCCAGAATTGACTAATATTATTACAACAGCTAGACATATAAATGATTCTATGCCAGATTATGTACTAAAAAAAGTAGCTCAAATTATGAAAGAAAAGAATATCTCTGATTTTTCAAAAGTAGGAGTATATGGATTAACATATAAACCGAATGTTGATGATACGAGAGAAAGTCCAACTTTACAAATGTTTGAATCAATGGAACGTCATTTATCTAAACCGTTAAAATCATATGATCCAATGGTAAAAAATAAAATTGTTGAAAATCAAGTGATGGACTTTAATGAATTTATGGATGGCCTCGAACTAGTTATCATAATGGTAGGTCATAAACACATTATTGAAAATAGCGATAGGTTAGATTCTGTAGTAGTATATGACACTCAAAATATTATTCCAGAAGCTATTACATTATAGAGGAGAATATAATTGAAAAAAGTTAAGGTTATGTCAGTTTTTGGTACAAGACCAGAAGCAATCAAGATGGCTCCTCTTGTTTTAGAGATAGAAAAACATGAGGATTTAGAATCAGTTGTTGTGGTTACAGCACAGCACAGAGAAATGTTGGACCAAGTTCTAGAGATATTTAAAATAAAACCTGATTACGATTTAAATATCATGCAAGCAAATCAAACACTATCAGATATTACCAGTCGTGCATTAGTGAAATTAGATGCAGTAATCAAAGAAGAAAAACCAGATATTGTATTAGTTCATGGTGATACAACAACAGCTTATGCGGCAAGTCTAGCTGGATTTTATAATCAAGTGAAAGTAGGACATGTGGAAGCAGGTCTTAGAACATGGAATATTTCGTCACCATTTCCAGAAGAAGCAAATAGACAGATGATTGATGTATTAAGTGATTTATATTTTGCACCAACTCAAAATAGTGCAAATAACTTAATTAATGAAGGAAAAGATTCAGCTAAAATTTCAATTACTGGTAACACAGTGATTGATGCATTAAGTGAAACAGTTGAAGATAATTACAACCATGATGCATTAAAAAATATAGGTGAAGATGACAAATTAATTTTAATGACAATGCATCGTCGCGAAAATCTAGGTCAACCTATGAGAGAGGTCTTTACAGCAGCAAGAGAAGTTGTAGATAAATATGAAGACATTCATTTGGTTTATCCAGTACACCTTAACCCTAAGGTAAAAGAATTAGCCAATGACGTTTTAGGAAACCATGAACGTATTCATTTGATTGAGCCACTAGATGTATTTGATTTTCATAATTTCTCATATAGAAGTTACTTTATTATGAGTGATTCCGGTGGTGTTCAAGAAGAAGCACCATCATTTAATGTTCCAGTTCTTGTATTGAGAGATACAACCGAACGTCCAGAAGGTGTAGAAGCAGGAACATTAAAACTAATCGGAACAGATTATGACATTGTAAAAGAAAATATGATTGAATTATTATCTAATGAAGAAACTTACAAAAAAATGTCAAATGCAAAAAATCCTTATGGTGATGGCTTGGCAAGTAAACGTATTGTGAATGAAATTAAAAAATATTTTGGATTAAAAGTTGAAGAGTTGCCTTTATTTAAATAAACAAAATCCCCCCACAAGAAGTCTATCCGATTTCTCGTGGAGGGGTATTTTTTTATCCTAATCTATCTTTCTAACATAATCCTTGTGAAGTGTAACAAATACCTTGCGATGATTATAGAGTATACAAGCATGCGTTGTTGTTTTGGTGTGGCAAATTTGCTCAATATCAAAGACAGTACTTTTGGAAAAGTGCATGCCAGATGCTTTTTTAAAGGATTCATCTGCTTGAATGACGAGTGTTCTTAATGCTTCAAATCGTGTTCCTGTTGTGTGATAAGCGTCCTTTTGTTGGGTGATGGTCTTTTTGGGTGTAGCATATTGTTGCCAAGCAAGTTTATCTCCGTAAAAATAGCTTGTATCAACAGGTGTACTGGTATATTGCCACATGGCATAGCTTGGCCATTGTTTAACAACAGGTGTGTGTTGAGAGTATTTGGCAACCCATAAGCCATAATCATCAGCTACGACATCCAACCAATCATCAGAGTTTGCATCACTTTCATTCATATAGATGAGAGGTTTCACGCCTGTTTGTTTATAGACGTAATCTAAAAATTCTTTGGCTTTTTGTGCGCCTTGTTTACCATATTCTTCATAATCAAGAACAAGGATCGCTTCACCTAGATAGCCTTTGATATGTGTTAAGAAAAAGTCTGCTTGTTTGATGACATCATTTTGATCTAGAAAATGATACACACCATAAGGTTTATTTAGTTTTTTGGCTTGTTGGACAAAAGTGTCACATGTATCATCAATAAAATAAGTGCCTTCTGTTGCTTTGAAGATAAAGGCATCGGCTTTTAGTGTATCGAGTGACATACCACGTTGATGGTTTGATAAATCAATGACTTTTAACATATAAAAACTCCTTTCTGGTATAAGAAAAGACGACGTTTGTGGTAAACGTCGTCTAACAGGTTAGAACAACTCTGTAATAATTGTTTCACTATAGTGTGCTGATTTTGGTGTCACGTATAATTTTTTACCATTTGATTCAAACAAATCAAGTGTGGCGATGATAGTCATGGCTTCTTTTACTTCATCTTTTGTTAAATCTTGTTTGGCTACTTTGGGTACTAAGGTAGTTTTTTTATTGTCTTCATTTAAAAAGTTTAAGTTTAATTTTTTCATGGGTGTTTCCTCCTAGTCAGTTTGAGTGAGTGATTAAATGTCATAGTGGTGTGTATCAACGATTGCTAGTTTTTCTAATGGTTCATCAGTTGGTGCAAGGTTATTGAAGACATCACTTAAATCTAAAATGCTCTCATCAGAAGCGTCTTCGATTAAATTGGCAAGAGTTTGTTTACGTGGTTTATTGTCTCCTACTGCTTTAAATGATAAGATGGCTTTTTTACTGTCAAATAGTTTTTCCATGATAGTCACGTCCTTTTTGTTTTTTTGTAAGTCGCGCGCCTTACACTTATATAAACGTTTCCCAACTCAAAAGTGTCACACCTTTTTTTCAATTTTTTGATATTTTTTTCTTACACCATCTCGCCAACGATAAACCGTTTGTCTGGCGACGTGGTGTTTTTTAGCGATTTGACTAATGGTTAATTGCTCAAAAAAGCGATCGTTTAAAAAATGGGTTTCGTCTTTAGATAAAAGAGCCAGTAGCTCATGATATAAATCAGACGCGACCAGACAGCAGGTCATATCCTCTTCTTGAGGGATTGACTCAAGAAAGGACTCTTCGATGACATCTTTATCAAAGCGTCGCTGTTCTTTTCTGATAGCATCTAATGTTGCCCAATAAATTTTTTGGTACACAAATGGGCGAAATGGTGGGTGATTTTCCACATCCGTCTGATAGTGTCTATGTGCTATAAGTAATTCAATTCTTGCTCGTTGTAAGTAATCATCAAATTCTGGATGTGTCGGTGTGATGTGACATTTCTTTAATGCGCCTAAGATCAATGAATGATAGGTAGTAAATAGTTGTTCTTCCATTGTTATTATCCTCTCAAAAGTTAATCATTTGGCTAGCCACTGTGAGTATAGGGAAAATGCGTCAATAACGAAAAAACCAATTTTTGAATTTTTTGCGTAAAATCATTTAAAAATGTATGAAAACGGTTTAAAAATAAATAGGATATGTTAAAATAATAAACGATAAAAGAACAAAATATAGGAGAGAAGCGAATGAAAACTGAAGGCAGAAAACGATTAATATATGAAGCATTAGCGCATGGAGATTCAATCACACTAAACGATTTATATAACAAATTTTTACCTTGTAGTGTCAAAATGGGGCAAACTCATTTGTCAGAAGATATTTATTTTATTCATGATATTTCTGATTTGGGATTGGCATATAAGACCCTTCTTTTTTCATCGACGTCACTTCCTATTTTGACAACCTCAAATACTCAAATGTTGATGAGTGAGTATAACGAAAGAAATCAACGTATTTTCCAAAAAGTCATACATACAGTAGCGTTATACGATGACTTTAGTCAAAAACGATACAAACAACCTATGATTGATAAATGTTGTCTGTTTGTGCCGTTAAACGGATCAGTTAGGAAGGATACTAGCTTTTTTAACATTATGTACATTGAAACGTGTCATCAAATTAGTAAAGGTGTAACGATGATTAATTTTTCTAATTATTTAAGCATCGAGATAGATTATGAGTGTAAATCATTGCTCTCACGTATTCATGAGGCGATGAGACATTATATGTTATATTTTTATCCTGAGATGTCCCAAATGTTAGATGAAGTGGTTGAAGAAAGAGGTCGATTTATCGAGTATCATTTTGATAATGTGACGCGTCTGTTGCCCCCCATTGATAGTAAACGATTGGATAGATGTCGTCATACGGTTGATTATTTTTTGACTGTCCAACAACGCCATCAAACGTTGACGATTCACGAATTTATAGAAGAATACGATAGTTATTGGGATAAAATATAATAAAAATATGATATAGTAAAAAGATGCAAGGGGGCTAAAAGAGATGGAAGTCATTCAAAGCATCAAAAAAGAAAAAACAGGGTATCTTTTAACAACCAAAAGTGGATTGACGATGACGATTTCAGAAGATTCACTCGTAAGGCATCGTCTCCTTAAAGGCAGTGAGGTATCAGAAGAGTTATTAAATCGAGTAAAAGAAGAAGCAAGTTTTGATATAGGGTATCAAAAAGCACTAAATTACCTAAGCTATCAATTACGGAGCGAACAAGAAATAACAGATTATTTAAAAAAACAAGAGATTAGTTTCCCACAAATAGTCAAGATTATGGATAAATTAAAAGAATTATCCTTATTAAATGATCAAGTATTTGCTGAAAGTTATGTTCGCACAGCCATTAGAACCACTGATAAGGGCCCTCAAGGTGTCAAAGAGTTTTTAATGAAAAAAGGGGTAGATGGTGGAACGATTGATGACGCATTGAGCTTATTTGATCACACTCATCAGTTGGTTTTAGGAAAAAGATTAACAGAAAAAATGTTGCGAAAATATCAACAAAAAAGTCAAAAAGAGCGTGTGAATAAAATTCGTCAACAATTATTTATAAAAGGATTTCACGCTGATGTGATTTCTCAATTAATCGACGAGCTAGATTTTGATGAGGAAGAAGATGAATATGGCTTATTAGTGAAACAAGGAGATAAATTATGGCGTCGTCATGAGCGATTGGATACACGAAAAAGGCATCAGAAGATAACACAAAGTTTATATCAAAAGGGCTTTTCATTTGATGATATTAATCGTTATATAGAAGAAAAAGAGATGGAGTTAGAGTAAAAAAATGAGTAAAGAGATAACTTGGACACAAGAAAAAACAGCCAGTTTTCAAGAGGATTTATTAACGTGGTATCATCTTGAAAAAAGAAACTTACCATGGAGAGAATCAACAGATCCTTATAGAGTATGGGTGTCTGAGATTATGTTGCAACAAACACAAGTTGTCACTGTGATTCCTTATTTTAATCGGTTTATGGAGTGGTTTCCAACAATTGAAGCGTTAGCCAATGCTAATGAGGATAAATTGTTAAAAGCGTGGGAAGGACTGGGGTATTATTCACGTGTCAGAAACATGCAACATGCGGCAAAAGAAATAGTAGAAACGTTTGATGGAAAGATGCCAAATAAAATAGAGGATATTTTATCTTTAAAGGGAATTGGACCTTATACAGGTGGAGCGATTGGGAGTATTGCATTTTCATTACCAGAGCCAGCAATTGATGGAAATGTGATGCGAGTCTATAGTCGCTTATTTTGTTTGGCTGATGATATTGCGTTACCTAAAACACGAAAAGTATTTGATCGTTATGTAAGAGACACCATGTCTCAAAGTGAGCCGGGCGATTTTAATCAAGCCTTAATGGATTTAGGTGCTACGATTTGTACACCAACTAAGCCATCGTGTGATACTTGTCCTATACAAGCATACTGTGAAGCAAAACAAACGAATACGATATCTAAATACCCAGTGAAGAAGAAAAAAGAAAAAGCAAAACCTCTTTATTATGTAGCCGATATTTTACAAAATGATACAGGCGCTTTTTTATTGGAAAAACGACCATCAGATGGGTTGTTAGCTGATATGTGGACTTTTCCAATGAGGGAAGTAACGAAAAAGGATTACGATCGTTTCTCACAAATTTATGACTCACAGGATATATCGACAGGTGTAGTAGCTGAGCAATTGAGTTTATATGATGAAGCAGACAATGTAAACGGTAAAAAGCTTTTAGGAATTGTAACACATATCTTTAGTCATCGAAAATGGCATATATTAGTGGTTCAAGATGAGCTAAAGGGGCTAAATAATACTCATCTAACTAATCAAGAGTGGAGTTATTTAGACGAATTTCCGCAGTACGTTTTTCCAAAACCGCAACAAAAGATGGTGGAACTACTAAAGAAAAGTATGAATAACTAGTGATATAATAGAGGAAGGTATGCTATAATAATTCTGATATTGGTGTTAAATAATAAATTTAATGCCCATGTGAAAAATTGGCAATTATTGTCAAAGAAAGCAGGATTAAATAGTGATGCGTGTTCCTAAAGAGGGAGAGTTTATCACGATCCAGAGTTACAAGCATGACGGAAGTTTACATCGAACTTGGCGCGACACAATGGTCCTAAAAACAAGTGAGTGTTCGATAATTGGCATGAATGACCACACACTTGTGACAGAATCAGATGGACGCCGATGGGTGACGCGTGAACCTGCTATTGTATATTTCCATACAAAATATTGGTTCAACATAATTGCTATGATACGAGAGAAAGGAGTTTCCTACTATTGTAATCTTGCCTCACCTTATGTCTTGGATGAGGAAGCTTTAAAATATATTGATTATGACTTGGATATAAAAGTGTTTCCTGATGGAGAAAAACGCTTATTAGATGTTGATGAATATGAAGATCATCGAAGACTAATGAATTACCCAAACGAAATTGATATTGTTCTTAAAGAAAATGTGAAGATTTTGGTAGACTGGATTAATGAAGGAAAAGGTCCTTTCTCTGATGAATACGTCGATATTTGGTATAAACGGTATCAACAATTATCAAGAAAATGAAGCAACTGTCTGTTTCGTAAATTCAGGGTTTGATAAGCAATGAAGAGGTTAACAAAAAACGATGAGAGAGCGTCATCGT
Organism: Vagococcus sp. CY53-2; assembly: GCF_022604695.1. Lineage (NCBI taxonomy): Bacteria > Bacillati > Bacillota > Bacilli > Lactobacillales > Enterococcaceae > Vagococcus > Vagococcus sp. CY53-2. The sequence goes on from NZ_JALAHP010000002.1 coordinate 253,166, forward strand.
TTTTTGTTATTTTTTTGTTTTTGAAACGAAAAAAATAACCATTTTGTTTGAATTTATTATGTTATACTTTTTACAAGATGAATAAAGGAGGGTATTTAAGTGAAGAAAAAACTATCTATCCTATTCTTAATAAGTGCCGTTCTTTGTGTTGGTCTGATGATAGTGAAGTTGTCTCATTCAGACAATTTTGCCTCTGAAAAAATTATTCGAGAAGTCATTGAGCCAGAAAAGAAAGTAATGACAATACCAAAGGAAGCATCTATTAATTATAGTAAAAAAAGACAAGTTATGTCGATTAAAGAAATGTAAGGGGTTATAAAAATAAACAAGACAAAGAGAGACTCTTTGTCTTGTTTATTTTTATATTGTTTTTTTCATATATTGGTGTTCAATAGTTGCTTCCCGATATGTATCACCAAAGGATTCGTATCCTAGTGAACGATAGAAATCAAAAGCATGCAGCTGTGCACCTAAAATAAGAGTAGAGACATTGTATTGCTTTGCGACATCTTCTACATAAGTCATAAGTTGTTTGCCTACTCCTTTTCCTCTTGCTTCTTTATCGACAGCCACACGTTGTACTGCCATAGTGGTTTTATCAATTGGTAGTAATCGGACGGTTCCTAAAGGTTTTCTATTTTTATCATATAAGACACAATGAATGGCTAACTCCTCATCAGCTATCTCAATAGATTTAGGAATGTTTTGCTCTTTTACAAAAACATTTAATCGAATGTCTTTTGCATCATGATAAATAGTAGAGTGAAGATCATTTGTATGAAGCAGTTGTGACATATTTTTGTCTCCTTTATGTGGTTTGTATAATTTTATCAAATTAGCAGTTTTTTTTAAACAAATAGATTATAATAAACATACGTGAATTTAAATAAAGTGAGGGGACTATATGTTACAAAAATTAAAATCGTCTAAACTAATGTTTTGGTCACTTGAATTACTTATTATAGCAACGTTAATTTTAGTAGGAACACAAATTAACTTTTTATTCAAACCGATAGGGACCTTATTTACTACCATGTTTTCACCAATTATTATATCAGGTTTTTTATTTTATTGTGTGAACCCAATTTTATTATTTATGTTAAAAAAAGGGGTTAAAAGAACATGGGCTGTAGCCATTATTATGCTATTTTTAGTGGGCATAGTGCTATTACTTATTATGTCTGTGATTCCTAATTTGATAAAACAGATAACCATGTTGACTAAATCAGCACCAGATTTTTATGTGGCAATTGAAAAAACAATTAATGAAGTTGCTCATCATCCCGTGATGAAGAATGTGGATATTCAACAGTATTTAGAACAATGGAATATTTCGTTTGGGAATATTGTCAAAACAACTTTATCTAGTCTAGGAAATGGATTAGGTTCATTTATTTCTTCTATGGCAGGGATTGTTATGATTATTTTCACTGTTCCGTTTATCTTGTTTTACATGTTAAAAGATGGGGATAAATTTTTACCAAATGTGATTCGCTTTTTCCCGGAAACACATAGGAAAGAGATGACAGGATTACTTATAAAAATGAGTCAAACCATCTCAAAATATATCAGTGGTCAGATGATAGAGTGTTTATTTGTTGGCGTGGCAACCAGTGTAGGGTATATGTTAGTTGGTGTCAATTACGCCTTTTTATTTGGTGTCATAGCTGGACTATCTAACATGATTCCTTATATTGGACCGTATATTGGGTTAGCACCTGCACTGTTTGTTACGGTATTTACTGATCCTGTTAAAGCCATTCTAGCCTGTATTGTGGTGTTGATTGTTCAACAAATTGATGGAAATATTATTTATCCAAATGTTATAGGAAAAAGTTTGGACATTCATCCTCTTACTATTATTATTATTTTGCTAGTGGCAGGAAATATCGCAGGTCTTTTAGGAATGATTTTAGGTGTTCCTTTTTATGCAGTGTGTAAAACAATAGTCGTTTATGTCTATGATATGATTCAATTAAATAAACGTATAAAAAAAGAAAATACTCCCGTTAAATAATATGGGGGTATTTATCTTTTATATTGAATTTAACTGTTATTTATGATACGATTTTCGGAGGAATATTAAAAAGAACGAATAAATGTTAGGAGAGAAAAGCTTATGAACGCTGACCCTGAGAGTCAGTCTATTTTTATCAATATTATTATTTTGGTTGTTTTAACGTTACTTAATGCGTTTTTTGCTGCTGCGGAGGTTTCCGTTATTTCGGTAAATAGAAACAGATTGGAAAATAAGGCTGAAGAAGGAGACAAAGCATCCATTAAATTGCTGGGTCTAATCAATGATTCAGGAAATTTTTTATCGACTATTCAAGTAGGGATTACGTTAGTTACTATCTTGTCAGGGGCTTCTTTGGCAAATTCTTTTGCTAGAGAGTTAGCACCTGTTTTTGGTGATGTTGCTTGGGCAAAACAAGCATCACAAGTGATTGTACTAGTGTTATTAACGTATATTTCTATTGTATTTGGGGAATTATATCCAAAACGAATTGCTTTAAATAAACCTGAAGCGGTTGCTAGATTTGTAATGGGACCTATTTCATTGTTAGGTAAAGTGATGAGACCGTTTGTATGGTTATTATCAAGTTCAACAAATCTCTTAAGTCGTATTACGCCAATGAAGTTTGATGATGAAAAAGAACGTATGACTCGTGAAGAAATGGCCTATATGCTAACTAATGAAGGGGTCTTAGATTCTGATGAGTTGGAAATGGTGCAAGGTATTTTTGGATTAGACACTACAATGGCTAGAGAAGTAATGGTACCACGTACTGATGCTTTCATGATTGATATTCACGACTCAGCAGAAGATAATATTGATAAAGTATTAGGAAACAATTTCTCAAGAATTCCAGTTTATGATGACGATAAAGATAAAGTCATCGGGATTCTACATTTAAAAAACTTACTAAAAGAAGCCAGAGAAAAAGGATTTGAAAATTTAAATCTGTTGAATGTGATACATGAACCATTATATGTACCCGAAACGATTTTTATTGATGATTTATTAAGAGAATTAAAGAAAACACAAAATCATATGGCTATCTTATTAGACGAATATGGTGGTGTATCTGGTTTAGTAACGTTTGAAGATTTATTAGAGGAGATTGTTGGTGAGATTGACGACGAATCAGATGAATTAACGATTGATCATTTATTAAAACAAGTAAGTGATAATCAGTATCTCATTGAAGCACGTATGTTAATTAATGATTTTAATGAAAAATTTGGAACAAATATTTCGATGACAGATGTTGATACAATGGCTGGATTTATGATTACTGAATTGGGAGTGATTCCTGAAAAGGATGAACGCTTAACCATTCATGTCGATCATATTGATTTGACAACGTATAAAGCAGAAGGAACACGATTGTTAGAAATACTTGTGACAATCAATGACGTTGAAGAAGAGGAAGATGACAAATATTATAAATCACGTGATGATGATTAATAGACAGTGAGGGATTACCATGAGAAAAGTGATTACATATGGAACATTTGATTTGTTGCACTACGGACATATTAACTTACTACGTCGTGCAAAAGCACAAGGTGATTATCTGATTGTTGCTTTATCTACTGATGAATTCAATTGGAATGAAAAACAAAAAAAGTGTTATTTTTCATATGAAAAAAGAAAAATGTTGTTAGAAGCAATACGTTATGTGGATTTAGTTATACCAGAACAAGCGTGGGACCAAAAAATAACCGATATTGACGAATTTAAAGTGGATGTATTTGTGATGGGAGACGATTGGAAAGGTCAATTTGATTTTGTGAAAGAAACAGGAGCAGATGTTGTCTATCTTGAGAGAACTCCTGAAATTTCAACAACACAAATTAAAAAAGATTTGAATAAGAGATAAAAAATAAAAAGATAAATGATAAAATAGATCTATCATTTATCTTCAGACTGTAGACAAACTAATTACTCATTAAGAGTAATTGGATTGTCTTTTTTATATTCTATGATTAATTTAAGTAAATAATTAAAAATAGAGCCCTCTAGGTCTCTTGATTTAAGTATTTTTGCTAATTTTTTTATATTAAGACATGCGAAAGTAAGCCCAATTTTCATGTGCATTTTTTCTTTTCCTATTAAGTTGATATAACGTAATCCATGGAATTCTTTGGCTGTTCCAAATAATCTCTCAATCGTCTGTTTACGATTATTATAGATAGATTTCATTCCAAGGGAATGACGTATGTCCTCACATCGTTCCATATCTTCTTCCCATAAATGACGTTGGACTTGTTTTCTCTTATCCTTTGATTGCGTACATCTATCTATTAAAGAACACGTCATACAATCACGAGGGTTACTTTTATACTCTCGATAACCATCTCGATTAGTTGTCGTATAAGTTAGTGTTTTCATATTGGGACAAATATATTGATTATAGTATTCGTCGTAAACATAATCATATTTTTTGAAAAAACCTTTCTTGGTCATGGGTCTTTTATATGGAAAAATAGGTGTTAAGATGGTCACTCCTTTTGGACCTCGAAATATTTTATTAACTTATCTGATGTTAAGTGTTTCTTTAGGAATACTATGGGCTAATTTATCAAAAAATATCGAGAGTAGTCATGTTAACAAGTTAAATAAACTAGTTAAAGGAATGATAATATGCTGCAGTTTGTTCTATGTTTCATTGTATGCAATTAACGCTTTTGAGAACAATCGTAGAATCAAGCTTATAAAACAGGCAGATGAATCTAATCAATCAGTTGTAGAAATCAGAAGACTACCTTTCTCATTTTTAGGTCAACAGCTTGATAATATACCTATGGGAAATAGACAAGATGAGTATAAAGAATATTATGATATTTCAAAGAATATTGAAATAAAAATTGTAAATAGAACAATGCCATTACCATGGAAACAGACAAATAATTAAAAACTAGTTACTTTTTGTACTAGTTTTTTCTTGTTTAATCTGTAAATAAGTATTAAAAATTAGATGCTGATTAACACGTTTAAAGTATATTTTATATAGGTAAAAAGAAAGTATCATTAGATTAATATGTATGGTACAATTTATTAATGACAATGATTAAATCAGTAAAAGATAGTCTATTAATGTCTTGTTTTAATTGTGTACGTTTGAGAAAAGAATTAATAAATTATATCAATACAAATTTATATTTATTATCAACAAATTTGTTAAAAGTAAAGCCCAACCTAATAGATAAGGGAGGCTTATTTTATTGGATATATTGTGAGGAGAATATATAGATGAAGGTTTTAATTATAATACCTGCATATAATGAAGATGCAAGCATTTTATCAACGATTAGATCAATTGATAAATATAAAAGTGAGAATCATTCTTTGGTTTTGGATTATGTTGTTATTAACGATGGCTCAACCGATAATACAGCTCGTATTTTGTCAGAACATGGCATTTCTAGTATTCATTTAATTAGTAACTTGGGTATAGGTGGAGCAGTTCAAACGGGCTATCTTTACGCATTTTACAAAGATTATGATATAGCTGTACAATTTGATGGAGATGGTCAACATGATATTAGTTCCCTTAAAACTTTGATTAACCCGATTATTAATGGAGATGTCGACTTTACGATTGGGTCGAGATTTGTAGAAGGATCACCATCAAAATTTAAAACATCATTATTTAGACGTATGGGAATAAATTTAATTTCATTTTTTATTAAATTTAGAACAGGAGAAAAAATTTTAGATGTTACATCAGGTTATAGAGCTGCTAATAAGGAAATTCTTGAATACTTTTCTAAAAATTATCCAAGAAAATACCCAGAGCCTGAAACAAATGCCATTTTAATAAAAAAAGGTAAACGAGTAGAAGAGGTTGGTGTTAATATGTTTGAACGTAAAGAAGGAAAATCTTCTATCACTCCGTTTAAATCAGTGCGATATATGGTTGAAGTATTAACATCAATAATACTATTATCAGATAAGGGGGAATAAATAAAGTGGAAGCTTTATATTTATCAATGATCTTTTTTTCTTTACTTTTTTTATTTTTTGTAATTAGGTCTATAAAAAAATCGACATTTAGTTTAGAGTATTCTTTACTGTGGTTAACTGTTGCAATCATTATGGTAGTATTCGCAATTTTTCCTAAATTACCTGAATATTTAAGTAGTCTATTAGGATTTGAAACAATGTCTAATTTTATATTAGTTATGGCTGTATTATTTAGTCTACTGCAGCTAATTTCAATGACGAAGCAGATTACAAAACAAAGTAATCAAATAAAAAAATTGATACAAGAAGTATCAATTTTAAAAGAAGAATTTAAAAATAAGGAGAGAGATAAATGATACTTTTTTTTATTTATGTTATTTTATCATCATCAGGAATAATTTTATTTAAATTAGGTTCTACAGACTTATCAATTAAAATTATTAACAATCAATTGAATATGAATTTTCCAGGGTTAAGTATTTTAGGGTTATTTTGTTATCTTATAAGTTTTGTTTTATGGATGATTATTATTTCAAAATCTGATGTTAGTTTTATAGTTCCCTTGGGGTTAGGACTTACTAATATCTTAATACTAGTAGGATCTTCTGTGGTATTAAAAGAGGAAATAAGTCTTTATGGTATCATAGGTATTGTATTAATACTTGCAGGAACGTTACTGATTAATAAATAATCAAAAAAGTGAAGGAGAAGGTAAAATGATTGAAAAAACACCACAATTTTTCATTAATTGTTTGTGGAAGAATAAATATCTTATTTTGATATCAGTTATCATAACCATAATAGGAACTAGTTACTCTACAAATTTCAATAATATTTACTGGAAATTTGTTGTGGTAATATTTGGGGTTTCAGTGATTCCACTTTTACTAATATCTAATGTAAAGATTGAGAAAATAGTGTTTGTAACTATCCTGTTTTTTGGTTCTTTCTTAGTTATTTTTTCCCCAGTTTTTGATAGTTTGGACGAGCCAGCACATTATGGTAGAGCGTTATATATATCTGAAGGAAATTTTAAGCTTTATAATGACAATGATAAATTAGCTATTTCAAAAGATTATGATAAACTGACAAAGATGACAGAATACAATGGTATTAATCGACTAGATCCCAAGGTAAATTTTTTCCATAGTAATTTATTCAGCATGAAAAGTGATACAAGTAAAAAAGTTGAATCGAAAATAAAAGCAACTAGATCATATAGTTCATTTGTATATTTTCCAGGAGCTTTTGGATTATGGTTCGGAAAAATGATTTCGAATGGCAATTTAGGAGTTATGTTTTATTTAGGGAGATTCTTTAATCTTTTGATGTATGCTATTATGGCTTTCTTTGCTATTCGAATAGCAAGTAAGTGGAAAATACTATTATCAGTCTTTGCTGTGCAACATTTTCCAATATATTTATCCGCCTCTTACAATCAAGATGCATTCTTTTATGGACTATCGTTATTAATTGTTGCTAAGTATATTCAGCTATTTGATAAAGAGGAAACAATAAGTTATAAAGATGTTGTGACAATATCGATTATGTGTGGACTTATGGCTTTTACAAAGCTACCATCCATCATGCTTATAGGCTTAATGCTTTTTATTCCAATAAGTAGATATGAATCTAAAAAAGTTTATTTCAGTAATTTCGTTGCTATATTTATTATAATTATTGAAGGCTTGTTGTGGAGTAGGCATTACTCTAGTATAATGCCGACAGATTTGCCTAAATCTGTTAATGAAGCACAACAACTGCAGGTTATATTAAGCCAACCTTTAATGTTTTTAAAATCACTTTTATCAAATAGTATGAAAACGGTCCTTCAACTTAAACAATATTTTACATTTGGTTGGTCATTTAAATATTCGGAACTTGCGTATATACTTTATTTATTATTTATAGGATCTGTTGTATTTATGTACCCAATAAGATTAAGGCACAAAATTGGTAATTGGTTTAAACTAGCAATTGTTGGTGTATCCACAGGTATTATTTTGTTGACTAATATTATTATGTATATATCTTTTACAGGCGTTGGTGAAACAGAAATTAGAGGAGTACAAGGAAGATACTTTTTTGGGATATTTGTTTTGAGTATATTTGTTTTTAATTTATCAGAAAAATTATTTACAGTAGATGAATTTGGTAGGCAACCATATTTTAATGAAGAAAAGTATAATAGAATTGTATTATTTGTTTCAATATTATTTTTAGTATGGATGTGTACAATGCGAGTTGGAGCATATTATTAAAAATCTAAATAAAGGTATTAATATGGAAAGGATTTAAAAATGGCTTTATATGGACTAAAAAGAAAATCTAAGAGTGATTTTAATAAGAAAAAAAGTGAGTATTATGGTGCAAATTATGAGTCAGCTGTTATAGATGAAGATATGATTGTCTATGAGTCAAGGGATGGAAAATCAATAGTTGATTCGCCCTATGCAATTTTTTTATCATTAGTTAATGATAAACGTTTTTCAAATTTTAAACATGTTTGGGTGATTAACCCTAATGTTCCATTTATTAAAGAAAGTATTCCACAGGATTTACGAAAAAAAGTGATATTTGTTGAACGAACTAGCTTAGAGTATGTAAAGGTACTACTGACAGCGAAGTATTTGATTAATAATTCGACATTTGAATCTTTTTTTGTTAAGAAAAACGAACAAGTTTATATCAATACATGGCATGGTACTCCCTTAAAATATATGGGATTTGATATTCCTGGAAATCCTAATCATTCACAAAATGTTTTGAGAAATTTCTTAATGGCAGATTACATTTTATCTCCTAATGCTCATACTTCGGATATTTTTATTAAAAGTTACAAACTTGAAGGGATTTATCCTGGTAAAATTTTAGAAGGTGGATACCCAAGAATTGACTTTACTCTTCATTCTAACAAAGCAGATGTAATAAATAAGATAGAAAATTATGGGGTTACATTAACTGGAAAGAAAATAATTTTATTTTGTCCAACTTGGAAGGGACAGTCTGTTCATAAGGCGACAGATGATATTGATCAAATTGTTGAAGAAACATTGCAATTAGCTAATCAGTTTGAAGATGAGTATGATGTATTAGTTAAAGTTCATCCTTTTATTGCAGATAAGGTGCTAAAAGATGGTCGGATAAATCAACATTTAGTATCGAATTTAATCGATGCTAACGAAGTTTTGGCTATTACAGATATTTTAGTGACTGATTATTCTAGTATATTTTTTGATTATTTGGTAACAAATAAACCCATTATTTTTTATGCGTGGGATCGAGACTTATATCAGATAAATAGAGGTATGTACTTAGAAGAAAGTGAGTTGCCTGGTCCAACTGCTGAAACATTGCGAGATTTATTTGACTGTATTAATCATGTTGAAGAATCTCATAAAGAATACCAAAAAGTATATAAATCTTTAGCTAAAAAGATGGTTCCATATGATGATGGAAAGGTAACAGAAAAGTATATTGCACGTATTTTTGAAAATATAAAAACAAAAGATATTAAAGAGTATCAAGTTGATTCTGATAAGAAAAAAATATTATTATTTCCAGGAGCTATGAAAAGCAATGGAATAACATCTAGTGCGTTGAATTTGATAAACAACATTGATTATAGTGAATACGATGTAACAGTTATATTGAACTCTCGAAGTCCTATAGAATCTGTGAAAAATATTAAAGAAATTAATAAAAATGCACGTTTGATTTTTAGGTTTGGTCATGCCATTCTAAGTAGGGAAGAAGAAAAATTAAATAATAATTTTAATGTAAATGGATTACCTAAAGATGATAGGGAAATTTACCCTGAACAAGCTTATAAGCGAGAAATGGCACGCTTAACTGCTAATTTATCCTTTGATGTATCGATAGATTTTAGTGGGTATAGCTATTTTTGGGGACGACATATTTTATCAGCTAATGCTAAAAAATATGTTGCATTTATGCATAATGATTTAGTAGCTGACTCCATGAGAGAAGTAAATGGTAAAATGCCACAATATAATGATTTAAATGCTTTGTTCTCAATTTATTTTATGTTTGATAAATTATTAAGTGTATCACCAATGACAAGAGATGTCAATTTAGAAAAATTGGGAGATTATGTAACAAAAGAGCAAATGTCTTATGTTTACAATACAATTAATATTGATCAAATACTTGGTAAAAAAGAATCCATAATGAAGAAATCTGATAACGAGTTAGTAGTTGTGAGAAAACCACTTCAAGCGTTAAATGATGCCTTACTAGATGTCTATAAAAATTTACCGGATTTAGAGCTAAATGTTTCGTTTAGTTTTTCATTACAATTAGATGATAAAGTAACTCAACATGCAACATATAAGTTGGGTGAAAAAATATATGTTAAAGTAAGTGTTAATGATACTTATATAGGATGGATTGATCAAAGTTATGTTAAAGAAAAAGAATTCGAATTATACAATGTTAAACCGTATCATACTATATCAACTGCATCATATCCTTTAAAACAACCAATTTGGAATCAAATTCGTAAAAATAATGAAACAGATGAAATAATAACCTATATTGGATATTTTAAAGATAGATATATTGAAACTGATAAAATAGCCAAGACTAGTGGAGGACGTTATGTCAGAGTAAAATATAATGGAAAAGTAATCGGTTGGATGTCTCCTCGACCTTTAAAAAGAACTCATAAAATTTCTTCTATTTCGCCGTTAAAACTTTATTTCAATAATAAGTTGAAGAAAAAGGAATTGGCTTCTCCTGTTGTTTATACATCAAAGATAGAAAGAGTTAGGTTGTATGGGAAACTAAATACAACTCAGTCAATAGATATCTATAATGAGCCTAAAGGAACAACAAATAGTGTCGTTATTAGTACTTCGGAAAATTATGTAGATGAAATACTTTTAATTGATAAAATCGCTTGGATGGGACAAGAACGCTATTATAGTATTTCTTTAAGTACTAATGAAAAAATTGGTTATATTCAAGCAGAGTTCGTTGATGAGTTATCAGAGGAAACTTATAAAATATTGAAAAGAAAAGAAGCACAGGATAGAATTGAAGCTTTTAGTTTGCCTAAGGTGGATTTGAGTTATCAAAAAGTTCCAGATTTTGATGATTCTTATTATAATATTGTAAACATGGGTAGGCTATCTCCTGAAAAAAATCAAACACATTTAATTGAAGCTTTTGCAAAATTTAATCAGGATGTACCAAAAAGTCGATTGTTCATTTTAGGAAAAGGTCCTTTAGTTTCTTCTTTAATAGAAACAATTAAAACACAAAATATGCTTGGAAAAGTTTTTTTATTAGGCCATATTAAAAATCCATTTAATTTTATTAAACGAACTGATTTATTTGTTTTACCTTCTTATTATGAAGGGCAACCAATGGTATTGTTAGAATCAATGGTTTTAGGGCTTAATATATTAGGTTCTAATATTCCTGCTAATATTAATGTGATTGGTAAAGACGAAGAATATGGTTTTTTAACTGATGGAACAGAAATAGAGGATATTTATAAAGGGTTCCATCGAATTTTTCAGTTTAAAGGTAAATTTAAAACATTTGATTATGTTAATTACAATAAAAAGACAATTCAACGTTTTTATAAAGAGATTGATCCAAATAATAAATAAATTATTTAAAGACGAGGCTGGCCCAAAAGTAATTTATTAAATAAAAATCACCAAACTAATAAAACAGAAATCCCATGAAATCAATATTTTAATAAACTGATTTCACGGGATTTTTTCTATTTTAAGACTTCTGGGTCAGCCTCGTCTTTTTTATAATTTTATATTAAAAATTAACCCACAAATAAAAAAATAATTGAATGTAAGCCTATTCTTTATAAAGTCCACATTGACAGTGTTTTAAGGGAGCTATAAAATAAGTTCAGACGTTTAGTAAGCAAGGGTGTAACGTCAAGAATTGGAGGAAAATAAGTTGGGAATGACTGTGTTCAATGAAACAATCGTATTGATTTTTTTTATGTTTGTCGGTGTCTGGTTAAATAAGCGGGATAAATATTCACCGGGAGCCAATATTTATATTGGTTATTTACTGACAACAGTTGCTTTACCTGCGGCCATTATTAATAGTTTTCAAGTGGATAAAAGTGACCGGTTATTAGTTATGATGAAACAAACGGCTATTTATACATTTATTATGATTGTGGCGACATTACTTATTACGTATTTAATTGCAACTTTGTTTAAGAAAAAAGAGATGTTACGAAGTTTGTGGGTAGTAAGTTTAACTTTCTCTAATATCTTATTTATTGGTATTCCTATTGTTGGTAAACTTTATGGAGAAGTTGGATTGATTGTATTAGTTGTTTGTAATACTGTAACAAGTTTGTTTTTATTCACGGTAGGGATTATGTTTTTATCAAATAGTCGAGAAATCAGAATTCGAAGTATTTTGACCACACCAGCTATTTTAGCAGCTGTAGTCGGTTTTGTGTTGTTTATGTTTGGTGTAAAATTACCAAAACCAATTCATACTTTTAATGTTGATTTGTCGATTATGACGGCATCTTTATCAATGATTATCAATGGTAGTTTGTTCTCGCAAGTAAAACTAAAAGAGTTGTTCTTTGATAAAGATAATTTACAATTTCTATTTGTTAGAGCGATTATTATACCCATTATTTTTATTCCAGTATTGAAATTCTTTATCACAGATCCAATTATTTTAGGTGTTTTAGTGCTGCTTGCTTCAATGCCAGTGGGTTCACTGGATGCTATTTTGGCAGAAGAGTATGCTGGTGAAGGAACAAAAGTATCACAATATATTGCATTGACAACTGTCACAAGTATGGTAACATTACCAATTATTATGTCATTAATATAAACAAAAAAAGTATCTGAGAGGATGCTTTTTTTGTTTATATGGTATAATTTTTAAAACTGAACGTGGAGGAAAAAGAAGTGATTTATACACGATTAGCCAAAAGAGAAGATGTTCCACAAGTTATGACAATTATAGAAGAGGCAAAAGAGGTATTGAGGAAAACTGGAAGTCCTCAATGGCAAGAAGGTAAGCCTGATGAGTCGCTAATTTATTCAGACATAGAAGAAAATTATGGTTATGTGTTAGTTTATAATAACGATATTGTAGGATACTTGGCGATGATTAATCAAGAAGATAAAGACTATAGCGTATTAGCTAACTGGATACAAACTAATGATTATGTTGTGATACATCGGGTAGCCATTTCTTCAGACTATCAAGGACGTGGACTAGCCTCTTATTTCTTTTCAAATAGTATTAGTATTGCACTAAGTCAAGGGTACAAATCTGTTAGAATTGATACACATCGAATGAACACAACGATGCAAAATTTATTGAAAAAATTTAATTTTATTTATAGAGGGCTAGTGTTTGTTGATTCAGATATAGATAGAGAACGATTAGCTTATGAATTAATGATGACATCATAAAATAAAAGATTGTTAATTGGAATAAAAATTTGCTAAAATCGATTGATGATGTCAATCAATCGATTTTTTACGGGAATGGGAGGTGCTTAAATGAACGTGACAATAGTTGGGGGGTCTTTCGCTGGCGTTTATTGTGCCATAAAAGTGAAAGAATTATACCCTTCATTTGATGTATTATTAATTGAAAAGAAGGAAAAGATAGGATATATCCCAAGTGGTTTATCTATGCTATTAAACGGTGAAATTGATACTTTAGATGAAGCCTATTTCATGACAAAAGAGGAACTTGAAGAAAGTGGTATCATAGTGTTAACTTCTACGGAAGTGATATCATATGATTTATCGAACAAAATGATACAAACTTCTAATGGCATTAAACTGTTTGATAAATTGGTGTTGGCAACTGGTTCTTCACAAAAATCATCTAAGATGTTTGATGAATTTAGTGATATCAAAACATATAAAGATAGAGAATCAGCAGAAATAACTTTAAAATCTCTTACTGAAGTACAAGAAGTTGTTGTTATTGGAGCTGGGCAAGCAGGTATGGAATTAGCAAGCGGATTAATTCATCATGGAAAAACAGTTCATGTGATTGAAACGATGGATTATCCTTTGTATAAATATTTTGATAAAGATTTTTTGGAATCGTTTTATACGACAACAGGAAAAATTGAAGGCTTGACGTTTTACTTTAATGAAACTGTCAAGCAAATTGACGACTCAACACTTCTTTTTTCTAGTGGCAATGCGATAGACATTAAAGAGAAACTAGTGTTAAGCGCTAATAGTGTGAGACCAGAGTTATCTATTTTTGATAATCAATTAAAATCTAATAGCGATAATACTATTTTCGTAGATGATTATCTAGAAACATCTGTTCAAGATGTGTTTGCTGTAGGAGATTTGATTCAAGTGCCAAGTTTTATTTTTCAAACTAATGTGTACGCACCTCTGATTGTTAATGCTGTTCAGACAAGCTTAACTTGTGCTAAAAATATGATAGAAAAAAAAGAAATACTCAGACCAATGCTGAAGACGATTGGTGTAAAGTTATTTGATTATTATTTAGCTAGTACAGGATTAATGGAGTCAGAGGCTTTTTTATATGATGAGAGAGTAAAAAGTGTCATGATGACGTTACCTATATCAACTATTTATAAAAAAGATGTTACAGTGAAACTAGTATATAATGCCTTAACGTATCATTTGTTAGGCGTTCAACTTATTTCAAAAGAGCCTGTACTAGATAAGATTAATACCTTCGCCTTAATGATTAAAGAAAAAATAGATATTAGGACATTAAATCAACTACCGCATTTTTATCATGCAGTCTTTGCAAATACATCTCTGAGTTTCGGCGATGCGTTTGGAAAAGGAGATGACTTGAGTGAAATTTGAGGATCTACTTGAAAAAAAAGAGGCGAAGCAGTTAATGTTGTTAAAGCATTTGCTATTAAAGGATAGCATGTCACAAATCAGTACATTAGCAAAAGAACTTGATATTACAAAATCATCTCTTGAAACATACATCGCTGATTTAGTTTGGATTAATGATGAATACAAAGGACTAGCAACCTTAACTTATGATGGATACTTGGTGTCTTTAGAGTTAGCTCCAAGTTTTTCATTAGAAATGATTGAACTTAACTTATATAAACAGTCAATCAAGTATCAAATTATGAATTATTTATATCATCATTTTGATTACTCAACAGCGGCTCTGACCACACGTATTGGTATTAGTGAATCTACTCTTTTTAGAAAAATAAAAGAATTAAATATCTTATTAAAAGAATTTAGATTAACTATTTGGCAAGGAAAGTTGATTGGAGAAGAAAGTCAGATACGATATTTTTACTATTGTTTTTATTGGTATTTAGATAATTACGCACAAAAAGATATTCCCTTCAAGCAACAATCATTAATTCAGGCAATTCAGAGGGGATTGGGTGTCTCTTTTTCAGAAGAAAACATGAAACGAATCAATTTGTGGCTACTTATCTCCAAAAAAAGAATTAGTTTTATATCACCTATTTACACAGAATTAAAAGAAAAAATGATTCCTTATGAACAAGATTATTTGTTTTTAGAACTAAAATCGATTGTATTACGTCTGTTGGGGCATTATGCTGTTGAGGTAGATGAAGAAGAAGCTATGATTCATTTTAGTTTTCTTATGAGTTTTCAAGTGCTTTCTCAGCAAGACTACCACCAGTATGCCATTATTAGATCAAAATTGACACCTGTGGGATTAGTGGATACGTATATTTTAGAATCTTTGATATTATATTATACGCCACTTAAATTATCTCACCAATTAGAAAGTCAAATTAATTACTATTTATCTCGTATTCATTCAAGATTATATTTTTTTTATGGAATGATTGAATCCTTATCTAGAGAGTATATTTTAGAAACGGAGAAAGAATGGTCAGGACATGTGATTTATCCTTTAGTTGAGAGCTTATTTGACTCAGTTGAAGGGGACTATGTTGGGTTTTCAAGCGAGAATAATGCTCAGTTGATTGCACATTCTAAATTACAATATTTACACGTCATCGCTTTAATCGATAGTCATATTAATAAAAATGTTAAAATAGGTGTGAAATTATTATTAGAGGATGTTTACCAGGAAGTGTCCACTACACGATTAATAAAAAAACTTAACTGTTTAAATGGAGTTAGTTGTAGTAAATATAAAGATAATCAATCTTTTGATTTAATTATTACTAACAAACCATTGACGCATATAAATACTGAAGTTTATTTACTTTCAGAATTAGGGACAAGCTATGATATGGCTCATATTATACAACTTATTAGGAACATATCAACTCGTAAAATGAAAAAAGATATGACTGTTAAAAAAATTCAATTATAATTGGTATAACTCATGTTCGCTATAGAGATAACTTGAAACAGTCAATAATTTTTAAAATTAAATAATTATTGACTGTTTGTATGATCAAAAAAAAGGTAGAATGAATTCATCAAAAAGAAAACGCTATCTTAAGTGTTTGGGAGGAATTATCAATGACAGAAAAATCTTATATTATGGCGATAGACCAAGGGACAACAAGTTCTAGAGCAATTATTTTTGATAAAGCAGGAAATAACGTAGGCAGTTCTCAAAAAGAATTTACCCAAATTTTTCCTGAATCTGGTTGGGTAGAACACAATGCAAATGAGATTTGGAATTCAGTACAGTCAGTTATTGCCGGCGCGTTAATCGAGTCAGGCGTTCGTCCAACGCAAATTAAAGGTATAGGTATTACAAATCAACGTGAGACAACAGTCATTTGGGATAGAAAAACAGGTAAACCAATCTATAATGCCGTTGTATGGCAATCAAGACAATCTGCACCATTAGCTGAAAAATTAAATGAAGACGGTTACGCAGATATGATTCATAAAAAAACTGGTTTAGTCGTTGATGCTTACTTCTCGGCTACAAAAGTTCGTTGGATTTTAGATCATGTAGAAGGAGCACAAGAAAGAGCTGAAAAAGGTGAGTTAGCCTTTGGAACAATTGATACATGGTTATTATGGAAGTTAACAAACGGAGCGTCTCACGTAACAGATTACTCAAATGCTGCTAGAACAATGATGTATAACATTCATGACTTAGAGTGGGATGACGAAATATTAGAATTATTAAACATTCCAAAATCACTATTACCAGAAGTAAAAAGTAACTCAGAAATTTACGGTTATACTCAAAGTTTCCACTTCTATGGTAGTGAAGTGCCAATCGCTGGTATGGCAGGGGACCAACAAGCTGCATTGTTTGGTCAATTAGCATTTGAAGAAGGATCAATTAAAAATACTTATGGAACTGGTGCATTTATCGTCATGAACACTGGTGAAAAACCACAATTATCCAATAATAAATTACTAACAACAATTGGTTATGGTATTAATGGAAAAGTTTATTATGCGTTAGAAGGTAGTATTTTTGTTGCTGGATCAGCTGTTCAGTGGTTAAGAGATGGGTTACGTATGATTGACTCATCGGCAGAATCAGAACAATTAGCAAATGATTCAACAAGTGATAACAGTGTATATGTCGTACCGGCCTTTACAGGATTAGGCGCACCATACTGGGATCCAGATGCTAGAGGAGCAGTGTTTGGCTTAACACGAGGTACAACTAAAGAAGATTTTGTTAAAGCAACACTACAAGCCATTGCGTATCAATCAAAAGATGTTATTGATACGATGCAAAAAGATGCTGGTGTGAACATTCCATTAATTAAAGTAGACGGTGGAGCAGCAAATAATAATTCTTTATTACAATTCCAAGCAGATATATTAGATATTAATGTTCAACGTGCTTCAAATCTTGAAACAACCGCATTAGGTGCTGCTTACTTAGCTGGTTTAGCAGTTGGCTTCTGGAAAGACTTAGATGAATTAAGAGAATTTACCCAAGAAGGTGACATCTTTACTCCTCAAATGGGTGAAGAAGAACGTACTGAGTTGTATGACGGATGGAAAGAAGCAGTCAAAGCAACACAACTATTCAAGAGAATTAAATAATACAATATAAGGACTGATGACAATGAGTTTTTCTTTAAAAACAAGACAAGAAAGTATTAATTATTTAAAAAATCATTCGGTTGATGTATTAATTATTGGTGGTGGTATTACAGGAGCGGGTCTGGCTTTACAGACCGCTGCTTCTGGTATGACTACAGCATTAGTTGAGATGCAAGATTTTGCTGAAGGAACATCTTCACGTTCGACTAAACTAGTACATGGAGGTATTAGATACCTTAAAACATTTGATGTTGAAGTGGTATCAGATACAGTGAGTGAACGGGCGAATGTCCAAAAAATAGCTCCTCATATCCCAAAACCTAATCCAATGTTATTACCAATCTATGATGAACCAAACAATACCTTTTCTCTATTTTCTTTAAAAGTAGCAATGGATTTATATGATAATTTAGCACACGTTACCGGAACAAAATATGAAAATCGTGTACTAACAAAAGAAGAAGTATTGGAAGTTAGCCCTCATCTAAATCAAGACAAACTTCTTGGTGGTGGTATTTATCTTGACTTTAAAAATAATGATGCCAGATTAGTGATAGAAAATATTAAAAAAGCACATGAAGATGGGGCTCATTTATTAAGCAAAACGAAAGTGATAGGATTGATTTATGATGATCATCATAAAATATCAGGCGTTCATGTAGAAGATGTGTTAACTGGAGAAACGTATGACATTCATGCTGATGTCGTAGTGAATACAACTGGACCTTGGAGTGATACGATTCGTGGGTTATCAAAAGATCAGACTGTAACAAACCAAATGAGACCAACTAAAGGGGTTCATTTAGTGGTTGATTATGATAAGTTACCTGTGACACAACCAGTCTATTTTGATACAGGGTTATCTGATGGTCGAATGGTCTTTGTCATACCAAGAGAGAATAAGACATATTTCGGCACAACGGATACCGATTATACAGGAGATTTGGTGCACCCAACAGTGACACAAGAAGATGTTGATTATCTGTTAAAAGTTGTTAATAATCGTTTCCCTAAACGAGATATTACTTTAGAAGATATAGAAGCAAGTTGGGCAGGATTGAGACCGCTTTTATCTGGAAATGCGGGTTCAGATTATAATGGTGGATCAAAAGCATCGTTGTCAGATGAAAGTTTAGAGTTAGTCATTCAATCTGTAAAAGATTTTGAAGCAGGGATAGGGTCAAAAGAATCCATTGAACAGACCATTAAAAAAGCTAAGACAAGTAGTGGTGAAAAAGAGGTATCTGCTTCTTCTGTGTCACGTGGAAGTAGCTTAGATGTGACAAAAGATGGATTAGTGACATTAGCAGGTGGAAAGATTACCGATTATCGCTTGATGGCAGAAGGAGCACTAAATTTGATTGCTTCAATTTTAAAAGAAAACTTTGGTAGAGAGTATCATTTGGTTGACTCTAAGCGTTATCCTGTATCAGGTGGAGAATTTGACCCAACAAAAGTCGAAGAAATGACTGAAGTATTTACAAAATTAGCTATAGAACAAGGCTTGAGTAAAGAAGAAGCTAGTGATTTAGCTAATCTTTATGGAGCAAATATAAATAAAGTCTTGTCATATGATAAAGTTGATTTTATGGGATTAACCAAAGCAGAATCGATGAGTTTAATGTATGCGCTTGAAGAAGAGATGACATTAACGCCAGTTGATTATGTGTTACGACGTACAAATTATTTGTTATTTAAACGTGATCGCTTAGAGAAGATAAAAGAGGCTATTATAAATGCTATGTCTCAATATTTTGAGTGGAGACAAGAAGAAGTGAGCAATTATACAAAAGAATTAGATAATGCAATGTCAGAATCATTTTTATCAGACTTGAAAATAGAAGGGTGAGTTAAATATAATGGACGCAACGAGTTTACAAATTTTTAGTGAGTTTTTAGGAACATTGATTTTGGTATTACTTGGTGATGGTGTAGTAGCTGCTGTTAGTTTAAATAAGAGTAAAGCTCAAGGAGCTGGATGGGTTGCTGTAACACTAGGATGGGGAGCAGCTGTAACGATCGCAGTTTATATTTCTGGATTTATGGGGCCGGCTCATTTAAATCCCGCTGTGACATTAGGATTAGCAATAGCAGGTGATTTTTCTTGGAATTTAGTGGCACCATTCTTTATCGCACAAGTTTTAGGTGGTATAGTAGGAGCAATTTTAGTTTGGATTACTTATTTACCACATTTTGAAGCAACAAAAGATGAAGCAGCTATTCTTGGAACATTTGCAACAGGACCAGCGATTCGTAATTATACATCAAATGTTGTGACTGAAGCAATTGGAACATTTGTTTTAGTGTTTGGTTTGTTAGCATTTGGACAAAATACATTTGCAGACGGATTCAATCCAGTTGTTGTTGGAATATTAATTTTATCACTTGGCCTGTCTCTAGGAGGTCCGACAGGATATGCAATTAATCCAGCTCGTGATTTGGGTCCACGTATTGCGCATCAGATGTTGCCCATCAAAAATAAAGGTGGGTCTGATTGGTCATATTCTTGGGTACCAGTTGTAGGGCCATTAGTGGGTGGCGCGTTAGCTGCTGGTTTATGGATGATGATTCCTTTATAGAATAAAAAGTATTAAAGTTGTTAGATTGAGCTTGTCTCATCTGACAACTTTTTTTAATTAAAAAAACACTTCTTTTTTTTTTGTTATTAACTTGTGTTATTTTTCTAAATAATTCATAATATACATATAAAAGTGTTATTTATTAAATGTGACAGATCTCAGATGAAAATAGATCGTTAAGGGGACAGGAAAATGAAAAAAATTACACCGTATTTATTATTATCGACTTTAGTATGTCAAAGTCTATCTGTAGGGACCATTGTCCAAGCAAGGGATCTTCATAAGGTAGATAGTGAATTAATAAATCAAGAAGTAGCAGAAACAACTGATAGTACAACTGAAATGGTACCAAGTAATGACACTGATACTGTGGTAGAGGATGTACCGAAAAACACACCAGAAGAAAAACCAGAAGAAAAACCAGAAGAAAAACCAGAACAAAAACCAGAAGAAAAACCAGAACAAAAACCAGAACAAAAACCAGAACAAAAACCAGAACAAAAACCAGAACAAAAACCAGAACAAAAACCAGAACAAAAGCCAGAACAAAAACCAGAGCAAAAGCCAGAACAAAAGCCAGAACAAAAGCCAGAACAAAAACCAGAACAAAAACCAGAACAAAAACCAGAACAAAAATCCGAACAAAAACCAGAACAAAAGCCAGAACAAAAACCAGAACAAAAACCAGAAGAAAAACCAGAGCAAAAATCCGAACAAAAACCAGTGGTTAGTTATCCTGCTCAGTCAGAAGCTACTTATTTTGGTGATGCCAGTCAAATAACTAGTAATAAAGAAAATTCACCAATTCATTTTGCAGTCACAAAAACAACACAAGAGTTCATTAATGAGATAGGTGAATCTGCTAGAAAAATTGGTCAAGAATATGACTTATATGCTTCAGTCATGATTGCACAAGCTATTTTAGAATCTGGAAGTGGTCAAAGCTCTTTATCAGCTTATCCAAATTATAATTTATTTGGTATAAAAGGTGAATATAAGGGCGAATCAGCTTCTTTTTATACATTAGAAGATAATGGTTCTGGTCAATTATATGGTATTCAAGCAAAATTTAGAAAATACCCTTCAACAAAAGAATCTCTTGAAGATTATGCAAAATTAATGAAGTCAGGACTAGCATCTAATGAAAACTTTTATAAAGGAGTCAGTAAAAAGGAAGCTAAGTCATATAAAGAAGCAACTGCTTTTTTAACAGGAAAATATGCGACAGATACACGTTATGATGAAAAATTAAATTCTTTAATTAAAACATATGATTTAACTTATTTTGATCAAGCAGTGAAAAAAGGTAAGCGTGTAACAAAACATAATAAACAAGTAGATACTTATGAAATTATGAATCCAGAATCAAAGAAAAAAGCCATCTTTACATTACCATTGGATGAAAAATACATTATTTCAAGCCCATTTGGACAAAGGGGAAGTGAACATCATGATGGAATCGATTTAGCTATTGCTGCTAATACACCTGTACTTGCTTCTAGTGATGGTGTGGTTGTTGGAACAGGATTTGATCCGTCTGCAGGAAATTATGTGATTATCAAACATTTAAATGATTTATACACAAATTATTTCCATTTAAATTCAATTAGTGTGTCTCTTGGAGAAAAAGTAACAAGTGGTAATATTGTTGGATTAGTTGGTAGCACTGGAAATTCAACAGGAAGTC
Source organism: Vagococcus sp. CY53-2 (assembly GCF_022604695.1). Classification (NCBI taxonomy): domain Bacteria; kingdom Bacillati; phylum Bacillota; class Bacilli; order Lactobacillales; family Enterococcaceae; genus Vagococcus; species Vagococcus sp. CY53-2. The sequence goes on from NZ_JALAHP010000002.1 coordinate 275,396, forward strand.
ATTTACATTTTGGGATAAGTACAGATATGTGGAAACATTATTTAAACCCAACATCATATTTTGACTTTTAATTAAATGTGAATAGATAGCCGTTTATTATAGGTTATCATTTTCAATTTTGACTAAATAGTAGTAGACTAACCATGTAATAATAAATGTGCTATTTTAGGAGGAGATTTATATGACAAACTATGATAAGAAAGAAGAAAAAGTATTAGATGATATTGCTAAAGTAATGGAAAAATTAGACAAATACTTAGATGAAGAAGTTAGTTTAGAAGATACTCCTGATAAAAAATACGAAATTAAAAAATGGTATGTGCAACGTAGAGCATTACATGAGATTAAACGTCTATTACATGATGTGGATAAATATGATAAGTATGAAGCAAAAGAATTAGAACAGTTTGAAAAAGATTTTGAAGGATTAGGATTAGATGTAGAAACAGTTGCGTTTATCACTAATTACTTCTAAAAAGAAAATGAGAATCCCCCGAGAAGCTATTCTCGGAGGATTTTTTTAGTTTAATTTAGTAAGATATTTCATCGCAATGTTACAAGCTAAATCTTTATCCACTGTTGATAATAACCATATTGCTGAAAGTATATATGCTTTATCTAAGTATATATACTTTGTTCAGGTGTTAAGAGGGTCTTATTAGTTGGTGAAAGAGCAGCGGATAAAACATCCTCAGGGTGATCATTGTGAACAAGAACTCCACCTGTACCAATAATTGTCGTGAAGAGTCGTAAATCCTTGCCATATTGATGATAAATCGTACGAGAAGGTGTTTGCTCTTTTATATAGTAGCCAGCGTGACGATTAATCGCTGTTTTAATGGCGATTTTTGCAATAGTGTTATCCATGATTTTTTCTTCTATAGTATCAGCAATGTATTCAGGGTGTTGACTTCTAAAATGACATTTTTCTTTAATCGTTTCCTCGTCAAAAGAAGTATAAGTAGCAAATGATTGATAAGAGGTACTTTCTAATAAACTATTAGCAGAGTAACGCATTCCTAAATCTCCTTAGACAGTTCTCTTACTAAATGGTTCTTCTAATCCATCAAATTGGACGTTTTTTTGTTGTTTTTTGCCGCTATCAATGGAGTGGATATCCGTCGTGGCTCCACCTACATCAACAATAAGAATATTTCCAAAACCTTTATTTTTTTTCGTTCCTTTCGATAAAAGCTCTGCAGCGTATAAAACAGAGGATGGGGTAGGAATAATATCGTTAGATAATGAAGCTTGTATGTCACCCATTCCTTTTGCTTTTACGATATTATGAATGAATATTTGACGTAATATTTTTCTAGTTGGTTCAGTATTTAGTTGATTGATTTGCGGCATTACATTTTCTGTAAAACGGAAATTAACACAAAATTGTTTAAAAAGCGCTTTTATTTCTGGATAAGTTTCTCCATTTCCGGCTACTACGACGGGTACTTTTAAAGAAAGTTCGGTTAATAATGTAGCATCTTTTAAAATATTTTTTCATTTCCTCCATTTGTTCCCCCACTTAAAAGGATAACGTCTGGTTGAAGTTGTTCTATTTCTTCTATATCATGAGGCTTTAATCCATAACTGTAGACTTTTAACACTCTAGTACCAGCACCTAAAGCCGCTCGTTTAGCAGCTTCTGCGGTTAAAGTAGGAGATAAACCGATAGCGACTATTTTAACCCCTCCCTTAGCTGAGGAACAAGCTAATACTTTATCTATATGAGGTTTGTTTACACCAGAAAACAAATCGTTATAGGCTTGGTTGTATCCATCTAATACATTTGTTTCAACTGTCGTATAGGCTTTGCTAGTTGTAATAATGTCTTGTTTCACATCATCAATCGCAGTCAATTTAGTGTAGGTACTTCCAAAATCTGCTAGTAAGTATATCGTCATTTTTATCACCTCTAAAAAAATTTTTTGTTATTTAATTATTTTTTTAACATAATTTTTTTATCTAATAATCGTCAAAACTCTTTTTTAAAAACGATGAAATTTTAATGAGTAAAACTAGAATAAAAAATCATTTTATTTTTGATAAGGTATTTAAATTGTCAATATGATAAAAAACTTCTGTTGAAAAACTAGGTTTACAATACAATAAGTATTGACATGACAATGATTTTATAACTCTTTATCTTATTCAACGGCAAATTTGTCAAAAAAAGGTCAAAAGATTAAGACTAGAAAAAACGATTTTTTTAACTTGGTTTTTTTTAGTAAATAAAATAAAAAAATTGTATAAAGAATGATCATTACTAATTATTTCACACGTTGTCTTTTTATATAAAAGTATTGTTGACTTGTTATTTAAAGGGTGCTATTCTTTGGATGTCGATTGAAAGCGCTACCTAATAAGTTGTGCTTTATTTTAACAAAAGTAAGGGAGTGAAAAAAAGAAGTAAATTCTTACTTTTTATTATAAAAGTAGGTTATAGTATCTGTACATAGTTTTTACGTGTATCAAACCATAAATTGAAAGGATGTTGTTTATAATGGCAAAAATTATTGAATGTGTCCCAAATTTTAGTGAAGGTAAAAATGAAGAAGTAATTAACGGATTAGTTTCAGTGGCAAAAAGTGTCGGTGGAGTGACGTTGTTAGATCATTCTTCAGATAAAAGTCATAACCGTAGTGTGTTTACACTTGTTGGGGATGAAGATGGTATTCAAGAAGTTGCTTTTCAATTAGTTAAATATGCAAGTGAAAATATTGACATGACAAAACATACAGGAGAACATCCTAGAATGGGTGCAACCGACGTTGTTCCATTTATCCCGATTAAAGATGTAACGTTAGAAGAATGTATCGACATTTCGAAAAAAGTAGCAAAACGCATCAACGATGAATTAGATATCCCAATTTTCTTATATGAAGAATCAGCATCTGCCCCAACTCGTAAAAACTTGGCAAAAGTGCGTAAAGGACAATTTGAAGGCATGCCAGAAAAATTAAAAGAAGAAGAATGGGCGCCTGATTTTGGTGAAAGAGTTATCCATCCTACAGCAGGAATTACAGCAGTTGGAGCAAGAATGCCATTAGTAGCCTTCAACGTCAACTTAGATACTGATAACATTGATATTGCTAACAAGATTGCTCGTATCATTCGTGCTTCTGGTGGTGGATTTAAATATTGTAAAGGTATTGGGGTTATGTTAGAAGATAGAAACATCGCTCAAGTTTCTATGAACATGGTTAACTTTGAAGGAACGCCACTTTACCGTACATTTGAAACAATTCGTTTTGAAGCAAAACGTTATGGCGTAAATATTATTGGTAGTGAAATCATTGGTCTAACACCAGCAAAAGCATTGATTGATTGTGCCGAATACTACCTACAAGTAGAAGACTTTGATTATGGTAAACAAGTATTAGAAAATCATTTATTAAATTAAGGAGCTGCTAAATATGAAATTAGTCGAATTAACAGTGAGTGAATTTGTTGAAACATTGGGATCAGATGCTCCCGCTCCTGGAGGAGGATCAGCAGCGGCATTATCTGCAACAATGGGAATTTCTTTAACAAAAATGGTTTGTGAATTAACAATTGGTAAAAAGAAATATGCTGAATATGAAGATGACATTAAATTAGTGTTCGATCAAACAAAACAACTCCAAAAGAATTTACTTGAAGCAATAGATAAAGATACAGAAGCATTTAACGCAGTTTCAGCAGTGTTTAGTATGCCAAAAGAAACAGATGATGAAAAAGCAGCTAGACGTGCGGCTATGCAATTAGCTTTAGAAGGAGCAGCTAAATCACCATTTGATATGATGAAGTTAATGTTAGAAGCACTTGAAGTGACAAAACGTGCTATTGGAAAATCAAATACTAATGCAGCAAGTGACTTAGGTGTTGCAGCACTTAGCTTAAAAGCTGGGATTCAAGGCGCATGGCTGAATGTTTTAATTAATTTATCAGGTATCAAGAATGAAGAATTTGTCGCGTCTTATCGACAAGACGGTGAAGCATTATTAGCTAAGGGTTGTTTATTAGCAGATGAAATTTATGAGGAAACATTAAAAGTCGTTTAAAAAAGATGTTAATTAATTAAATGGAAGGGTTGAAGAAAAAGTTATGGCACATTTATCAGATATCGAAATCGCAAATTCAGTTGAAATGAAACCAATTAAAGAGGTAGCGGCTCCATTAGGATTAAAAGAAGAGGATTTAACACTTTATGGTAATTATAAAGCGAAATTAGATGCTCGTGAATTAACTAGGCTAGAAAATGAAAAAGACGGTAAATTAATTTTAGTAACAGCTATTACACCAACTCCAGCTGGAGAAGGAAAAACAACCACATCTGTTGGGTTAGCTGATGCCTTTACTAAATTAGGTAAAAAGGCAATGATCGCTTTACGTGAACCATCATTAGGACCAGTATTTGGTGTGAAAGGTGGAGCAGCAGGTGGTGGACATGCTCAAGTTGTCCCTATGGAAGATATTAACTTACATTTTACTGGTGACTTCCATGCGATTGGCGCAGCAAATAATTTATTAGCTGCTTTGATTGATAACCATATTCATCATGGTAATGCCTTAGGCATTGATAGTCGTAACATTACATGGAAACGTGTTGTTGACATGAATGACCGTCAATTGCGTCATATTGTGAATGGATTACAAGGACGCGTCAATGGTGTTCCTAGAGAAGATGGTTATGATATTACTGTAGCATCAGAAATTATGGCTGTGTTATGTTTATCAAATGATATTGATGACTTAAAAGAAAAATTGAAAAACATGGTAGTAGCATATAATTTTGAAGGAAAACCAGTTACTGCTGGCGATTTGAAAGCAGAAGGTGCAATGGCAGCTTTACTTAAAGATGCGATTCATCCAAACTTAGTTCAAACATTAGAACACACACCAGCCATTATTCATGGTGGACCATTTGCCAATATTGCACATGGATGTAACAGTATTATTGCAACAAAAATGGCGATGAAATACGCAGATTACGCGATCACAGAAGCTGGCTTTGGAGCAGACTTAGGTGCTGAAAAATTCATCGATATTAAATGTCGTTTAGGAAATATCAAACCTGATGCCGTTGTATTAGTCGCAACAATTCGAGCTCTTAAAATGCACGGTGGCATTCCTAAGAAAGAATTAGAACCAGAAAACGTAGAAGCCGTTGTTAAAGGATTAACTAACTTAGACAAACATATTGAAAACATTCAAGACGTTTATGGGTTACCTGTTGTTGTAGCAATCAACAAATTTCCATTAGATACAGATGCTGAAATCGAAGCAGTTGAAAAAGCATGTAAAGAGCGTGGCGTAGAAGTTGTTTTATCTGACGTTTGGGCTAATGGTGGCGAAGGTGGTATTGAGTTAGCTGAAAAAGTCATGGAGTTAGCAGAACAAGATAATAGTTTCAGCTACGTATATGACTTAGAAGATTCAATAGAAGAAAAATTAACTAAGATTGTACAAAAGGTTTATGGTGGTAAAGGAATTGAATTAACTGCACCGGCTAAAAAACAATTGAAACAATTAGAAGAATTGGGTTACGATAAGTTGCCTATCTGTATGGCGAAAACGCAATACTCATTCTCTGATGATGCGACACTTGTTGGTGCACCAAAAGACTTTACGATTACGATTAAAAATCTCAAAGTATCTGCTGGTGCAGGTTTTATCGTAGCGTTAACTGGCGCAGTTATGACAATGCCAGGACTACCAAAATCACCTGCATCTGAAAGAATTGATATCGATGAAGAAGGTAACATTACTGGATTGTTCTAAAAGGTAGAGGAAAAAATATGTCGTATCATTTATTTAAACAGAATGATCATCAAACATCTCGTTGGAGTGGAGGAGAAACGATCCAAGTGTTTCTCTACCCACCAACGGGTAAGTATGAGCCTGGAAAATTTGACTACCGTATTTCTACGGCTTCAGTAGAAATCGAAGAAAGCACATTTTCAGCATTACCTGGCTATAAGCGTTTGTTGATGTCATTGAATCATCCATTAGAACTGACACATGAATCAGAATCGTTTACTGTTAATAAAAAAATGAAACCGTTTGAAGTTGATGCGTTTGATGGAGCAGATAAAACAAAAAGTGTCGGGAAATGTCAAGACTTTAACGTTATCTTTAAACCAACCTACACTAGTGAAATGTCTGCTGTTTCAACTATTCGTGATAGACAATTATTACCTTGTGTTCGATACTTTTACTATATGTTGGTTGATGGAGTCATGACGTATATAGACCAAGAAGAAAAACATGTTGCCAAGTTGGAAGCCGGAGATTGTGTCATGGTAGAAGAGAGTCGTACGATTTCGATGATTAGTATAGAATCTCATCAACCACAACAATCACCAGCAACTGTCGAAGTTGTTGTTTGGAAAAATGAAAAGTCGCTCTAATAAAAATAATTTGGATAGGAAGCATTTTTATATATTAAAAATGAACAAATTATGTTAACGATCAGATGATCGGAAAGGGGCCCCTTATGATTACCGAAACAAAAACACCGGTTGATGAGATTAAATTAACCGAAATAAACTCAGAAAGTTCAAAATTTAGTTTAGGCGGTGCAACACTTTACGGTATTAATGCAGTAGTTGGTTCAGGTATTTTCTTATTACCACAAACAATTTATCGAGATTTAGGACCAGCTTCTCTATTAGCCATGGTATTTGATGCGGTGTTGGTGTTACTTTTGGCAGTATGTTTTGCTGAAGTGGCGTGTTATTTTGACAAAAATGGTGGTGCGTTCCAATATTCTAAATCAGCTTTTGGTGATTTAGTTGGATTTATCGTTGGACTATTAGGTTGGTTTGTAACGATTATCGCTTGGTCAGCAATGGCAGCAGGATTTGCCAAATTATTAATTGTTACAATACCTGCATTAGAAGGGCATAATAAAGCGATTAGTGTTATTTTAGTGATATTATTATCTATTATTAATAGTACCGGACTTAAAACATCCAAAATTTTTACCATCAGTATCACGATCGCAAAATTGATTCCTATTATTGCGTTTACCTTTATGAGTATTTTCTTTATTAAAAATGGTTTTGACGCTGGTAACTTTACACCATTCCTACAACTAAAAGAAGGTATGACGTTATCTAAGGCTATGGCCGGAACATCAATGACAGTATTTTATGCGTTTATCGGATTTGAAGCGTTACCAGTTGTAGCTGGTGAGATGAGAAATGCGAAGAAAAATGTTCCAAAAGCAATTATTGGCTCAATTAGTATCGTATCAATTCTTTACTTCATGATTATCGCTGGAACCATTGCGATGCTTGGAGTGGGGATTTTAGAAACAAATGCGCCTGTACAAGATGCCTTTGCTATGATGATAGGACCTGCTGGTAGATGGATTATTTCCATCGGGGCACTTATTTCAATTCTTGGATTAAACGTTGGGGATTCAATGATGATTCCTCGTTATGGAGCAAGTATTTCTGATGAAGGTTTACTACCAAAAATCGTTTCTAAGAAAAATAAAAAAGACGCACCTTATGTAGCCATTATCATCTCTTGTGTATTGACTTGTTTATTATTATTAAGTGGAAGTTTCGAACAATTAGCAGAATTAAGTGTTGTGTTTAGATTTATTCAATATATCCCAACAGCAATCGCCGTTATTTTCTTACGTAAGAAAAATCCTGGTGTGGAAACAGCCTTTAGCTTACCATTTGGTCCAGTGATTCCACTACTTGCTGTAGCAGTTAGTGTGTGGATGCTTGTCATGGGAGCAAACAGTAAGAGTTTAATTGCTGGAGGTATTGGTATCATTATCGCTGCAATTTTCTATTTCGTATTGAATGGTAAAAACGCAAGTAAAGCGAAATAAAGGGTTAAAGAGTATTGAATGAGTGAAGTGAGTTGTTAAGTTGAAAATGAGTTTAGGAGGAAGCAATAATGACTGAAGTAATTACATTAACAGGTAATGATTTAACATTGGAACAAGTGGTAGAGGTAGCAAGAAAAGGTGCAACAATTACGTTATCACAAGAAGCAATCGAGGCAGTGAATGCTTCAAGAAAAATTATTGATGATATTGTCGACAGTAAAAAAGTAACTTATGGTGTCAATACTGGATTTGGTTCCCTTGTTAAAGTAAGTATTCCACAAGAAGAAACTAGACAATTACAAGAAAACTTAATTCGTACTCACTCAAGTGGATTTGGTGATCCTTTAGGAGAAGATGAAGTACGTGCTATTATGTTAATCCGTATCAACTCTTTATTAAAAGGCTATTCAGGTATTCGTTTAAGTACCATTGAAACCTTAATGGCTATGTTAAATAATGGCGTTGTACCACATATTCCAGAAAAAGGATCTTTAGGAGCTTCAGGAGATTTAGCACCATTATCACATATGGTGTTACCAATGTTAGGATTAGGGCGTGCTTATTACAATGGTGAATTATTAGAAGGTAAAGAAGCAATGGCTCGTGCTGGTGTTGAAGTGATTCACTTAGAAGCAAAAGAAGGTTTGGCTTTAATTAACGGTACAACAGTTTTAACCGCTATCGGAGCATTAGCAACACATGATTCAATCGAGTTATTAAAACTTTCAGACATTGCCGGAGCATTATCATTAGAAGTACACAATGGTATTGTAAATGCCTTTGATGAAGAGTTACATATTATTCGTCCTCAAAGTGGGCAACTTGCAACAGCGAAAAATATTCGTCACATGTTAGAAGGAAGTACCTTAACAACGCAAGCAACAGCTGAACGTGTACAAGATCCTTACACATTACGTTGTATGCCTCAAATTCATGGTGCAAGTAAAGATACTGTGGCTTACGTGAAGAAAAAAGTGGAAATCGAAATTAACTCTGTAACAGATAATCCAATTATCACTCGTAGTGGAGATGTTATTTCAGGAGGTAACTTCCACGGTGAACCAATGGCACAACCATTTGACTATTTAGGAATTGGTTCTGCTGAAATTGGTAACGTGTCTGAACGTCGTGTTGAACGTTTGGTAAATACTAACTTAAGTGGTTTGCCTTCATTCTTAGTGAAACATCCAGGCGTTAACTCAGGATTTATGATTACACAATATGCTGCAGCATCATTAGCATCAGAAAACAAAATCTTATCACATCCAGCAAGTGTGGACTCAATTACATCTTGTGAAAACCAAGAAGACTTTGTCAGTATGGGAACAACAGCAGCTAGAACTGCTAGAGATATTACGAAAAACTCTCGTCGTATCGTCGCAACTGAAATGATGGCAGCATGTCAAGCTATTGACTTCATTAAAGACCGTGGTGTATTAGGTAAAGGAACTCAAGTAGCGTATGATGTCTTTAGAAAATATGTGAAATTCATTGATTTAGATAAAGATATTGAAATGTATGACGAATTAGAAAAAGCCACAGATGTATTAATCAATGGCGAATTATTAAAAGCTGTTGAAGAAGTTGTAGACTTAGATATCGAATTTGATTTTAGAAAATAAATAAACCACTTATAAAGCTCTGAATTGATTAAGATTCAGAGCTTTATTTTTAAATAAGTCGTGATAACTATTGAGTATCGAATCAATATTATGTAGTATGAATATAACGAGAAAAGGATGGTGTATGACGATGAAATATCAGAAACCAAAAGGAACAAACGATATTTTACCAGGTGAATCAGAAAAATGGCAGTTTGTAGAATCAACTGCACGTGACGTATTAAAAAAATATGACTTTCATGAAGTCAGAACGCCAATGTTTGAACATATTGAAGTTATTACACGAGGTGTTGGTGAGTCAACAGATATCGTGACAAAAGAGATGTATGATTTTAAAGACAAAGGTGATCGCCATATTACGCTTAGACCTGAAGGAACTGCTCCATTAGTTCGTTCATACGTTGAGCATAAATTATTCGGACCGGAACATCAAAATCCGTTTAAAGCTTTTTATATTGGCCCAATGTTTCGCTATGAACGCCCTCAAGCAGGACGTTTACGTCAATTTAACCAAATGGGGATTGAAGTATTAGGTAGTAGTAATCCAGCAACAGATGTTGAAGGGATTTTAGTCGCACTAGATTTCTTTAAACGTTTAGGCGTGACACATACTCAATTAGTGATTAACTCACTTGGAACAAGAGAAAATCGTATGGTTTATCGCCAAGCATTAATTGATTATTTAGAGCCTTTAAGCGACCAATTAAGTGATGACTCAAAACGTCGTTTACATACTAACCCACTTAGAGTATTAGATAGTAAAGATAAAAAAGATAAAGAAATTGTCGAAAATGCACCGTCAATTTTAGATTATCTAGATGAAGAGTCAAATGCTTTCTTTACTGAAGTGAAATCATTACTTGATGCAATGGGTGTGGAGTATGTAGTCGATCATAGAATGGTTCGAGGTCTTGACTACTACAATCACACCGTATTTGAAATTATGAGTAATGCGCCAGGATTTAATGGTGCGATTACCACAATTTGTGCTGGTGGACGTTATGATGGATTGGTTTCAGAGTTTAATGGACCAGATAGTCATGATTCAGGATTTGGGTTTGGTATGGGGATTGAACGTGTCTTAATTACAATGGATGCTGAAGGAGTAGAAATACCTGCAGCAAACAACGTGGATGTATATGTTGTTGGTCTAGGTGAAGAGACAAACTGTGAAAGTTTAAAATTAGCACAAGCAGCAAGACAAGCTGGATTTGTTTGTGAACGTGATTTTCTAAATCGTAAAGCCAAAGCACAATTTAAATCGGCAGATAAATTAAATGCCAAACTTGTTTTAATTATTGGTGAATCAGAATTAGCAGAAAAAGTTGTTCGTGTAAAAAATATGGTGACAGGTGAAGAGACAACCGTTTCATTAGATGATATTTATACATCCTTTAGCAATGTTTACAACAACATAATAGGGGAGTAAACGTATCTTTGGAGGAGACTTACTATGAAACGATTTAGCAAGGACTCTAGTACCATTGCTGATTATACTCGTAAATTAACGGTTATATTTTTATACGCGTTATTATACGCGATTGCTTTGAACATGTTTTGGCATCCAGCTTCAATCTATACTGGTGGAATCACTGGTTTTTCTCAAATAGTAAACACTGTTTTTGACAAATGGTTTGGCGTTAATTGGTCAATATCGGTCATTTATTATTTGATGAATCTACCATTTTTAATTTATGGTTGGAGAAAAATGAATAAAGAAATTGTCATTTTTACTTTAATAAGTGTGACAGCCGCATCCCTTGCAATTAGCATTGTACCTGAAATTGTACTAACTAAAGACCCAATTATCTGTGCACTGTTTGGTGGGGCCATTGGAGGGAGTTCTCTAGGATTAGCTTTAAAAAATGGTGTTGCTACAGGTGGACTTGATATTGGGATTATTGTGATTCGACGCAAGACAGGGCGTAGTATCGGCTCAATTTCGATGGTAATCAACGGGATTATTGTAATAGCAGCAGGCTATCTATTTGGTTTTCCGTATGCTTTTTATAGTTTGCTATCCATTATTGTGAGTGGAAAAGTGACTGATTTTATTTTTACTAAACAACAAAAAATGCAAGCTTTAATCATTACTAGACAGCCTGAAAAAGTGATCGCCGAACTTAAGGTGCGATTACTTCGAGGTGTGACGATTTTAAATGAAGCAGAAGGAGCGTATGATCACCGTGAAAAAGTGGTTCTTTTGACGGTTATTACACGTTATGAAATGCCATTATTGGAAGAAGCAATCAAAGAAGCGGATAATGAGGCCTTTGTTAGTATCTCAGAAAATGTCCACACAATTGGAAAATTTGATGATTTTGAATTTTAAATCAATAGAAAAGCCACTTAGCGATTTGCTAGGTGGCTTTTTATAAACTCATTTTCACATGACAGGTAAAAATAAGACTTACACAAGTTGTCGATTTTTTGAAACCAATTCTCCATTTTTATAAACATCTTTGACTAAGTTTGTTGCAAAGAAATATAATGGATAATCAATATTTGGTGCATCAAATACGGCAATGTCAGCACGTTTTCCTTCTGTGAAACTTCCGATTGATTCCCCTAAACCAACTGAGTAAGCAGCATTGATTGTCACGGCATTAAATACTTGGATTGGTGTTAAATGCATTTTGAAACAACCAAGTTGCATAATAAATTGAATGTTTGCTGTTGGACAGCTTCCAGGGTTTGAGTCAGTGGACAATGTAATAGCCATACCAGCATCTAACATTTTTTTGGCAGGAGCGTAAGTATCAGCCATTAAACTGAACGTTGTTCCTGGTAATAAGTTACCAATAACACCTGCTTCACTCATTTTTTTGATCCCTTCATCAGTAGCAGCCATTAAATGTTCCGCACTCACTGTTTCAAGTTCTGCCGCCACATCAACTCCACCGATTGAGTCGATTTCATCAGCATGAATACGCAATTTGAAGTCTAAGTCTTTTGCTGCTTGAAGTAAGCGACGAGATTGCTCCGCTGTAAATACACCAGTTTCACAGAATATATCACAGAAGTCTGCTAAATTTTCTTCTTTTACTTTTGGTAGCATCTCAATGATGATTTGATCGATAAACGCATCCCCATCGTCATTAAATTCTTCAGGAATAGCATGAGCTGCCATAAATGTTGACACTAAATCAATTGGATGAGTATGATTTAATTCTTTTACCACATTCATTTGTTTTTTTTCTGTTTCCCAATCAAGACCATAACCACTTTTTGCTTCAACTGTTGTTACACCGTGGATTAACATCTCATCTAATAAATGACTTGATTTATCGTAAAGGGTGTCAAAAGAAGCACTCTTTGTCGAGCGTACAGTACTTAAAATACCGCCACCTTCTTTTAAAATATCTAAGTAAGAGACACCATTTAATTTTTTGGCAAATTCATTTTCACGGCTGCCACCATATACTAAGTGAGTATGACAATCAATCAATCCTGGTGTTGCAAGTTTTCCTTTATAATCATGGATTTTAGTATGATCACCAATTAGAGAGTCGTCAGGAGTCCCACTACCAATTTTTAAAATTTTACCATTTTTAATGGCAATGTAACCATCTTCAATAATGGTTGCTTCAGACATTTCTGCTCCCTTTAATGCTCGTTGTTTATCTATCGGTGAAAAAATTTGACTAAAGTGTACTAATAGTTTATCTGCTTTCATGAAGATTCCTCCTTTTATTCTTACACTAATTATAACCATTTAATGAGTATAATGTAGTCTTGTATCATCTAAAAAGGGTCAAAAAATTTTTTTTAGAAAAAAAAGAGAAAAAAAGAGACTTTTTGCTGTAAATTGACCCATAATAGACTATGGGAGGATAAACTAAAGCCATAACTTAATGATTCATTCACTTATGTCTGCAGGAAAAGAGATAAGTAACTCAAGATAAACTAAGGAGGAAGTAACAATGATTAAAAATACTGATATTAGTAAAGCAATGACGATTAAATTGCCAGATGTGTTACCAGATATTCCGAAATTCGAAGAAGGCATTCGTCGTGCCCCAGACAGAGGATTCCGTTTAACTGAAGCACAAACTGAATTAGCATTAAAAAATGCGCTTCGTTATGTACCAGAACAATTTCATGATCAAGTGATTCCAGAATTCTTAGAAGAATTAAAAACAAGAGGTCGTATTTATGGCTATCGTTGGTATCCAAAAGAACGCATCTATGGTAAACCAATAGATGAGTATAAGGGAAAATGTACCGCAGCTAAAGCAATGCAAGTGATGATTGATAATAACTTAGACTTTGACATTGCACTATATCCATATGAATTAGTGACTTATGGAGAAACAGGCCAAGTCTGTTCAAACTGGATGCAGTATCAATTAATTAAACGTTACTTAGAAGAGATGACTGATGAACAAACATTGGTTCTTGAATCTGGTCACCCATTAGGCTTATTTGCTTCTAAAAAAGATGCTCCAAGAGTCATCATCACAAATGGTTTACTTGTTGGGGAATATGACAATATTCACGACTGGGAAATCGCAGAACAAATGGGTGTCACAAACTACGGACAAATGACTGCTGGAGGATGGATGTACATTGGTCCTCAAGGGATTGTTCACGGAACATTTAATACATTATTAAATGCCGGTCGTTTGAAATTAGGAATTCCAGACGATGGAGATTTAACTGGAAAACTATTCATAACATCAGGTTTAGGTGGTATGAGTGGGGCTCAAGGTAAAGCTGGTGAGATTGCTAAATCAGTGACAATTGTAGCTGAAGTTGACCGCTCTCGTATCGATACTCGTTTAGAACAAGGATGGATTAGTCATGTGACTGAAACACCAGAAGAAACAATGACATTAGCTAAAGAATATTTAGATAACAAAGATTCAACATCTATTGCTTATCATGGTAATGTTGTTGACTTACTTGAATATGTTGACAAACATGATATCCATGTTGATTTATTATCAGACCAAACCTCTTGTCATAACGTATATGAAGGTGGTTATTGTCCAGTTGGTATCACATTTGAAGAAAGAACTCGTTTACTTGCTGAGGATCAAGAAACATTTAGAAAAATGATTGATGACACGTTAGCTCGTCACTTTAACGTGATCAAATCATTAACAAGCAAAGGAACTTACTTCTTTGACTATGGTAATTCATTTATGAAAGCTATCTATGACACAGGAATTAAAGAAATTTCTAAAAATGGTGTGGATGATAAAGATGGATTTATCTGGCCATCATACGTAGAAGATATTATGGGTCCTATGTTATTTGATTATGGTTATGGTCCATTTAGATGGGTATGTTTATCACGTAAACATGAAGACTTAATGGCAACAGATAGAGCTGCAATGGAAGTAATCGATCCAACTCGTCGTTATCAAGACCGTGATAACTACAACTGGATTCGTGATGCTGAAGATAACAAATTAGTTGTTGGAACAGAAGCTCGTATATTATATCAAGATGCAATGGGACGAGTGAATATTGCGCTTAAATTTAACGAAATGGTTCGCCGTGGGGAAATTGGCCCTGTGATGATTGGTCGTGACCATCATGACGTATCTGGAACAGACTCACCATTCCGTGAAACATCAAATATTAAAGATGGGAGTAATGTAACGGCTGATATGGCAACACAATGTTACGCAGGGAATGCTGCTCGTGGTATGAGTTTAATCGCTTTACATAACGGTGGTGGTGTTGGTATTGGTAAATCTATCAACGGTGGCTTTGGTCTAGTATTAGATGGAACTGAATTAACAGACGACATCATCAAATCTGCGATTGCATGGGACACTATGGGTGGAGTTGCTCGTCGTAGTTGGGCAAGAAATGACCATGCGATTGAAACATCAATGGAATATAATGAAGTGAGAAAAGGATCAGATCATATCACGATTCCATATTTAGCTGATGATGAAAAAGTAAAATCAGCAGTAAGTGATTTATTTAAATAACGATTAGAGTGGACTTCCTATCCAAATCTCTAAACCCTCTCGTTTTTTACATTGAGAGGGTTTTATTATCTTGATTTTTCCGAAAACGATTTCTTTTACTATAACAAAATAGTATAATTATGGTGACAGGGTATATGTGTATATCGTTAATATACAAAAAAGGTGTGATTTGTTAAAGTGGGGAGAGTTTTTACGGTATGGGAAATTATTTAAATTGTCGATTGTTTGGAACACCAGAAGTAAGTTTAGATGGTGAGATTGTTTTGTTTTCTTTTTCTAAAATCAATGCCATGCTTTATTATTTATTAATTAATAAAACCGTTAGTCGTGATGAATTATCAGGACTGTTATGGCCAGATAAGAGTGATAAGAATGCAAAAAAAAATCTTCGAAACGCCATTTACCAAGCAAATAAAAGTTTAGGCATGGAGCTAATTATTTCTCCAAATAAATCATTGTTAATGTTAAATGACACAATTAACTTCACAAGTGATGTGGCGCAATTTACTCAGGATCCTGAAACGTATTATTATCTTTATAAAGGTGAATTTTTGAAAGGGTTTTATTTAAAAGAATGTGAAGGATTTGATTTTTGGGTTGTTAGGATGAAAAGCTTTTTTGAGAAAAAGTTCGTTGAGACCGTTCATCGCCGAATAGAACAAGATATTGCCAATGGTGTGAATGAGCATGTGGAAGAAGCGATTGAACAATTAATGTTTATTGATGAATTTAATGAAATTAACTATCAGTATTTGATGACTTTTTATCAACAACAAAGCCGAGATAATAAAGTAGTAGATGTTTATCATAAGTTATCCAATTTGTTGAAATCAGAGCTTGGCGTTACACCAAACAAACAAACAAAAGTCATTTATGAAACGTCACTTGAGAGGATTTTGTCAGAAAATACGACGAACAATCAACGTTTTTCATCACTATTTTATGGTCGTTCAGAAGAGTTACAACAATTATCAGTCAATTTTGCGGCTTTTAAAAGTCGTCAGTCTTATCAATCTGTGGTGGTTCGTGGTGAAGCAGGTATTGGAAAAAGTGCGTTGATAAATCGGGCGATAGATAGCGTGTCAGATGAGTTTAAAGTCATCGAAACACAGTGCTATCAAGCAGAAGAAAATCATTTGTTACGTCCATGGAAAAAAATTATTGATCAATTGACGGTTATAATAGAAAATCAAGAATTAATTGATCCACTTGTTTGGCAAAAAGTGATTCGAAAAGTTTTTCCTAGTTTTACTCAGCCATTTCTTGAAGTGATTTCGCATGGAGAGACAGAACCTTACAAGGAAAAGATGTTGTCAGATTTGATGATAGAAGCTATTAATAAGTTATCTCAACAACAACAACTTATTTTCTTATTTGATGATATTCAGTGGATGGATGAATCCAGTTTAGATTTGTTGACGACTGTTATACTACATTGCCATACAAATGCGATGTTTCTGATGTCCGCTAGAAGTGTTGAGCGTTATCCATTGGACAAATTTATCAATACATTAAAACAGAGTGGTAAGTTAGCAGTTATCAATCTAGAACCTTTCTCATATGAGGAAACAGATGGATTTATTCGCAAAAAATTGCCGCATTTTGATGTGACAACTACAATAGTCGACAATGTGTATCAACATACGGAAGGAAACTTATTTTTCCTAATTGAGTACGTGTCCCTATTAAATAGCAATATGAATTTAAATACCATGACAGTGAAGATGAAAGATGCTTTACGAAATCGCTTTTTATATCTAACAGAAGAAGAACAAGAACTAGTGTCTATTATTTCTTATTTTTATGATTATGCCTTAATTGATAGTCTGGTGTTTTTAACCAATAGATCAAGTTATGACATCGTGGCGATGATTGAAAGCCTCGTATCGAAAAATATCTTAGTTGAAAAAGTGGTTAGAGATAAAATTGCGACAAGTTTTACTCATGTTAAGTTACGGGAGTTTGTTTATATGAATCAATCTCTTGCTAAAAAACGTGTACTTCATCACCGTATTGCTGAATTTTTAGAATTGCAACTTAAACCTGGAGGCAATGATATTCTTCAGTATGACACGATAGCCTATCACTACAAACATGGAAAAGATGAATTAAGTGGTTTGAAATATCGTCTAAAATATTTTGAAGGGTACCTGGGTTTTTATCATGAGCTATTCCCAGTTGAAGGACAATACGGTGTGGATCCATTTAGTTTCAACAAAGAATGGGCAACAGAGCAATTTGCAAAAATTAATCAACGATTAACACAATTAAGTCCAGATGATAAACAAACAAATATATATAACTTACTCAGACTTCAATATTTGTATCTGGAAGGTCGTTTTTTGATAAAATATGGAGAGTATGAGCGAGGTGTGGCAAACATTCAAAGCGTGTTGATTAGAGCAAGAGAATTAAACGAGAGCTCTTATTTATTAAATGGGTATAAGCAAATGATTTATTATTATATTCAGATAAATGAACCTAAAGAGATGATTTATTACATAGAACTGGCTTTGGATTTGTCGATTCGAGAAAACAATCATCAATCAATCGGTATTTTATTACGTCTTAAGGGACTTTATCATATGATGAGCGGTAATAATACGGTGGCTGAGAAGTTACTAAAAGAGTCTATTAATACGTTTATGTTGACTGATGAAATCAGTAAAAAGTATTCAGTGAGCATTGCAGCAGCCTATAACTACTTAGGTGAAATACGGATGAATAATGGAGCGTATCAAGATGCTGTGGGTATGTTTGAAAAAGCCATTGATTTGTGTCAAAGTAATCAAGCACTCTCAAGTTTAACAATATTCTATATTAATGTTGGCGTGGCGTTGTTTGCTTTAGAAAATTGTGAAGAAGCAGAAATCTATTTCTTAAAAGCAGAAGAAATTTTTTCTAGTCTAAATTTTTACTGGAAACGAGCTAAATTGGATGCATATCTTTCTATTTTGTATGCGCAAAAGAATCATATGCAGAAATCTCAATTTTATTTAATTCAAGGTGAAAAGCACGCAAAACGGATGGGGAATTGTCGTGATATAGGTATGGTAGAATATGCAAAATATATCAATTATCACGTGTACCATCATGACGCTATAGATGATTTTTTACCAGTTGAAACGATTTGTGAGTATTTAAATGACTACCAAGATGCTTATGAAATTAGTAAATTAAAAGAAATTAGATAATAAATTCAAGTCTCAATAAGAGGCTTGAATTTTTTTATCTTTAATCATCGAAGATATTTAGTGAAACCAGTGATTTGATGTTAAAATAAAACTATAAAGAAAAAGAAGGGTGGATATGGGATGTATCCTTTAGCGATTGACGTTGGGACAACCAATATTAAGTTACAAATTTTTGAAAAAGACACGATTATAGAAGAATTAGTCTTACCGATAGAAACATTTACAGATAGAGGAAGTAGAGTTTTCCAAAGTCCAGCTCACATTTATCGTCAAATTGTACGAGGTATTCGTACCATGACACAAGAGGGTTACAACATTGATTCAATCGTTTTGACAACAGCTATGCATAGTATTATGCCAATAGTTGAGGGACGAGACGAAGAGATGTATATTTGGCTAGATGCACAAAGCAAGCCATTTGTTGAAACAATAAAATCAGAAAAAAACTATCTAAATTATTATAAAAAAACGGGCACACCCATTCACGAGATGTCACCTTTTGCAAAAATTGGGCATTTCCAAAAAGAAAAATGGTTTAACGATGTTATTCGGTGGGTTGGAATGAAAGATTACTTAATGGAACGATTGACAGGAGAATTTGTCGTAGATTATTCCATTGCCTCAGCAACAGGCTTATTTAATATCCATGATAAGAAATGGGATGACACCATTTTGAAAAAAGTTGGAACAGATGAATCAATGTTAGCTAAGTTAGTTGATACGGATTATTCTGCCCCACTCCTTGAAGATGTTGCGGATGAATTATTCTTAACACCAAATATCCCAGTTTATATTGGTGCAAGTGACGGTTGTTTAGCGAGTTATGCTAGTTATGTCGCAAATGGTACGCTTAATACCATCACGATTGGAACGAGTGGCGCGGTGCGTAAATTATCTAAAACAATTGAGTTAGATGATAAAGGACAGACGTTTTGCTATTACTTAAACGATACTTATTGGGTCATTGGTGGTGCGACAAATAATGGCGGACAAATTATGACATGGGCTGAAAATATCTTTTTTGAAGGTCAGTCTATTTATCAAGAGCTAAATCATTCTCTTAGTCAATCACCAATCGGAAGTGACGGGCTACTATTTTTCCCTTATTTAACAGGAGAACGTGCCCCAATTTGGCAATCAACTCCTCAAGGAAAATACATTGGACTAAGTTTACAACACACTAAACATCATATGGTTAGAAGTATAGTCGAAGGTATTTTTTATAATTTACGCTATATCAGTGAATTAATTGAATTAGAGCCACGAGAAATTACTGTGAATGGCGGCTTTTTTGCGAATGAGTTATTAGCCATGATGGCGGCTGATATTTTTGGTCAAAATGTTGTTCAATCGGTTTATAATGAACCAAATTTTGGAGCAGTGAGCCTAATTCATCCAGTTAAGTCGTTTTTATTATCAGACCATCGTCGAACATTTTATACGGAAGATAACCATCATTTATATAATCATAGCTATGAATCATTTAAAAAAGAAATAGAAACGAACATTATAAACAAATAACTTTTGAAACTTACGTATATTTTTGACAGAATTTTTATCACTTGTTACAATGAACAAAAAGACAGAATGGAGAATAGTCATGAGTGATATTGCTGTGATTATGGGTAGTAAATCTGATTGGGATACGATGAAAGAAGCATGTGATGTCTTAGATGAACTAAATGTAACATATCAAAAAAAAATTGTCTCAGCTCACCGGACACCAGAGTTAATGTTCGCTTTTGCTCAAGAAGCAGAAAGTAAAGGCTATAAAGTCGTTATCGCAGGAGCAGGTGGTGCGGCTCATTTACCAGGAATGGTGGCAGCTTTAACGACGTTACCAGTGATTGGTGTACCAGTAGAATCAAAAAGTTTAAAAGGAATGGATTCACTTTTATCAATTGTTCAAATGCCAGGGGGAATTCCTGTCGCAACGACAGCTATTGGTAAACCTGGCGCTAAAAATGCTGGTTTATTAGCAGCTCAAATTATTGGCATTACAGATAAAAATATTGGAAAAAATCTGCATCAATATAGACAGCAGTTAAAGAAAACTGTACTAGAAAGTGGTGACTCTTTTGATTAATTCTATCTTGCCTTCGCAAACAGTTGGTATTATTGGTGGTGGACAACTCGGTCAAATGATGGCTCAAAGTGCAAAAGAAAAAGGATTTGTTGTTGGGGTACTTGATCCTAATGACAATTGTCCAGCTGCTCAAGTGTGTGATTTTCATATTCAAGCGTCATATGATGATATCTCTGCTATTAAGAAATTAGCTAATCAATCAGATGTTTTGACGTATGAATTTGAAAATGTCGATGCTAAAGTATTAGAACCATATGACAATATAGGCAAACTCCCTCAAGGGTTGAAACTATTAAAAATATCGCAAAATAGACAATTTGAAAAAGAATTTTTAGTTCAACATAGTATCCCAGTTTCTCCATTTGAAGTCATTCGTTCAGTCGACGAATTAAAAAAAGCACTTAAAGTGATTGGGTTTCCAAGTGTACTGAAAACGATCATTGGTGGGTACGATGGAAAAGGTCAAATTGTGTTGCGCAGTGAAGAGGATATAAAAGACTGTCAAGAATTACTAAAAAATGCGACATGTATTTTGGAAAAATGGGTGTCGTTTGAAAAAGAAATCTCTGTGATCATTTCAAACAATAAGCGTCAAGAGATTAGTGTGTTTCCTGTGGCAGAAAATAAGCATGTGAACAATATTTTGTTTACTAGTATCGCACCAGCTAGAATCAGTGAAGCATGTGCAAAAGAGGCTATATCACTAGCCAAGCGAATTAGTAAAGAACTTGAAGCATGTGGCACAATTACGATTGAAATGTTTGTAACTGAGACAGAAGAATTGGTAGTCAATGAAATTGCACCAAGACCACATAATTCTGGTCATTACACGATTGAATCGTGTTCAGCAAGTCAGTTCGATACACATATATTAGGAATCTGCCAATGGGCAATGCCTAATATCAAAAGTTTTAGTGATGCAGTGATGGTGAACTTAATTGGAGACGAACAAAGCAAAGCGAAACAGGTTGTCTCTGAAAAAAATAATTGGAATTTTCATTTTTATGGAAAAAAAGATGAAAAACCAGGTAGAAAAATGGGTCACATTACGATATTATCAAATAGTATGTCAGAAACATTAACAGAAATTCAAAATCAAGATATTTGGCAATAAGAAAGGAAAAGACAATGATAGAACGTTATACTCGTAAAGAAATGGGAAATATCTGGTCAGATGACAACCGTTATGCTGCATGGTTAGAAGTTGAAATTTTAGCTGCGGAAGCATGGGCAAGCTTAGGAGAAATTCCTAAAGAAGATACTGTATTGATTAGAGAGAATGCGACGTTTGATATTGATCGTATTTTAGAAATCGAACAAGAAACACGTCATGATGTTGTGGCGTTTACGCGTGCAGTTTCTGAGAGTTTAGGACAAGAGAGAAAATGGGTTCACTACGGCCTAACAAGTACAGACGTTGTTGACACAGCTTATGGCTATTTAATGAAACAAGCTAATGATATTTTACGTAAAGATTTGTCTGAGTTTCTTGAAGTAATAAAAGAAAAAGCATTAGAGCATAAATACACAGTTATGATGGGTCGAACGCATGGCGTACACGCGGAACCAACGACATTTGGACTTAAATTAGCGTTATGGTATTCAGAAATGAAACGAAACATCGAGCGCTTTGAACATGCTGCTCGTGGTGTTGAAGCGGGTAAAATTAGTGGTGCTGTTGGAACATTTGCTAATACACCACCTGAAGTTGAAGCGTTTGTCTGTGATAAGTTAGGGATTCGCGCGCAAGAGATTTCAACGCAAGTATTGCCTCGTGACCTACATGCTGAATATATTGCAACAATTGCATTAATCGCCACAAGTATTGAAAAATTTGCAACAGAGATTAGAGGGTTACAAAAATCTGAAACACGTGAAGTCGAAGAATTTTTTGCAAAAGGACAAAAAGGTTCTTCAGCTATGCCGCATAAACGTAATCCAATCGGCTCTGAAAACATGACAGGGTTGGCTCGTGTGTTGCGTGGACACGTGGTAACAGCTTATGAAAATGTGTCTTTATGGCATGAAAGAGATATCTCTCATTCATCTGCAGAACGTATTATTATTCCAGATTCAACGATTTTATTAGATTATATGTTACAACGATTTACTAACATTGTTAAAAATTTAACAGTATTCCCTGAGAATATGAAACGTAACATGGGTGCTACGTTTGGTTTGATTTATAGTCAACGTGTGCTATTGAAATTGATTGATAAAGGTATGTCTCGTGAGGAGGCGTATGATTTAGTACAACCAAAAACAGCTATTTCTTGGGATGAACAAACTGATTTTAGACCATTACTAGAATCTGATGAAAAAATTATGTCTGTCTTGTCTAAAGAAGAATTAGACGATGCATTTGACTATAACTATCACTTAAAACATGTTGATGATTTATTTGATAGAGTAGGATTAATAAAATAATGACTGAGGTTCGCGAAATCTATTTTCGTGGCCTTTTTATTTTGTCTAAAATCATACTAATTATATTAAAAGCGAACGTTTTAGAGAATGTTTTGTTTTATCGTTAATAATTAATTGACGTTCAAAAAAACTCTTGTTACTATATGTTTATTAAATGAATAATGTTAATAAAATATATGAAAATGTTCTTTAATGACGAAAGGAAGAAAAGAAATGTCAGAATTTTTATATTTAGGTAAGGCTAAAAGCGTACATTCGACAGAAAAAGAAAATGAGTTAAGGTTGGTTTATCTAGATCAGGCAACGGCATTAAATGGTAAAAAGAAAGATGAAATTATTGGTAAAGGTCAATTGAATAATTCAATTAGTTCTGAAGTGTTTCGATATCTATCTTCAAAAGGAGTTATACATCATTGGATTAAGCAACTTAGTGAGAATGAGCAGTTAGTTAAAGCTGTGACAATAATTTCGCTTGAAGTCGTCGTTCGAAACATTGCAGCAGGAAGTTTTTCAAAGCGTTTTGGTATAAAAGAAGGAACGATCTTACCAACACCCATTCTTGAGTTTTATTATAAAGACGATGCCTTGGATGATCCATTTATGAATGAAGATCATATTGATTATTTAGATATTGCAACAAAAGAAGAAGTGGCTTTTATTAAAGAACAATCTTTTACAATTAATGATTGTCTAAAAGAATTGTTTTCATCTATTGGATTGACATTAGTTGATTTTAAATTGGAGTTTGGACGAGATAGTGACGGACGCATTATTCTAGCAGATGAGGTAACACCAGATACGTGTCGTTTATGGGAAGATAAGACGAACAAATCATTAGATAAAGACGTTTACCGAAAAGACATTGGAGATTTGGTGAGTGTATATAAAGAAGTTGAAAAACGATTAAGCGAAAGAAAAGGAGAATAATCATGTTTAAAGTAAGAGTGTATGTAAACTACAAAGCATCCATTTTAGATCCGCAAGCTGCAGTTATTGATGGAGCTATCAAACGTTTAGGTGAAGATGGTGTATCAGATATTCGCGTGGGAAAAGTATTTGATTTTGTGATTAAAGCAGATAGCAAACAAGATGCTGAAGCAAAAGTTGATAAGATTAGTGATAATTTATTAGCTAATCCGAACATGGAGACCTATGACTTTACTGTTACGGAGGTTAACTAATCATGGCAAAATTTGGTGTAGTAGTATTCCCTGGTTCAAATGGTGATCAAGATTTATTGTTAGCTATTCAAGATGTGATTGGTGAAGAAGCCGAATATGTGTCACACAGAACAACTGACTTGTCAGAGTATGACGTTGTTTTATTGCCAGGTGGTTTTTCTTATGGTGATTACTTAAGATGTGGGGCTATTGCTAAATCAAGTCCAGTGATGGAAGCAGTAAAACAGTTTGCCAGTGAAGGAAAACCAGTCTTTGGCACATGCAATGGATTCCAAATCTTAACAGAGACAGGTCTTTTACCAGGTGTTTTATTAAATAACACATCGCTGAAATTCATTTGTGGCATGCAACCATTAAAAGTGAAGAATAATCAAACAATGTTTACAAATGAATATGAACAAGATGAAATCATTACCTTACCGATTGCTCACGGTGAAGGAAATTATTACTGTGACAATGCAACTTTAAAAGAATTAAAAGAAAACAATCAAATTATTTTTACTTATGAAAAAACAAATCCAAATGGCAGTGTGGAAGACATTGCAGGCATTACAAATAAGGAAGGAAATATTATTGGTTTAATGCCCCATCCAGAACGCGCGATGGAAGATTTATTAGGTAGTTCTGATGGCAAAAAACTATTTCAATCAATCGTAAATCATTTAAGAAAGGTGACGGCATAACATGGTAAAAGCACAAACAATGACTCCGGAAGAAGTGAAAGAATCTAAGATTTATCAAGAATGGGGTTTGAAAGACTCTGAGTATGAGTACATAGCTGATTCGATTTTAGGTCGTTTACCCAACTACACAGAAACAGGTTTGTTTGCTGTCATGTGGAGTGAGCATTGTTCTTATAAAAATAGTAAACCTGTGCTAAAACATTTTCCAACATCGAACCAACATGTTTTACAAGGGCCTGGTGAAGGTGCTGGTATTGTGGATATTGGAGATGGGTTAGCTGTTGTGTTTAAAGCAGAAAGTCACAATCATCCATCAGCGGTTGAACCTTATGAAGGGGCAGCTACAGGAGTTGGTGGAATTATTCGTGATATTTTTAGTATGGGTGCTAGACCGATTGCTATGTTGAATTCTTTACGTTTTGGTGAAATTAAAACTAATCGTACTAAATATTTAATTGAAAAAGTAGTCGCGGGGATTGGTGGCTATGGTAATAGTATTGGGATACCAACTGTTGGTGGCGAGATTGCGTTTGACGCGTGTTATGAAGGCAACCCATTAGTGAATGCAATGTGTGTTGGTTTAATTAGACATGAAGACATCCAAAAAGGACAAGCAAAAGGAATTGGCAATCCAATCATGTACGTTGGAGCAAAAACAGGACGAGATGGGATTCATGGTGCAACGTTTGCGTCAGTTGAGTTTGTAGAAGGTGAAGAACAACAACGTTCTGCGGTACAAGTAGGCGATCCATTCATGGAAAAAGGCTTAATGGAAGCGTGTCTTGATTTGATTTTAAATCATTCAGATTGTTTAGTCGGAATTCAAGATATGGGTGCGGCTGGTTTGGTTTCTTCAAGTTCAGAGATGGCGTCAAAAGCTGGATCAGGATTAGAACTTTACTTAGATGACGTGCCACAACGTGAAACAGACATGACACCTTATGAAATGATGTTATCTGAGTCACAAGAAAGAATGTTACTTTGTATCAAAAAAGGAAAAGAACAACAAGTCATCGAATTATTTGAATCTTACGGTTTAGATGCTGTAACAATTGGTCATGTAACAATGGACAAGCGTTATAAATTATTTTTCCAAGGAGAAAAAGTCGCGGATATTCCTGTTGACTCGTTAGCGGAAGATGCGCCGGTGTATCATAACGAACAAGAAAAACCAAAACGCATCATTGAATTTGAAAAACAAGAAGCATATAAACCTAAAATAAAAGACTTTAAACAAACAACATTATCTCTTTTAGCTCAACCAACTATTGCGTCAAAACAATCATTATACGGAACTTATGACTCACAAGTTCGTACTAATACTGTTGTAGGTCCTGGTAGTGATGCTGCTGTCCTACGTGTAAGAGGAACACAAAAAGCTCTTGCGATGACAACTGATTGTAATGGGAGATACTTGTATTTAGATCCAAAAGAAGGCGGAAAAATGGCGGTGAGTGAAGCAGCTAGAAATATTGTGGCAAGTGGTGCAAGACCATTAGCTATTACAGACTGTTTAAACTTTGGTTCACCAGAAAAATCTGAAGGATTCTATGAGTTAGATCAAGCAGCAAGAGGAATTGCTCGAGCGTGTGAAGCATTTGATACGCCCGTTATTTCAGGTAATGTTTCGTTATACAATGAAACGAATAATCAGTCTATCTACCCAACACCTATGATAGGAATGGTTGGCGTAGTTGAGGATTTATCCCATGTTACAACTCAAGATTTTAAAGAAGCATCAGATTTGATTTATGTGTTAGGTGAAACGAATGCTGATTTTTCAGGTAGCGAAATTCAAAAATTATTAACTGGTAAGATTTCAGGGACTATATCAGCTGTTGAATTAGAAGAAGAAGTGGTCATTCAAGCTAAATTATTACAAGCTATTCAATCAGGTTATGTAAAAAGTGCTCATGACTGTGCTGAAGGTGGGCTATTAATTAGTGTGATTGAATCAACATTTGGAAATGGATTAGGTGTTGATATTAAGACGAACCTAGCAACAGAATTAGTGTTTGCCGAGACATCAGGACGATTCGTTGTCAGCGTGTCACCTGAAGATAAAGATGCATTTGAATCTGTATTAAAGAAAGATGCTACTTTATTAGGAAAAGTGACAAATGATGGTGTGATAAAAGTTAGTACAGCCGACGATTCATTAGAATTACCAGTTGCAAAAGCCAAAGAAGTATGGGAGGAAGCAATACCATGTCTCATGAAATAAAAGGGATAAATGAAGAATGTGGTGTGTTTGGTGTATGGAACCATAAAGATGCCAGTCAAATGACTTATTATGGCTTACATAGTTTACAACATAGAGGACAAGAAGGTGCAGGGATTGTGTCATTAGAGAACAATCGCCTGCATGGTCATCGAGGACTAGGGTTATTGCATGAGGTATTTGCTAACCCTGATTTATTAACACAATTAAAAGGCCACTCTGCGATTGGTCATGTGCGTTATGGAACAAGTGGCGGGGGAGATATTATTAACATTCAGCCCTTTTTATTTCGCTTTTACAATGCTGAAATGGCATTAGCTCATAATGGAAATTTGATTAATGCTAAAACGTTACGTAAAGAATTAGAAGAAGAGGGGGCTATTTTTCATTCTAATTCTGATACAGAAATCTTGATGCACTTAATTCGTCGTAGTAATAAAGACACATTCATCGACAAATTATCTGAAGCGTTGACTATTGTCAAAGGCGGGTTCGCTTATTTACTGCTAACGGATGATGCCATGTATGCAACGCTTGATCCAAATGCTTTTCGTCCTTTATCTATTGGCCGTACGAGTAATGGTGCTTATGTTGTCTCAAGTGAAACGTGTGCTTTAGATACGATTGGAGCAATGTTTGTCAGAGATGTCGAACCTGGTGAAATTATTGAGATCAGCGATAACGGATTAAAAAGCTACCGTTACACTGATGAGACGATGTATTCAATTTGTTCAATGGAGTACATTTACTTTGCACGACCTGATTCAAACATCAAAGGAATTAATGTTCACTCTGCTCGTAAACGCATGGGAAAAACATTAGCTAAAGAACATCCTGTTGAAGCAGATATGGTCATTGGTGTGCCTAATAGTTCTCTTTCAGCGGCTAGTGGGTATGCTGAAGCAAGTTCTATTCCTTATGAAATGGGATTGGTAAAAAACCAATATGTCGCTAGAACGTTTATTCAACCAACACAAGAACTGCGAGAAGAAGGTGTTCGATTAAAGCTATCTGCTGTTCGTGGTGTTGTGGAAGGAAAACGCGTGATTTTAGTGGATGATTCAATCGTCCGTGGGACAACATCAAAACGTATTGTTCGTTTGTTAAAAGAGGCTGGTGCAACAGAAGTTCATGTTAGAATTTCATCACCTCCATTAGCATATCCATGTTTTTATGGGATTGATATTCAAACAAAAGAAGAATTAATTGCTGCAAATTATTCAACAGATAAAATTAGAGAAATTATTGAAGCTGATTCGTTAGAATTTTTAACAGAAGAAGGTTTGATTAACTCGATTGGATTAAAGTTAGATGCCCCTTATAACGGGTTATGTATGGCGTATTTCAATGGTGATTACCCTACACCTTTATATGATTATGAATACAGAGAAAACAAGGAGGACTAGTATGTCAACAGCATATGAAAAATCAGGAGTCAATGTTGAAGCAGGATACGAAGTCGTAGAAAGAATTAAAGCTCACACAAAAAAAACAGAGCGTTTAGGGATGATGAGTGCATTAGGTGGATTTGGTGGCTGCTTTGATTTAAGTCAGTATCATGTGAAAGAGCCTGTCCTTGTTTCTGGAACAGATGGTGTGGGAACAAAATTAATGATTGCCATTGAAGTAGACAAACATGACACAATAGGGATTGATTGTGTTGCCATGTGTGCAAACGACATTTTAGCTCAAGGAGCGGAACCTTTGTTCTTTTTAGATTATATTGCTACAGGAAAAACATATCCTGAAAAAATCGAAAAAATTATTGAAGGTGTAGCTAGTGGCTGTGTGGAATCCAAAATGGCTTTAATTGGTGGCGAAACAGCTGAGATGCCTGATATGTATGGTGAAAACGATTATGATTTAGCTGGATTTGCGGTTGGATTGGCAGAAAAATCAGAATTAATCGATTCATCAACTATTTCTGAAGGTGATGTATTAATCGGCGTTGCATCAAGTGGGATTCATTCAAATGGTTTTTCACTAGTCAGACAAATCTTATTTAAAGATCATGATTTTTCTTTAGATACAGTTTTAGATGAGTTAAATGGAAAAACTTTAGGTGATGTGTTATTAACGCCAACAAAACTTTACATAAAAAGTGTTTTACCATTAATTAAAATGCAAAAAATTAAAGGCATTGCTCATATTACTGGTGGAGGTTTCTATGAAAATATTCCTAGAATGTTACCAGAGAATATATCAGCCACTATAACAAAAGGTACGTGGCCAGTACTACCTATTTTTGATTGTTTACAAAAACTTGGAAATATCAGCGAAAAAGATATGTTTAGTACATTTAATATGGGAATTGGTATGGTACTAGCAGTTGATAAAAGAGATGCTCAGACAGTTTTAGATTATATCAATGATCATGATGAACTTGCTTATACAATTGGACAAGTTGAACTAGGTGAGACAAGTTCTGTTCACATTAAAGGAGAGAGTCGATGAGATTTGCCATTTTTGCTTCAGGAAACGGATCAAATTTTGAAGCAATAGTTAAAGCGAGTCAACAAGGAAATATTGCTGGAACATTGGTCTGTTTATTTTGTGATAAAAAAGATGCCTACGTGATTGAACGAGCAAAAAAGTATGACGTGCCTTATTTTGTGATGGAAAAAAAGGTACATCAGACAAAAGAAGCGTATGAACAAAATATTTTGACGATGCTAGAAAATGAAGACATAGATTTCATTGTGTTAGCAGGCTATATGAAAATTATCGGCCCAACACTTTTGAATCAATACAAAAAGAAAATCATTAATTTGCATCCATCCTTATTACCAAAATATCCGGGAAATAAAAGCATAAAAGAAGCCTATGAAAGCACTGATGAAAAGACTGGTGTGACGATTCATTTAGTGGATGAAGGTGTGGATACTGGCCCAATTATCTATCAAGAAAGTTTAGCAATTAACCGTGAGCTTTCTTTAGAAGAATTTGAGGAAGAGATGCATCAATTAGAGCATCATGTATTACCAATTATTTTAAATCAATTTATCTTGGAGGAATTTAAGAATGTCTAAAAAGCGTGCACTCATTAGCGTTTATGATAAAACTGGTGTAGCAGATTTTGCAAAAGAGTTAGTTAAGTTAGGTTATGACATTATTTCAACTGGCGGAACAAAACGAATACTTGAATCTGAGGGAATTAAGTGTTTGAGTGTGGAAGAAGTAACGAAGTTTCCAGAGATGCTTGATGGACGAGTAAAAACACTGCATCCATTTATTCATGGTGGATTATTAGCTAGACGAGATAATTCAGAACACATGAATACATTAAAAGAACACCATATAGAGATGATTGATTTAGTGTGTGTCAATTTGTACCCATTTAAAGAAACCATTGCTCAACCTAATGTGACACAAAATGAAGCGATTGAACAAATTGATATTGGTGGCCCGAGTATGTTACGAAGTGCCGCGAAAAACTTTGCTAGTGTGACGGTTGTTGTTGATAGTAGTGATTATGAGATTGTTTTAAATGAATTGAGTGAAGCAGGGGACACAACACTTAAAACAAGACAATCATTAGCAGCAAAAGTATTTGCAACCACATCAGACTATGATGCAAGCATCGCTAATTACTTGTCAGAAGAAAATGATGAAAAAGGGTTACCAAACCAATTGTCACTAAACTATACAAAAGTTGATACTTTAAGATATGGTGAAAACAATCATCAAAAAGCGTATTTCTATCAATCAGATGATAATCAATCAGAAATCGGAATAGGAACAGCAAAACAATTACATGGGAAAGAATTATCTTATAACAACTATAAAGATACTAATGCAGCGATACATTTAGTCAAAGAATTTGATGAACCAACAGTGGTTGCTGTGAAACATATGAATCCATGTGGTGTTGGTTTTGGAAAAACGATACATGAAGCTTACAGCTTAGCTTATGAAAGTGATCCGATTTCGATTTTTGGTGGCGTACTAGCTTTTAATCGTGAAATTGATGCTGATTTGGCTGAAAGTTTAAATCAATTGTTTTTAGAAATTATTATTGCCCCAAGTTTTACAGCTGACGCTTTAGAGATATTAGAGAAAAAGAAAAATCGTCGTTTGCTTCAATTAGACACAACGAAACCAAACCAATCTGAGTGGGAGTTAGTCAGTGTCTCAGGTGGTTTACTAGTGCAAGAGTCTGATACTAAAATTGACGATGAGACAGAATGGACAGTTGTTACGGAGACATTACCAACAGTTGAAGACATTGATGCATTGAAAAAAATGTGGCTAGTGGTTAAATCTGTAAAAAGTAATGCGATTGTTGTCGGTAACGCTCGCCATACATTAGGTATTGGTGCTGGACAAATGAATCGTGTCGGGTCAGTAAAATTAGCAATTGATCAAGCAGGTGATTTAGCCAAAGGTGCTGTATTAGCTAGTGATGCCTTTTTCCCAATGCCTGATAGTGTGGAATATGCAGCAAAACATGGGATAAAAGCAATCATACACCCAGGTGGTAGTGTGAAAGACCAAGAATCAATTGATGTAGCAAATGAGTATGGTATTGCAATGATTGTCACTGGAACAAGACATTTCAAACATTAAGAGGAGAAGACTTGATGAAAAGAAAACTATTGGTAATTGGTAGTGGTGGACGCGAGCATGCGATTGGTAAAAAATTATTACAAAGTCCACTAGTTGAAACAGTCTATTGTTTACCGGGAAATGCAGGAATGGTCATAGATGGGATTCAGTTAGTAGATGGAAACGAAAGTGATCAAGAATTTATTGCATCATTTTGTCAGGATAAAGAGATTAGTTGGGTATTTGTCGGACCTGAAGTGCCTTTAATAGATGGATTAGTTGATTTTCTAGAGACAAAAGGGATAAAAGCGTTTGGACCTAAAAAAAATGCAGCCATTATTGAAGGTTCAAAAGATTTTGCAAAACGACTAATGGCCAAATATGATATTCCAACGGCAAATTATGAAACATTTACTGATAGAGATGATGCAATTGCCTATTTATCAACACAGGAATTACCGATTGTCATCAAAGCAGATGGATTAGCTGCAGGTAAAGGTGTTGTGATTGCCCAAACCATTGAAGAAGCAACACAAGCTGTTGATGATAATTTATTAAATAATGTTTTTGATAGTGAAGAACCTAAAATTGTGATTGAAGAATTTTTAGTTGGTAAGGAATTTTCTTTATTGTCATTTGTGGGAGACTCTTTTGTGTACCCAATGGTTGCAGCGAAAGATCACAAAGCAATTTTTGATGGAGACAAAGGACCAAATACTGGTGGAATGGGTGTATATACTCCTGTGCCGTATGTGACAGATTCAGTGTATCAAGCGTCACTATCAAAAATAGTTTCCCCAACAGTAGATGCGATGAAAAAAGAAGGAAGAGCTTTCCAAGGGATTTTATATACTGGATTAATCCTGACAAAAGATGGTCCGAAAGTC
This sequence comes from Vagococcus sp. CY53-2, assembly GCF_022604695.1. Classification (NCBI taxonomy): domain Bacteria; kingdom Bacillati; phylum Bacillota; class Bacilli; order Lactobacillales; family Enterococcaceae; genus Vagococcus; species Vagococcus sp. CY53-2. The sequence goes on from NZ_JALAHP010000002.1 coordinate 308,021, forward strand.
ATTGAGTATAATGCTCGCTTTGGGGATCCTGAAACACAAGTATTGCTTGAAAGATTAGAAACAGATTTAGTTGAAGTAATCGAATCTATTTTGGATGGTCAATCATTAGAAGTTTCTTGGAAAAATACTGGATTTGACTTAGGGGTTGTTGTCTCTGCAAAAGGATATCCAAATAGTTATGAAAAAGGAAAACCTTTAAACATTGATACAACGAATAAAGAAGTGAACCTTTTCTTTGCAGGAGTTGCAAAGAAAAATGATTCTCTTGTCTCAAATGGTGGTCGAGTATTTATGGCTGAAAGTAGTGGAGCAACACTCGAAGAAGCGAGACAAAAAGTATATGGTTGGTTATCTGAGCAACAGTTAACTGATTTTTATTATCGAACAGATATTGGAAAATAAAACAAGCTGACTAGGACTATTTTAACCTGGTCAGCTTGTTTTATTATTTTAAATTATTGCCAAAAACACTGATTAATCCGCCGCCCAAATTATTATTAGTATAGGGATAATTTGTGATAGTCAGATACAATTCACCGGTTTCTTTTGATAACTGTCCACTTACAGCTAATGGAGTAAGTGACGCTCTTAAATCAGAAACGACACGTGGTAAGTAGCTGTTATTCTCAAGAGTTGTTTTAGCTTTTGTTAGTATCGCTTTTTCATTTTTGGGAATTTCTTTAAGTATCAGCTTATCAATACAACATATAAACTCCTTGTTAGACATTTGTTTTTGCATGAAATATCCTCTTTTCGTTTTTATGATAATATTACGACATGTTTTACTCTGTGTAGTAATAAAAGTTATTATTCTAGACGTTTGTCAATAATGGAACGTAGCACTTTTTCTCTTAATTCAAGGGAATCAACATTATATTTAATTTCATATCCTTTAATTAGTAAATCACAAATATATAATTGGGACATTTTACCGGCAATTGATCCACCATCTAAAAATTCATCAACAGTTGTTTGAAGTACAACATCTGCTAATTGAGCGATTGGTGATAACAAATAATTTGTAATGGCTATAATTGTTGCTTGATTTTGTTTCGCGATTTTTAAAGAGCTATAGGTGTCCTTAGTCTTACCAGAAAGAGATAATCCAATCACCAAATCTTCTTTGGTTAGTAATGAGGCAATTTGTGCTTGTAAATGGGGATCAATACTTGCATTAGCTTGAAGGCCAACTCTTAAAAACATAGATTCTAAATCATTGGCGGTGTTCCCGCTTGATCCCATGCCAAAAATATGAATGTTTTTGGCCGAGCTTAGAAGATTAATGGCTGTATCCAAAGCATGATTATCTAATATCTTTTCTGTCATTTTTAACGTATGAGCCAAATTAGTAGCAAAATCACTGTAGAAAAAGGTCGAATTATTTTGTTTTTTTTTGTTGGTGAAGTCTTCTTTAGCAATTTCTATTTTTAAGTCAGTAAAGCCAGAAAATCCTAATTTTTGACAAAATCTAATTATTGTAGCGTCTCCAACACCTGTTTCTTGTTTGACTTCACTCATTGTAGAATGGATAATTTTTTCATTAGTGGTTGTAATATAATCAGCAATTTTTTTCTCTGATTTAGTTAATGTTTCGTAATGATCCTGCAATAGCTGTTTAAAGCTCATAATAACCCTCCGTCAATATAGTTACTGTTATAAGTATACGATAAAAAAAATAAATTGACTAATCTATTTACATTTATGAAAACGTATGCTAAGTTAATTTTGGAGAATAAATCCGAAATTAATTAAAAACGGAGCGGAAGTGGAGTATGAAGAAAGAAGAATTTTTATCGCAAATTCATAAAGGCTTAATTGTTTCCTGTCAAGCATTACCGGGAGAACCCCTATATACTAAAGAAGGTGGTGTAATGCCTTTATTGGCTTTAGCAGCAAAGGAAGCTGGAGCAGTTGGAATCAGAGCAAATTCAGTTAGAGATATTCAACAGATTAAAGAAAAAGTTGATTTGCCAGTCATTGGTATTATTAAGAGAGATTACTTACCTGAGAAACCTTTTATCACAGCAACCATGAAAGAGGTAGATGAATTAGTAGAAACAGGTGTAGAGGTTATTGCTTTAGACTGTACGTTAAGACAACGTCATGATGGCTTAACGATTAATGAATTTATTAAACAAATAAAAGAAAAATATCCACAACAACTATTTATGGCAGATATCGCTACATTAGAAGAGGGGATAAATGCCCATAAAGCAGGGATTGATTTTATTGGGACAACACTTTGTGGCTATACAGAAGAAAGTAAGGATATGGTAGTACCAAATGATGATTTAATTAAATCATTGATTGAATGCGGAGCTAATGTAATAGCTGAAGGACAAATACATACACCAGAAGTAGCAAAACGTATCATGGATTTAGGTGTGAGTGGCCTAGTCGTTGGTGGTGCAATTACACGTCCAAAAGAGATAGCAACTCGTTTTATTAACGAATTAAATAAGGAGGAAAACTAATATGTTTAAAAAATTTTCTCAATTGGGTAGAGCATTTATGTTACCAATATCGATTTTACCAGTAGCAGGATTGTTACTTGGTTTAGGCGGTGCGTTAACAAATGAAAGTGCTGTGGCTGCCTATCCATTTTTAAATCAAGGTTGGTTACAAACGATATTGACTGTGATGAGTTCAGCAGGAAATGCCGTGTTTGCTAACCTAGCATTAATTTTTGCTATTGGTATTTCTGTTGGGTTAGCTAAAGGAGACAAAGGAACAGCTGGATTAGCTGGTGGTGTAGCCTTTCTAGTTTATACAGCAACTATTAGTGGGTTATTACAATTATTTTCAGCAGAAGGTGCCACGATTGATACAGGGGTTGTTGGGTCAATCGTTATAGGTGTCACTGTTGCTACGCTACATAATAAATATCGTAAAATTCAATTACCACAATTTTTAGGTTTTTTTGGTGGGTCAAGGTTTATTCCAATTGTTTCATCATTTGCTGCAATTATTATAGGTAGTTTCTTCTATATTATTTGGCCACCAATTCAAGATATGTTAGTTGTCGCAGGAAATCACATTGCTGATATGGGAAGTATCGGAACGTTTTTCTATGGATTCTTATTACGTTTAACTGGTGCAGTTGGACTACATCATACAATTTACCCAATGTTTTGGTATACCTCTCTTGGTGGTAGTGAAGTTGTGGCAGGTCAAACGATTTCAGGTGCACAAAATATCTTTTTCGCTCAGTTAGCTGATCCTCAACATACAGGACTATTTACTTATGGAACTAGATTCTTCGCTGGTCGTTTTATTACAATGATGTTTGGGTTACCTGCTGCCTGTTATGCTATGTATCGTGCTATTCCGAAAGCTAATAGGGAAAAAAATGGCGGATTATATTTTAGTGGAGCTTTGACATCATTTTTGACAGGTATTACAGAACCAGTTGAATACATGTTCTTATTTGTTGCGCCATGGTTATACGTCATTCACGCATTTTTGGATGGATTAGCCTTTTACTTTGCTGATATTTTAAATATTCGTATAGGTAATTCTTTTTCTGGTGGATTAATCGACTTTTTATTATTTGGTTTACTTCAAGGTGAAGATAAAACAAATTGGATAAAAGTCATTCCTTTAGGGTTATTATGGGCAGTTATATACTACTTAGTATTCACTGTATGCATTAAAAAATTCCATGTTGCCATTCCAGGAATGGAAGATGCAAGTAGTACGTTAAATGAAGTTGATGTAGTGGATAAAAATAGTACATTGCATGAAGATGCTGTGAAGATTATTGAAGTGTTGGGAACAGAAGAAAATATTGAGTCTGTTACAGCATGTGCAACACGTTTAAGAGTATCAGTGAAAGATAGTCAAAAAGTTCAAGTAGATGTATTTAAAACTCTTGGTGCAACAGCAGTATTTGAAGTTCAAGGAGGAATTCAAGCTGTATATGGTGGTAAAGCCGATTTGTTAAGTCAAGAAATTAATCAAATTTTAGGGTTGGATGAGTAAATTTTTTAGTCGAATAAATGAATTAATCTAATCTTAATTATGTGAGGTGTTTTAAATGTTTAAGATGTTTAAAAAGAAAGAAAAATCAATATATGCAGTAGCAACAGGACAATTGATTGAATTAGCTAATGTGTCTGATGCGATGTTCTCTCAAAAAATGATGGGAGATGGTTTTGCAGTGTTACCAACAGATGGTAATGTGTCATCACCTATAGATGGAAAGGTAATGTCTGTTTTTCCAACGAAACATGCTATCACATTGGAAACAAATGATGGCTTAGAGTGTTTAATTCATATGGGGGTTGATACGGTTGAATTAAATGGAGAACCATTTACTATCCATGTTCAGGAAGGAGATAATGTATCTTCAGAGACGTTATTAGCAACTATCGATTTAGATAAACTAAAATCAGCAAGTAAACATATAGATATTATCGTTGTTTTTCCAAATTATGCCGAAAAAATTAAATTAATGGAAATGGACACGTTAAAGCAAGTTGTTTCAACAAATCAAATAGGCAAGCTAATTTTAAAATAAATAAATGGTATATCTGACACACTAAGAGTTAAGTGAATCATTCTGACTTTTAGTGTTTTTTTTATTATAGACTTCTTTTTTTTTCGATAGAAATTAATTAGTCGTAACGGATGAAATATCATTAAAAATAGCGTATAATAAGAATTGACGTAGAGTGCCTAGGAGCCTCTATTTTTTTTGAAAGGAAGAAACTATGTTTAATCAATATAAACCGACATGGATGGTAGATAAAATTTACAATATTACGCCTGCGCAATTGAAATCAAAAGGGATTGATGCAGTGTTGACTGACTTAGACAACACTTTAATTGCTTGGAATAATCCTGATGGAACGCCTGAGTTATTGGAATGGATTAAAAATATGAAAGCAGCTAATATTCCAGTAATTGTCGTGTCTAATAATAAAGCATCACGAATTGAACGAGCTGTTAATTCATTAGGTCTTGATTATGTGTCACGAGCGATGAAACCTTTTAATAAAGGATTTAAGGAAGTTGAAAGACGCTATAATTTACCAAATAAACATCTAGTGATGATTGGTGACCAGTTGATGACGGATATTAAAGGAGCTAATAGTGCGGGTATTCGTACTATATTAGTAAAACCGATTGTTGAAACCGACGCTTGGAACACCCAATTTAATCGTGCGATGGAAACGAAGATCATGTCTTATTTAGTAAAAAAACATCCAGATATGAAATGGAGGACGTCATTAAATGACTGATGAACTAAAATGTATAGGGTGTGGCTCAACTATACAAACTGAAGATGCCGATAAAATAGGTTATACACCTCAATCTGCCTTAGACAAAGGAATGGAATCTGGTGAGTTATATTGTCAAAGATGTTTTCGTTTAAGACATTATAATGAGATTCAAGATGTGGATTTAACAGATGGTGATTTTCTAGCTTTGTTAAATAAAATAGGTGATGCGGATGCATTAATTGTCAATGTTGTGGATATTTTTGATTTTAATGGAAGTTTAATTCCAGGTTTACATCGATTCGTCGGTGATAATCCTGTTCTTTTAGTTGGAAATAAAGCGGATATTTTACCTAAATCACTTAAAAAACCACGCTTAATTCAATGGATGAAGGAACGCTCTCACGAAGCTGGTTTACGACCAATAGATGTGACGTTGACTAGTGCTAAACGTAAGCAAGATATAAGTGATTTACTTGAGTTGATTGATAAGTATCGTGATGGTAGAGATGTATATATAGTAGGTGTAACAAATGTTGGTAAATCAACATTAATCAATGAAATTATTAGACAATCAGCAGGTGTTGATAATGTTATTACAACGTCTCAATTTCCTGGAACGACACTTGATTTGATAGAAATTCCATTTGAAGATGGTAGTTGTTTAATTGATACACCTGGAATCATTCATCGTCATCAGATGGCGCATTATCTTGGAAAAAAAGATTTACGATTAGTGTCACCAACTAAAGAAATCAAGCCAAAAGTGTATCAATTAAATGATGGGCAAACACTCTTTTTAGGAGGATTAGCTCGTTTTGATGTGATTCAAGGTGAAAAAATGGGATTTATTGTTTATGTTTCAAATGAACTAGTTCTTCATCGGACAAAGCTTGCAACGGCAAGTGAATTTTATGAAAAACATGTCGGTGGATTGTTACAACCACCTAGAGAAGACGAAGTAGAAGAATTTCCAGAGCTTGTTCGGTTTGAATTCTCTATAAAAGAAAAGACAGATTTAGTATTTGCTGGACTTGGTTGGGTTACTATACCAAAACCATGTGTCATTGCAGGATGGGCACCAAAGGGCGTTGATGTTATCATCAGAAAAGCCTTGATTTAAGAAAGAGGGATAAAACATATATGGAATTACGTGGAAAACAAAAACGATTTTTAAGAAGTCAGGCACATCATTTAGATCCAATCGTACAAATTGGTAAGCATGGCTTAACTGATACAGTATATGATCAGGTAGATGATATTCTAGAAAGACGTGAATTGATTAAAATAACGTTATTACAAAATACTGATGAAGATATTCAAGACGTTGCTTGGCGAATGGAAGAAGAACTTGATTGTGCGGTTGTTCAAATAATTGGACGCATTATAGTGCTATTTAGACCTTCTTCAAAAGAAAAATACCAAAAACTATCACCTCTTGTCAGAAAAATGTAGGAGTAGAGCTATGTTAACTCATGTAGATAACCATACAATCGTACACGAAAAAACGGAAATGATTAATGAGCCAAGAAAACGAGTTGGGATTTTAGGTGGAGGGTTTAATCCAGTTCATCTAGGGCATTTGGTGATGGCAGAACAGGTGTATGCCCAACTAGCTTTAGATGAGTTTTATCTCATGCCAACTTATCAACCACCGCATGTTGACAAAAAAACAGTGATTGATGCAAGCCACCGAGTTGCAATGTTAGAATTAGCGACAAAATCAAATCCTCATCTTAAGGTTGAATTAGAAGAAGTATATCGTGAAGGAAAAAGTTATACGTTTGATACGATGGAGTCTTTAATTGCAAAAAATCCAAATACGGATTATTATTTTGTTATAGGTGGAGATATGGTTGACTACTTACCAAAATGGTATAAAATTGATGAGTTAATGAAGATGATTCAATTTGTTGCGATTAAACGGAGTGGTTTTCCACAAACATCTGATTACCCATTAATCTGGGTCGATTCTCCAATGATGGATATCAGCTCGTCTTTGATACGACAAAATATTCAAAGAGGATGCCCAATTAAGTATTTGGTACCTGATAACGTGATTGACTATATACAAAAAAAGGATTTGTATCGCCATGACAACTGAGTTAGTTTATAGCAAACAATATACTGATTTAACTCGTGAAGACTTAATGCAAAAAGTATCTGAACAAATGTCTGATAAACGATTTCAGCATGTGTTACGAGTAGAAAAAAAAGCATTGGAATTAGCGAATAACTATCAAATTGATAAAGAAAAAGCAAGTATTGCAGCGTTAACTCATGATTACGCAAAGGAAAGACCTGATGAAGAGATGATCGATATCATTCAAAACGAAGGTTTTTCTCGTGAATTATTGGAGTATGGAAATGCGATATGGCACGGCATACTAGGTGCTTATCTGGTGAAAATAGAATTAGGTATTACTGATCAAGAGATTCTTGATGCGATCACGATACATACGACTGGTGCTAAAGAGATGAGTGATTTGGCTAAGGTGATTTATGTGGCAGATTATATTGAGGATGGTCGTGATTTTCCTGGTGTTGTCGAGGCAAGAGAAAGTGCAGAAAGAAGTTTAGATGAAGCTGTTTCATATGAGACATATCACACCTTAACTTATTTATTAAAAAGTAAAAAGAAAATATACCCAAAAACATTAGAAACATACAATTATTGGGTTGTAAGTCATTAGGAGGGATTTATTATTAATAGTGAGCAGATTTTAGAATTAGTAGTAAAGGCAGCAGATGATAAACGTGCAGAGGATATCGTTGGTTTAGATGTATCAAAGGTGTCTCTGTTAGCAGATTATTTCGTAGTTTGTCATGGAAATAGTGACAAGCAAGTATTAGCGATTGCAAAAGAAATTATTGACGAAGCATATAAACATGAGGTTGATGTTAGACGTGTTGAAGGAAAAGAGTCAGCTCGTTGGATTTTAATTGATTTAGGTGATGTCATTGCACATATTTTTTACGGAGAAGAACGTGAATTTTATAATCTAGAAAAATTATGGTCAGATGCACCACTTGTTAATATCGATCATATGGTAGTTAGTTAATGACAATTTATAAAACGTTCGCTAAGATTTATGATGAGGTCATGGACGAAACATTATATGAAGATTGGTTGGATTTTACAACGCGTCATATTGGAGAGTCACAAAAAGATATTTTAGAACTTGCGTGTGGGACAGGCATATTATCGGTTGAATTAGCCAATATCGGTCATCAGGTAACAGGACTAGATTTGTCTGAAGAGATGATTGAATTAGCGAAAGAACGAACAACAGAAGATGATGAATTGTTATCTTTTGAAGTTGGAGATATGCTAGATTTGAAGAAAACGAACCAATATGATGTGGTAACGTGTTTTTCAGATTCATTGTGTTACATGCCAGATGAAGAAGCAGTTCAGACTGTTTTTAATGAAGTAAATCGTGCGTTGAAATCAGGTGGGATATTTTTATTTGATGTTCATTCTATTTTTAAAATAGAACACGAATTTCCAGAATATAGTTATCATTATCAAACGGATGAATTTGCCTTTTTATGGGAAAGTTATCCAGGAGATGTACCGTATAGCGTTGAACACTTTTTGACATTTTTTGTAAAAGAAACAGAAGAAAAGGACATCTTTAAACGTTATGATGAACTGCATGAAGAACGTACTTATTCAATCGAAACATATGAAAAAATGCTTTCTAAATCAGGGTTCACTGATATTAAAGTCGTTGCTGATTTTACAGATAATGAACCAAATGACGAAAGTATACGTTGGTTTTTCATTTGTCAAAAATAATTATGTAGCTTAGAGACTCGTTCTCTGAGCTATTTTAATACGTTGGGAGTAGTTTGATGAGGTTAACAAGTTGTGGTGTTATTGTAGAGTATAATCCATTTCATAATGGACATATCTACCATTTGAAAGAAGCAAGGAAAAAGTCAGAAGCAGATGTGTTAGTTGCGGTCATGAGTGGTAATTTTTTACAACGAGGAGAACCAGCTATCATTGATAAATGGCAAAGAGCCGAAACAGCCCTACATAATGGAGCTGATTTAGTTATAGAGTTGCCTTTTGCTTATGCGGTACAGTCAGCAGATTACTTTGCAAAAGGTGGTGTTAAGTTGCTTCATAGTTTAAACGTGGAGTCCCTTTGCTTTGGAACAGATTTAACACAGTCAATGGATTATGAATTATTTGGTCAAACATATGTAGAAAAAGAGGAACTTATTAATCAACGATACCAAGAAATAAAAAATAATGGACAGAGTTATCCGCAACAAATGACACAGATTTATAGGGAGTTATTACAACAAGTTCCGCTTGATTTCTCATCACCAAATCATATTTTAGGGATGGCTTATGCCAAAGAAAATGCAAGGTATAATAACCCGATGTCACTCATTCCTATTACTAGACAAGGTTCCGGTTATCATGATGAAACCATAAAGTCACAAGAGTTTTCTAGTGCAACAGCTATCAGGCAACGTGTTTTAGAAAAAGATATGACAAGTATTTCTCATACAGTACCAAGTGAAACACGTGAGTTTTTAAAAAATAATAACTTACATTCTTGGGAGGATTATTGGCCATTATTAAAGTATCACTTGTTAACTCACTCTTTTGAAGAATTATCTGATACTTATCAACTAAGTGAAGGAATTGAGTATCGATTGAAAGAATTGGTAAAAAAAGCGGCTAGTTTTTCAGATTTTATGTCTCTTGTTAAAACGAAACGGTACACATGGACAAGGTTACAACGTTTAGCAACATACTTATTATTAAATGTGACACAAGAAGAAATCGAGCAAGTTTGGACTCACTCCTATCTTAGAGTACTTAGTTTTAATGAAACAGGTAGGCAGTATCTAAAACAAGAAAAAAATATGAGCGAACTACCAATTATTACTAAAATTAGCCAAAAAAATGAACGTCAATTGTCTTTAGATATACGCGCTGGTCAGATTTATCAGTTAATTGAAAAAGATATTGCCAGTGAGCAAGATTATTATCGCTCACCCATTTATTTAAGAGAGGAGTGTTAACATGAGAGTGGTTTTTCATATTCATGATGAGTCAATGTGGATAACTTGTTTAGCAAATGTTAAAAATTTTTTAGAAATGGGTCAAGATGAGCAAGAGATTAAGGTCGAAGTGGTAGCAAATGGTCCAGCTATAAAGGGATACCTCAATGGGTCTATATGTCAAAAGATAGAACATTTTATCCAAACGGACCATGTTACTTTTTCAAGTTGTCAGAAAGCCATGGTAAATCAAGGAATAAAAGAGAGTGATTTTTTAACAAAGATAACAATAGTTCCCTCAGGTGTGTTTCGCTTAGTTGAGTTACAGCAACAAAAATTTGCCTATATAAAAGTGTAGCCTACCTGTTAGATAAAGGTGTGCTACACTTTTTTTAATTTATTGGTAGATGTCGTTGATAACACCAATTTGTTAGATGACTATCTAAAACAAGTGGTTGATCTTTTATAGTCGAAATTGATTGTGCTCCGACTAAAACCATTAAGTGTGTTAATTCTGCTTTGAAACGTTCAATTTGCTGAATCGTTTCATCCGTTCCTTTTGTTAAAATAAGATGTAGAAATTCACCAGATAATCCAGTTGCTACCGCGCCTAATCCAAAGCTTTTTAACATATCAAGTGGTGTTTTTATACCACCGGAGGCAACAATCGCTGCTTGTGATGAAAATTTTCTAGCTTCTAGTAGCGATTCAGCAGTTGTTTGTCCCCAATCATATAAATAAGAATATTCTTTCAGTTCTCGTCGTTGATTTTCGATTTCAATAAAGTTGGTGCCACCTTTTCCTGCCACGTCGATGATGGTTACCCCAACATCAATTAGTTGTTGAATCGTTTCTTTAGACATACCAAATCCAACTTCTTTAACAATCACAGGGACATTAAGTCTATTAACAATTGATTCAATATTTTTTAGCCAACTCGAAAAGTCACGATCACCCTCTGGCATAACGAGTTCTTGTGGTGTATTTAAATGAAGTTGTAAAGCATTTGCTTCAATCAAATCAACGGCTCTTTTAGCATTTTCAACAGAGTGATGGGCACCTAGATTGGCAAATATAACACCATTAGGGTTTGTTTTTCTGACAATTTTAAAAGATTCTTGCTGTTTCGTGTCATTTAAGGCAATACTGATAGAACCCACAGCCATAGCTACATTTGTTTCACGAGCCACATAGGCTAAGTTTTTATTGATGATAGTTGCTTTATCACTACCACCAGTCATAGCATTAATAAAAAAGGGAACAGTCAATTTTAAAGTACCCAAATTGGTGTGTAAGGATACATCCTTCACGCTAATTTCAGAGAAAGATTGATGAACAAATCTTACACCATCTAAGCCATTAGATTTGGATTGGTTGTATTGCATCTCAGCATAATGAATATGTTGATCTTTACGATTCCAAGAGGTTGTCATAGAACATTAAACCTCCGATACAATGGCTTGATGTGTGGTATTAGGAGTACGGTAAACTTTTAGTGGTAAATTTGTAATACCATGTTCTTCCCATTTTTTCAGTATTGAAGAAGCATTATCTTCTTTTTTAAATAAAACAATGCCGCAATCACCACCACCAGCACCAGAAGATTTAGCAGCTCCACCAAATTCTTCTGCACTTTGACACAAGTTTAATAAGGCTTCAGTTTCAATATCAACTCCACTTTTTTGTGCTAATGATGTGAGAAGAGAGCGATTCAAACGAATACCTTCTTGGAATGATTCAATGTTTCCGTCTTTGAAAGCTTTAATTAAATCTTTGACACATTTTGCACTTTTTTCTAAAAAGTCTCGGTAAAAACCGTTCATTTCATGTTGCTCATCGTTCATTGTGTCAACAAGTAACGTCGTTGAAGCTGGTGTTCCTGTCCAACCAATATACAAATCTAAATTCGTTGGGGCTTCAAGTGGTTCAATCATTAGTTTTGGCCATGGTTTTTTTAATAACTCTACCAAAGTAAGTGACTTATTTTCTAGGTGGTTTAATACCCAATCTTTTTCAAAGCATGAGTAAGCAACCCATCCTTCAAATGAACTGGCAGCTAGGTCTCCAAATGATCCGTTACTGTGCAATGAAAGATGAGTAATTGCTGCTAATTTATAAAGTAATTCTGCGTTATAGTTAATATCATAAAATTGTAACATGGCTTTAATAGTAGCAATAGTAACCGCACCACTTGAACCAAGCCCATATTTTCGTCCATCTTTATTATCTAATTCACTTTCAATCGTTAAATCAAAATATTTTAATGGTAATCCTAGTTCTTTTAAATACGATTCAACAATCATTACAGAGCTAGCAATGTAAGAAAAAGGATTATCGCGCTCATCCATGTAAAATTTTCCATTTTTTCTTGTCCACGGAATGGAAATACCATTTGAATAAGATGAACAAATGCTTCCTTGTGTATCTGCTTTTTTTAGCGTTACAGTAATAAATTGATCTAATGCAACGATTAGCGCAGGGTTTCCAGGTTCTAGTACAGCATATTCACCAGCTATGTACAATTTCCCTGGTGCACTTGCTTTAATCAAAAAAATCTCCCCTTTAGTAACTCCATTCTGTATCAGTTAATTGTTTAATTCCTTCTCCAACAGCGGAACAAATTAACTGATCATTTGTAAAACTTTCTTTTAATTTATCTAATATGTCAGACATTTGTGATTGCCTACATAATACTTTTACATTCGGTCCAGCGTCCATTGTAACATAACAAGGGATACCATTGTTACGAATTTCTTTCACTTTATTAATTGCTTTAACACTATCAGGTTCCCAGTATGAAATAGGAGGAGTTGCTCCAAGCATTGTTGCATGCATTTTCATCCCATTTGATTCGGTGATTTCTCCTAGCGTGATAAAATCTTTTTGTTTGATAGCCTCTTTCATAGCGATTAAATCCTTTTTCGCTTCAGTTACCCATACTGGGTAAAATGGTGAGGTATCGACTGTTAGTTTCATACCAACACGGCTTGATAATTTCTTTTTATGCTTGTTAATCGCAATGACAATCATTCCGATGTCCCATGATGCGTCATCAATTTCGATTGCGTAACTGGATTCAGATATATCTCCTTCTCCCATGTTCCATTCAACTAAACCACCGTAGATACTTCTAGTTGAACTTCCACTTCCACGACGAGCGTAAGTAGAGAGGGTTTGTTTGTCTAAATTAAGTTGCCAAGCAGTATTTGCAGCACCAGCAAGGGCAGCAAAAGCTGAAGCAGAAGAAGCAAGACCTGCAGCAGTTGGTACATGATTGTAGCTTTCAATTTTAGCATGTACATCTCTGTTTGCTGTTTGACGAAATAAATCAAGAAAGCGGCTAATTTTTTTTGTTTCGTCTTTATTTTGTTTTATTCCATTTAGGAAAAATTCATCCGTTTCAAGATTAGAATCAAGAGTAACAGAGGTATCAGTATAAAAAGCATCTAAGGTTAAAGATAGACTACTATTCATTGGTAAAAAAAGATCACTATTTCTTTTACCCCAATATTTAATTAAGGCTATATTTGTATGGGCACGACAGCGTCCAATTTGTCTCATAATAGTTGTTCACTCATTTCATAAACCCATGTTTGTTTTGCTCCATGAACTTCTAAAGCTTGAGCAATTTCATGAGCCGATTTTTTATCCATCGCTAATGCTATCATACATCCACCACGACCGCCACCGGTTAATTTTGCCCCAAGAGCGCCATGACTTAGGGATTCTTCAACAAGTTTGTCTAATTTTTCGCTAGATACATCTAACTCTTTTAAGATATTGTGAGCTTGTGTCATATAATTACCTAAAATCGTTGCTTGATTAGTCTCTAATGCAACTTTTCCTTTTTTTGGTAAGTCACCAAGAGAGCTGATTAAAAATTGATAATGTAGAGAATTTTTTTGTTGTAGCTTTTGGTTAATACTTTCAACAGCCTCTTTTGTTTGTCCAGTTTCACCAGTATCGGCAACGACTAAGTAAGCTTCTAAAACCATATTTAAAGGAACCTCTTCTTGTCCTTTAATAAAATAATAAGGTGAAGAGGAACTTGTCATTAGGGCATCTAACCCACTTGGGTTACCATGAGCGATTTTTTCAGATGTGTTGACCAGTTCGAGTAGTTTTGATTGTGTTAATTCAGTATCAAAATAATCAAAAATCCCTCTAACAGTCGCCACAGCAACTGCAGCACTTGATCCCATACCGCGTTCAGCAGGAATGGTGCTCTTTATAGTGATAGATAAAGGATAAGTTTCTTGATTTAATGTCTTCAGACTTAGGTGAATCGCTTCTTTTAAGCTATCTAATAACTCTGGCATATCATCAAGTAATCCAGTATAAAAGTCACAAGAGATAGTTTGATGAGATGTCGCTTTTTCTACGATTGTTTGGATAGATGTTTTAGGAAAAGGTATAGCAATCGACGGATAATTATAAACTACTGCATGTTCTCCTAGCAAGATAATTTTTCCATGTGATTGCCCCATTCCAGTTTGTTTTGGTACCATGTACAAACTCCTTTTATAACGTGACATGTTTCATAAAAAATGAATCTCTCTTAGCATAATACAATAAATGACTATATAACAACTAAAACTAGCCAATATTTTATAAATTCTTATATTATTTTTAGAAAAAAATGTTTAATGAACGAATCATAGTTATATGTTTTTTTATATTAGACAATGAACAATTGAAAAAGTTTTAATTAATAAAATGGAGGAGGTTATATGAATAAAAGTATGATTGATTCAATCCCCTGGAATGGTTGATACTAGTAGTTACGTACTTGTTAGTATATTATCTTTTCCAATTACTTTGTTAGGTACATATGCTGTAAAAAATGTTTCTATGATAGATTGGCTTCACAAAAAATTTCCAGTATACCATTATCAGTTGCCTTTACCATAAATATGGTATTGTTTTAAATTCTACTGATAGGCATATTACCTTCGTGGGGGAATCTTTTAATATCGTGTTAACATTGTTAATGGTTTTATGGTCTGTTTTATCGAGTTTATCAGAGCTTTACTTTTTAAATAAAGCATAAAACATTCTACTAACTGTTATCTATCAGCTAGTAGAATGTTTTAATTATTTAGTTGCTTCTTGAAGAATATTGATTTTTTCAATCTTAATATCTTTTTTAGGTTTATCATTTTCTCCTGTTTCAGCTTTTGCAATGTTATCAACAACATCCATGCCTTCAATAACTTGTCCAAACACAGTATGTCTTCCATCTAAGTGAGGTGCGCCACCTTTTTTATAAGCGTCGATAATTTTAGTTGGAACATCTTCTGCTAATAATCCATCAGACATGTCATCACTATTTTGAACGATAAAGAATTGACTCCCATTTGTATTTGCACCAGAGTTTGCCATAGATAGAGCACCTCTTAAGTTGTACAATTGATTTGAGAATTCATCTTCAAATGGTTTATTCCAAATACTTGCTCCACCTGTTCCGTTTCCTTCAGGATCGCCACCTTGAATCATGAAATCATTTATAACACGATGGAAAATTAACCCATCATAGTACCCATCTTTTGCGTGTGTCATAAAGTTTTCCACAGCTTTAGGAGCAATTTTAGGGAATAATTTAATTTTGATTGAGCCTTCTGTTGTCACCATTTCAACCAAGTCTTCATCTTTTGCTACCTCAGTTGATAATTGTGGTAGCTCTAAAGAATTAATATCTACTGATTCTGAAGTTGCTGTACTTGAAACAGCTGTTGATTGTTCTGTTTTACTTGTTGCAGTTTCTTTTTTTGCTGAATCGTTATTACCACAAGCGGAAAAGAGAGCCAAAGATAAAAGAAGAGTTGTTGAAGCAATTAGCCATTTATTATTTTTCATTAATAAAGCCTCCGTATGTTATTTAATTTATAACCTCCTCATAATAGTAACAGACTTTAAAACTCTTGCCAATTACAAAAGGAGGTATAAAAGTAATTATATTAAAAATAAAAACAGTTTCATCAACAATTTTTATGTAATTTTTTTGTTTTAGTTGCGTTAATGAATAAAAGCCTATATTCTATAGTATGGAACTAGGTTCAATAGTAGGAAAGCAAAGTGAAGAATTGATGAACTTTGTAGACAAACAAAAAATGAACCGATACAATAGAAAAGAGATTTTAATAGAAAAGAGGTGGACTAACATGTCCATGTTTTTAGATCAAGTCACAATTGATGTGAAAGCCGGTAATGGTGGAGACGGAATGGTGGCATTTAGACGAGAGAAATATGTTCCAGATGGAGGACCAGCTGGTGGAGATGGTGGTCGTGGTGGAAGTATTATATTTCAAGTAGATGAAGGATTACGAACTTTAATGGATTTTAGATACAATCGTCACTTTAAAGCACATCCAGGGGAACATGGGATGAGTAAAGGGATGCATGGTAGAGGAGCAGAAGATACTTATGTCAGTGTCCCACCAGGAACGGTTGTAAGGGACGTTGAGACAGGTCAAATTTTGGGTGATTTACTAGTCAAGGGGCAAACACTTTTAGTGGCTAAAGGCGGTCGTGGTGGTCGCGGAAATATTCGATTTGCGACACCAAGAAATCCTGCACCGGAAATATCAGAAAATGGTGAACCAGGACAAGAAAGAAAAATCGAGTTAGAATTAAAAGTTTTAGCTGATGTTGGTCTTGTTGGGTTTCCTTCAGTTGGAAAATCAACGTTGTTATCTATTGTATCAAAAGCTAGACCCAAAATTGGCGCGTACCATTTTACAACGATTGTTCCTAATTTAGGAATGGTCACAACAAGTGATGGACGCAGTTTTGTTATGGCTGATTTACCAGGATTAATCGAAGGAGCTTCTGAAGGAGTAGGACTTGGAACGCAATTCTTACGCCATATTGAGCGAACACGCGTTATTTTACATGTGGTTGATATGAGTGGAATGGAAGGGCGAGATCCATTTGAAGATTACTTATTGATTAATAAAGAGCTAGAATCTTATGATTTACGTTTGATGGAAAGGCCACAATTAATTGTGGCTAATAAAATGGATATGCCAGATTCAGAAGAAAATTTAGCCATTTTTAAAGAAAAATTAGCAGAGTTGAAAACAGATGAATGGGAAGATGATATTAAAATATTCCCAATTTCAGGTGTCACACAACAAGGTGTTGCGCCATTGTTAAATGCAACGGCTGATTTATTGGAAGTAACACCAGAATTTCCTCTTTATTTTGAAGATGAAGAAGAGGATGATGTGGTTAACTATACCTTTACAGAAGATGAACCTGAATTTGTGGTATCTCGTGAAGATGATGCGACATGGGTCTTATCAGGTGATAAACTTGAAAAATTATTTGTTATGACAAACTTTGATAGAGAAGAAAGTACCATGAAATTTGCTCGTCAATTACGTGGAATGGGTGTAGACGAAACACTTAGAACGATGGGAGCAAAAGACGGTGATTTAGTTCGTATCAAAGATTTTGTGTTTGAATTTGTGGATTAATCAAAATGAGAAAGAGTTATTCTTTCTCATTTTTTTATTTTTTAAGGTGCGATACTCTGTAAAAATTGATACAATAGTTGTTATAATTAAAAAGAATGAAAGAAAAGCAGGGGAAAAATGGAATTACAATTTTTAGGAACAGGTGCAGGAGTACCTGCCAAGCAACGTAATGTGACTAGCATTGCTTTAAAGTTATTAGATGAAAGAAATGAAGTTTGGTTATTTGATTGTGGGGAAGGAACACAGCAGCAAATACTGCACACGACCATTCGTCCTCGAAAAATCGCTAAAATATTTGTGACGCATTTACACGGGGATCATATCTTAGGATTACCAGGGCTTATTAGTAGTCGTTCATTTCAAGGAGGGTCAGACCAACTTGAAATATATGGGCCAAAAGGAATCAAAGACTATATTGAATTAACTCTTAGGATTTCTGATACACATTTAAAATACCCTATTAAATTTATTGAAATAGATAAATCAGGGCTTATTTTTGATGATAAAACCTTTAGTGTGTATTGTGATTATTTGGATCACCGGATTGAATGTTTTGGTTACAGAATAGTAGAAAAAGATTATCCTGGTGAATTAAATGTTCAAAAATTACGTGAAGAGCAAATTATGCCAGGACCGATTTATAAAAAAATAAAAGACGGTGACATAGTGACTCTACCTGACGGACGAATAATTAATGGAAAAGATTATTTAGGCCCTAATATCAAAGGTCGTATTGTGACGATATTAGGTGATACTAGAACACATCCTAATTGCTACACATTAGCCGAACAAGCGGATTGTTTAGTACATGAGAGCACATTTAGTGCCTCAGAAGGTAAGTTAGCGAGAAATTATTATCATTCCACCAGTTTACAAGCAGCAACAGTAGCTAAGAAAGCAAACGTTAAGCAATTGTATTTAACGCATATTAGTGCACGATACTTAGGAAGACAGGCACTTGAATTACAACATGAAGCACAGACTGTGTTTAAATCTTCTACAATTGTAAAAGATTTTGATGTGTTTGATATTCCTTTAACAAAATAAAAAGGAGGAGTCAAATTGACAGTAAAAACATTGAAAAATAACTATGTATTAATCACAGGAGCATCTAGTGGACTGGGTGAAATGATTGCTTATGAGGCGGCAAAAAAAAATGCCTCTTTAATATTATGTGCTAGAAATATGGAAAAATTAAAAAAAGTGGCAAGTATATCTCAAGCTATGACAACGGGGAAAGTATTGATTCAGTCATTGGATATTTCTGATTATAATAGTGTAGAACAATTAATGACATTTATTGAAGAAAATGAGCTACCTATTGATGTATTAGTTAATAATGCAGGGGTTGGTATTTTTAAACCATTTTTAGAGACAAGTCAAGAAGAGATAGATATGATGTTTTCAGTTAATATTTTAGGATTAATGACTTTAACGCAAAAAGTAGCTGTGATGATGGCTGAAAATAAAAAAGGTCATATCATTAATATCGCATCACAAGCAGGAAAAATGGCAACACCGAAATCTAGCGTGTATGCGGCAACAAAATTTGCTGTGATTGGATGGTCCAATGCACTAAGATTAGAATTAAAACCATTTGGTATTAAAGTGTTAACCGTTAATCCTGGACCGATGAGAACGAATTTTTTCGATACAGCAGATCCAACAGGTGACTATTTAAAACAAGTTTCAGCGTTTGTTACAGAACCTGAGCGATTAGCTAAGAAGGTTGTTAATACGATTGGTAGTAATAGACGTGAAATTAATACACCATGGATGATGGAAGTTGGCAGTATTGGTTACACGTTATTTCCAAGAGTGGGTGACTTTTTAACTGGGGGATTATTTAATAAAAAATAAGGAGTGACATAAATAAAATGAAAAATACAACTAAAACGATTGTGATATTATTACTATTGTTTGTCGTCGTGTTATTTGCTGTGATTAATGCTCAACCTATTGCGATTAATTTTATCTTTACTAAACAAAGGGTACCATTAGTATTAATCATTATTACTTCAGTCATCATTGGAGCATTAATCGCTTTAATAGGCACTATAGGTACTATCTGGAAGAAAAATCGTTTAGTGAAAGAATTAAATCAACAATTAGTTGATTCAAAAAATACTCAATTAGAAGGGGATGACAACCAACAACGAGTTGAATTAGAGCAAAAGTTAAAAGAAAGTCAGCTTGAGATTTCTGATTTAAGACACAAGTTAGTCAACCAAATGATGTCTAGTTCAACAACTACGTCAACTCCTGAAGAAGAACCTGAAATTGTTGAAGTAACAAAGAAGGATTGATAGTATGTTACGAGTAGAAAAAAGGGAGTTACATCAGGTTGATTATCGAATCTTATTGCCAGTTTTTTTATTAAGTATTATTGGGTTAATGTCAATGTATGTTGCTATTAGTGGGGAGTATTCTTCTGCTGAGGCCATAAAAAAAATGATGCAGCAAATTTTATGGTATGCCATTGGGGGAATTGCTTTATATGTCACAATGGTGATTAAACCGGATACCATTTGGAAATTAATACCATATGCCTATATTATAGGGATTATATTAATGATTGCGCTACTGTTTTTTTATGATGCAGCTCTTGCTATAGAAACAGGATCGAAAAATTGGTTTCGATTTGGACCATTAACGTTTCAACCAGCAGAACTAGTCAAAATATTATATATATTAATGCTATCATACGTCGTGACAAGGCATAATCAAGAATTTGGAAAACGAGATATGAAAACGGATGGATTATTAATAGGTAAGATGTTGTTGGTTACCTTGCCTATTGCTATATTACTTAATCTACAAAATGATTTTGGAACGATGTTAGTATTTTTGGCTATATTAGGAGGTATATTTTTAGTTTCTGGTATTTCGTGGAAAATTGTATTATCCGTTGTGGGAATCTTTTTAGTATTAGGTGTCACACTGATTTTTTTAGTGACAACAGAAAATGGTCGTCAATTTTTGTACAGATTGGGATTTAAATCTTATCAGTTTGCTAGAATTGATGCATGGATTAATCCATTTTTTGATCCGACAGGTCAATCCTATCAACAAGTTCAAGCATTATTAGCTATAGCGACTGGTGGCTTTTTTGGTAAAGGATTCAATGTATCTGATGTTTATGTTCCTGTTAGATCATCTGATATGATTTTTTCAGTAATTGCGGAAAATTTTGGTTTTGTGGGTAGTATTTTCGTGATTCTTTTATACTTACTACTGATTTATCGAATGATTCATGCCTGTTTTGAAACAAAAAATGTATTCTTTTCTTATGTGACAGCTGGTGTGGTGATGTTGATTCTTTTCCATGTTTTTGAGAATATTGGAGCAAATATTGGTTTGCTTCCCTTAACTGGAATTCCTTTACCTTTTATTAGTCAGGGTGGTTCAGCTTTAGTCAGTAATATGATTGGTGTGGGCTTAGTTATGAATATGAGATATCATTATTCATCGAAAAAAACAAGCTAGCGTAGTTTAATAACTATGTTAGCTTGTTTTTGTAGCTTAATTTGTTGAAAAAATAATATTGGCTTGTTTATTACTAATATGATGTTGTGAGTCATTTTTATTAATCTTAAATATAATTAATTCATTGAAGTCATCGATATCTAAAATAGTGATGGTATCACCAATAGATAAGTTGATACTATCCAGATAAGTTAAGACAGATACATCATCCATCACTCGTCCAATAATTGGCATATCGCCAATTTTAAATTCAGTTAAGGGAATAATCGCTTGTTCGCGGTAATTTTCTTCTGTTGGGATAATACCACCATGGGGACAATTTGTTGGGTTACCTAGATAGTCATAGAGTCTATCAAAAAAGACAGAGTCTTTGACATGTTCTAATTCTTCAGATAAATGGTGTAAATCATATAAAGAGTATCCCAATTTATCATATAAGAATGTTTCGATGATACGATGATTTCGAATGATGATAATTGTTTGATTTAATCCTTCTAAAGTTAATTTAGCACCAGTATAAGGTTTATACTCAATCAAGCCATCTTTCTGCAGTTTTTCAACCATTTCACTAACAGATGCTGGGGATACATGAAGATGTTGGGAGAGTGTCTTGTTTGAAACAAATTCGTCAATTCCATTATTTTCATAAATTGCTTTTAAATAGTCTTCTTTATTGGAAGATCTTGACATGCTTGTCCCTCCTACAAAATAATTGCTAAAATATATTAACTAATTTATTCTATCATAAAATTTAAAATTATATTAGAAAAAAGAAAAAATGAATCTTTTTTTTAATAATTGATATGCTATACTATAAACGTATTAAATAAAGAAGTGAAGGTGAGAAAATGACAACTTTTTATTGGTATCCTAAATGTTCAACTTGTAAAAAAGCGATAGCTTGGTTAGATGAACATAATATTGAGTATAACTTAATAGATATGATTGAATCACCACCTACAAAAGAACAATTAATTCATTGGATGGAGACAAATGACTATCCAATTCGTCGTTTTTTTAATACAAGTGGTGTACGTTATAGAGAACAACATTTAAAAGAAATTGTAAATGATTTTTCTAAAGAAGAGGCTGCAACACGTTTAACTGCTGACGGTATGTTGATTAAGCGACCTATTTTAGAAGTAGGAGATAAAGTGTTATTAGGCTTTAAAGAAACAGATTATGAGTCATTATTGTTAAACTAAATAAGGAAGTGTTAATATGTCAGAAGAAACATTATGGGTTAAAGACGTTGAGAAGGGGAAAATGGTTGGCTTAACTTCTACAGCTCAAGACGATTTAGGAAGTATCACATTTGTGATGTTGCCAAAAGTAGGTAAAGAGATAAAAATAGGCGATCCTATCGTTGAATTAGAAGCTGAAAAAGCAGTTGTTGAATATGATTCACCTGTTTCAGGTACTATTGTATCCATTAACGAAGAAGCTGAAAAAAATCCTAAGTTACTTGATGAAAAAGATGCTTGGCTATGTATTATTAAATAGAAAAGAACCCACATAATGTGTGGATTCTTTTTTATTTTCTGTCCTTATCAGTAGGGGATGGCTTGACTGAAAAATTAACGGTTGTTTTTTCTTTTTCAGGTTTATCTTTTTTATCCTCTTTTGGTTCTATTGCAAATTCTTCAAACATCTTTTCAAGTGAGTCTTTTCGTTTAAATGTTAATCCCATTTATAATTCCTCCCAGGTTATAGGTTTGATATAGTGATTGGGTTGAGCTTTATACCTGTCAAAATTTGTTTCTTTCTTTAATAACCAGTCTACCAATGTTTTACCAATTATTGGTCCAGTTGTCAAACCAGAAGACCCTAAGCCACTGGCAACCCACAAGTTTTTAAGGCCTTTTACTTCGCCAAAAAATGGTAAAAAATCTGATGTGTAAGCACGAGTTCCCACTCTGTGTCGTGTGATAGGTAATTCAACTAAAGAATTAATAGTATCACTTGCCACCAGTTTTAGATGCTCTAATTGTGTATAATCGGGTGTTAAGTCAAATCCTTCATCATTTTCATGAGTAGCACCAATTAATATGTTTCCATCATAAAAAGGGATGATATCAGATTCTCCAACAGGCATGATAACAGGTAAATCTGCTGTAGAAAGATTAGATTGTACTTCAATGAGTTGTCCTTTTTGTGGTCTAATATCAACATGATAGTGAAGTGGTTCTAACAACTGAGGTAACCATGCTCCAACACTTAAAATTAATGAATCAAACATCAAAATGTCATGTTTAGTATGGACGTTCCATTGATGATTCATATATTCTATCTTGGATACGCTCGTTTTTATTAACTGATCACTTTCTTTTAAAATAGAATGAATCCCATTGATTAGTTGTTCTCCATCAATTTTAGCACCACCTGTAATAAATAAGGCATCATCTGTTGATGTGATAAATGGGTACAATTGGTTGATTTCTTTGTCTGATAGATGAGAGATATCGCCAATTTCTGGAGCATCTACTAAACGTTTGTGAGCCATTGATTCTAATTTATCAAGAAGTTTAGGCGTTTTTTTATAAAGTAACGTTCCAGTTTTATGATAGATTTTTGTTGTATCTAAAAAATCTGATAAATCTGACATGTACCGAGTGTAAAACTTAGCCCCTTCTTTAGCTAGAAAGTACCACTCCTTATTTCTTCTTTGTGATAACCAAGGTGAAATGATACCGGCAGCAGCTGAGCTGGCTTGACCAGTTCCATCATCAAACAAGGTGACATCAATAGTTGGTTCCTGAGATAAATAAAAGGCGGCAGTTGAACCAACAATACCGCCACCTATAATTCCTACTTTATGTTTTAATGACATATTATCATATCCTTTTAGCTTTATTTACTTGGATAAAAAGGCTCGACATGGACATCAATGTCAAAAATATCATATTTTTCTTTTAGCTCAGTTTCTAATTGATCGACTAATTGATGACTATTTTCAACAGTTAGAGTTGGATTCATTGAGACAACAACGTCTAAGAACACATTAGCCCCTAAACTTCTAGCACGAATGCTAACGACATCCATAATACCATCCATATTCAGGATATCATTTTTATATACTGTTAACAAATCTTTATCAAAACCATCAGATAAATAAAATGTACTTTCTTTGAAAATTTCATAAGCTGTTTTCAAAATGATACAGCCAATAATAATCGCAGTTAATGTATCAAGCCAACCTAATTTAAATGAAGCAGCAAAAACAGCAATAGAAGTACCAATACTTGTTAGCATGTCACTAAAATTGTCTTTGGCGACGGCATGTAAAGCTTGACTGTTATTTTTTTCTGCAATTTTTTTATTAATCAAGTAAACCCCATACATAATTGAAGCAGAAAATAGACCAACATAGGCAGCTAATTGACTTGGTTGTTCCATTTGCCTATCTACAATAGAACGGATACCATCCATCACCACTTGAACCCCCACAGCAAACATAATTAAAGAAGTTAATAAAGAGGCGACGTTTTCTGCTTTCCAATGCCCATATCGATGCTCATTATCAGCAGGTTTACGAGAAACTTTTAGTCCAATTAAAACAGCAATAGAAGCAATCATATCTGTGAAGTTATTCAACCCATCAGCAGATAAAGCTTGAGATTTACCATAATAACCAGCAGCTAATTTGATAAAAGCTAAAAAAATGTACGTAAAAATACTAATAAGGGCGCCTTTTTCTGCTTGTTTAATTTCATTAATCCTTTTTGTCAATAAACTCACTCCTTAAATGATACGAGAGTTAGTATAACAGACAAATGACCATTTAGAACAGATAGAAAAAAATATTAAGGCAACCTAAAAAATAAAATAAAAAGCCCCAAAATTAATTGAGACTAAGCTGCAGGATTAATTAATACCCCGTTAATATTATGGACTGTTGTTAAATTAATACGTTCATCATATTTTTCATCTGTTCCTTTTTTAGAAAAATTAAAGTATAGGTCATCCCCGTTATAAACTAATTCAAAAAAGTCGATATCATCATAGATAAAACGTTCAGAATTATTATAGATAACGACAATTCGTCCTTTTGTAATATATAAATTTGATAATAATACTTTATTTTTTAACTCAATAAGTGAATGTTTTCTTGGCATAATTATCTCTCCTTTTGTATGTAGTGTATCATAAATAACAGAGTTGATAAAATAATTAGAAATTATTCAAACGTTAGAGTTTCTAAACGATCAAAAGCTTCTTCTAAAACAGGAATATCTTGTGTCGCTGCTAATCGAATAAAGTTTGAACCACTTTCTCCAAAGGCTTGACCTGGGATAACAAGAATTTGTTTTTCTGTTAATAATTTCTTAGAAAAGGCGACAGAGTCCAAACCTGTCCGACTAATGTTAATGAAGGCATAAATACTTCCTTTTAGTGAGTGAACACTTAAAAATGGAATGTCTTGGATACGTTTTTCAATATATTCTAAACGTTCTTTAAATAAATGAACCACTTCTTTTGATACATCTTGATAGTGGTCTAAAGCATAAATACCAGCCCGCTGAGAAGGAGTAGGAGCAGAGTAAGTCACATCTTCAGATAATAAATGACAGGCATCGTTAATATATTTTGGTGCAATCATATAGCCTATTCTCCAACCAGTCATAGCAAATGTTTTTGAAAAACTACTAAAGGTAATCGTATTATCTGGCGCTAATGAAGCCATAGGAGTAAAAGGTTCGCCAAAAGTGAATGCTTCATAAACTTCATCTGATAAGATAAATAAATTATGTGTTATTGCGAGTTCCGCTATTTTAGTTAAGGTACCTTTAGAAAAAACGGCACCAGTTGGATTATTTGGAGAGTTAATGATAATGGCTTTTGTTTTTGTCGTAATAGCTTTTTCTAAAATAATTGGATCAATTTGAAAGTCATCTTTCTCATAAGTTGGAATGATAATAGGTGTTCCACCAGCCTCAATAACTTGTGTTTTATAAGGAGAAAAGTAAGGTTCATGTATAATGACTTCATCTCCTTCATTTAATAAAACTTGAAGAGTAAGATACATACCTTGTAAAGCACCCACAGTAGCGCGTACTTGATTTTTTTCAAAAGATAAATCATATTGTTTTTTATAAAAATTGATAACGCTTGTTAAAAAGTCGTCACTTCCATCAGAAGCAGTGTAATGCGTGTGTCCGTTATAAGTGTCTTTAAATGCCGAGTCAATAATTTCTTTAGGAGTTGTGATGTCGGGATCGCCAATAGATAGATTTAATAGGTTAGGGGTTTTACTGGCTAAATCAGTAAATTCCATTAATAAATTTTCGCTTGGTATTTGGTAAAAAGTATTTAACATTGTTTTATTCATTGATATCCTCCTTAATAATAAAAAAAGTCAAAGGTTTCTCCTTTGACTTTTTTATAGTACTTTTTCTAAAAAGCCTTGTGTTCTGTCATTTTTTGGGTGTAAAAAGATATCATCAGGGGCTCCTTCTTCTTGAATTACCCCTTTATCCATAAAAATCACTCGATCGGCTACTTCTCGGGCAAATCCCATCTCATGAGTCACGACGACCATGGTCATGCCTTCTTCGGCTAACGCATTCATAACGGCTAGAACTTCACCAACCATCTCAGGATCTAGCGCACTCGTTGGTTCGTCAAATAACATGACATCTGGATGCATCGCTAGGGCACGCGCGATCGCGACACGTTGTTGTTGACCACCAGATAAACTTTTTGGGTATTGATTGGCTTTATCTTTTAGTCCAACTCGTTCTAATAGAGCAAGTCCTTCTCTGTCAGCTATGTCTTGTGACTCATTTTTTACTTTTACTGGGCTAATAGTCAAATTTTCTAACACTGTTTTATGTGGGAAGAGGTTAAAGTTTTGGAACACCATCCCCATTTTTTGACGGAGTTGATTGATGTCTACTTTTGGATCAAGTAGGTTGGTTCCCTCAAATTCAATCATACCACTAGTCGGTGTTTCGAGTAAATTTAAACAACGTAGAAACGTACTTTTTCCGCTACCAGAAGGGCCAATCACTACAACCACTTCACCTGCTTTTATATCTAGATTAATTCCTTTTAAGACGTCATTATCACCAAAGGATTTTTTTAAATCGTGTATCTTAATCATTGGTACCAATTCTCCTTTCAGCTACACCTAATGCACGAGATAAGGTGAAGGTTAATACAAAATAAATCAATGATGCAATTAAAATTGGTAAGAATGGTTTGAAACTTGCACCACGTACTACGCCTGCTTGGAACATTAATTCAGATACCCCGATAACAGATACCACAGATGATTCTTTAATGACAGTCACAAACTCATTTCCTAAAGCAGGTAAAATATTTTTAATCGCTTGTGGCATGATAATATATCGCATCGCTTTTTTCTGACTCATACCTAGAGATCGTGCCGCTTCAGCTTGTCCTTTATCAACGGCGTTTAACCCAGCACGAATGATTTCAGCTACATAAGCCCCACTGTTTAGTGATAAGGCCACACAACTTGATGCAAGAGCACTTAGGTTAATTCCTAAAACATTTAGTCCAAAGAACACTAAAAAGATTTGAACCAGTAGGGGAGTCCCACGCACGTATTCGATGTAGATGACTGAAATCCACTTAAATAATTTATTTTTCGATTGTTTCATTAACGCAAGCAGTGTTCCTAAAATACTACCAAACAGTACCCCAATAATGGCTAGGAAAATCGTGTAGCCAGTCCCTTTAATGTAGTAGGGAGCATATTTTTTCATAAAAGACTCATCTTGGAACATATAAGGAATGACTTCTTTTTTGTACTCAGTCATTAAATCTTTATCATTAATTTCCTTTATAGAAGCATTAACTAAATTTAAAAAATCAGGTGCATTTTTTTGTATAGCCACTGCCGTTCCTTTATTTGCATTATCAAGTCTAATATCAGCAAACATTAATGAGTTGTCTTGTGTTAGGTAAGCTTCAGCGACTGGCTCTTCAATGACAGCAGCATCAATTTTCTTTTTTTGGAGTTGTAAAATAATATCAGGTACTTGTTGGAGAGAGACTGTATTGGCATGTAATTCATCGTTAGAAAGTTCTTCTTGCATGGATTGAACTTGTGCTCCAACTTTTATACCGTTAAAATCATCAACTGTTTTAAATTTATCTTTGTCTTCTTTTCTAATAACTATTTTTTGTTCGACTGTCATATAAGGATCAGAAAAATTAACTTCTTTTAATCGTTCTGGAGAGGGAGACATACCAGAGATAATTAAATCAATTTTTCCAGTTTTAAGCGCCCCAATTAACGCATCAAATCCATACTCTTCGACTTTTAATTTAACGCCCATATCATCTGCAATTTTTTGAGCGATTAAAATATCAGTCCCAACGACTTGATCTTTTCCATCCATTGTTGCGTGGAACTCATATGGAGCATAATCAGCAGACAAACCAACTGTCAATACCCCTTTATCTTTAATATTTTTCAAAATAGTCTCTTCTTCTGCAAATGTATGTAATGGCACTATAGTAGTTAGTACACCAATAATAAGTGTAAATAATAGCATTAACTTTTTTCTTAGTGAGCGTTTCATTACAAAACTCCTTTCTTTTTATCATGTTTTTCATTATAGAACAAATATAATTATTATTCAATATTTTTTGGATAAATGTATAAAAATGACTTATATTCAATTTTTTAAGACTGTTTATACATTTTAAGGATAATTATATTTTTATAATGATAAAAATTAAAAAATAATTAAAAATAGATTGAGTTTGTTATAATCAAGCAGGTTGAATAAACCTCATTAGATGGAAGAGGAGGAGTAGGATGAATAAAAAATAAAAATTGGGTTAGCGCTATTTGGTGCAACAGTACCGAGAAGATGCAAATCTTGTTGGGGTGCCTGATGGTAGAACCATTTATTGAGAGACGAATCAAGAAAAAAGATAAATATTTTGACAATTTAAACTTACGTAAAGCTCTATCATATGCAATAGATGGAGAAGCCATTATCAACCATGTACTAGGAGATGGATCTAAGATTGTATGCGGGATTGTATCTAAAGGGCTTTCGTCAAATCCCAAAACAGTAAAAGATTTTGTTGCAGATTCATAGAAGTACAAAGAGTTTGATGAAAAAAGAAAAAGAATATTTTGAAAAAGCTAAAAAAGAGTTGATTATTGATACGCATCGTTTCGAGATTTTAACAGATGATCATGACTCAACGAAAACATTGCTGAGTACATTCAAAGTGCTTATAAAGATGTATTAGGAATTGAAACAAACGTAGCAATTACCACAAAACCCATTCGTCCTGACTGTACGACTGCAAAAGGGGGGGAGATGGTCGTGACTGGTTGGGGAGCAAATTATAACGATGTGAGTTCATTCTTAAATTTATTTGTGACAGGAAATAGTTACAACAAAGGGAAATATTCTAATCCTAAATACGATAAATTAATCGAAGGATCTAGAACAACGCATGCAACTAATTTAGAAGCGAGATGGCAAAATCATTTGGATGCTGAAAAAGTATTGTTGGGTGAAGGTTATGCTGTCATTCGACTATATCAAGTAGTTGAAGGACATTTAATTAATCCTAAAACAAAGGATATGGTCGTCATGTTGCTGGAGCTCCCTATGATTATAAATATATGTCAGTAGAGTAATCATAAATTTGAGTATAGAGATTTTACTTAGAATAGTTTTTATATAATTAATCAATAAAATGTAACAAAGTACCCCGTTGAATTCATGTAAGAGTGAAGCTGAACGGAGGTGTTTTTTATTTTTAAATTTGTTTTGAGTATCAAATTAAAATGATTTTTGTTATAATTAGACAATAGTTACTGAATGTCTAGATGTCTAAAGGAGGCGTATTTGTATGTTACCACAAACAGGAGAAGTTATTATGAATTGGCTGCCATATATAGGCATTGCACTTGTTGTCGTTGTAGCTTTTTTATTGTTTAAGAAAAAAAAATCTAATGACGATGAAGAACAAAATGAACCATAACACAAGAAGCACCTTTTTAGGTGTTTTTTTGCTATAAAGAAAAGGAGAGATAATATGTCAAAACTACTAGAGCGTTTTATTACATATGTCAAACTAAATACACGTTCAGATGCAAGTAGTAGCACCATCCCAACGACTTATTCTCAAGTGGAATTTGCCTTAATATTAAAAAAAGAATTAGAAGAAATGGGATTAGATAGTATTTTTTATAATGAAAAAAATGGTTTTTTGACAGCCAAATTACCTAAAAATAGTGATGAAAAGGTGACGTCAGTTGGATTTATTGCACATTTAGATACAGCTGATTACAATGCTGATAATATCACACCACACGTCTTTTCTAATTATGATGGTGGTGATGTGGTATTGAATAAAGAAACGAACATCATCATGAAGGTGGATGAGTTTCCTAACTTGAAGGACTATGTAGGAGAAACATTAATTACAACTGATGGAACAACTCTCTTAGGTGCAGATGATAAGGCAGGAATTGTGGAAATATTAGAACTGTTGGACTATTTCATTAGTCATCCAGCGATTGAGCATGGAGATATTTATGTTGCTTTTGGTCCTGATGAAGAAATTGGAACAGGGGCAGACCATTTTGATGTATCATATTTTCCAGTGGACTATGCTTATACTATTGATAGTGGACGTATCGGACACTTTGAGTATGAAACGTTTAATGCTGCTCAAGCCACGTTAACGATAGATGGGACAAGCGTTCATCCAGGGACAGCATATGGCATGATGGTTAATGCATTAAAAGTGGCAATAAATATAGATGCACAACTTCCTCAATTGGATGTACCAGAAAAAACACGAGGTTACGAAGGATTTTATCTACTTCATGATTTAGAGGGAAGCATTGACTCAGCGACAATGACTTATATTATTCGAGATCATGATAAAGCTCGCTTTGCTGAGAGAAAAGACTATATGACACGACTTGTTGATGAAATGAATAAGACGTTTGATCGTCCAAGAATTTCTCTTCAATTAGTTGATCAATACTATAATATGAAAGACATCATAGAACAAGATATGAGAAGTGTTGATGTTGCTGTTAAAGCAATGAAACAGTTAAGTATTGACCCAATTATTACCCCTTTTAGAGGTGGAACAGATGGTTCAAAAATATCATTTATGGGTGTGCCTACACCAAATATTTTTACAGGTGGAGAAAATTTTCATGGGCAATATGAATTTATTACATTAGAATCGATGGAAACTGTTGCAAAATTATTGATAGAAATTGTTAAATTAAGTGATTAAAAGGAGGAACAATTTATGACTTAATGGTTATTAACATGTGTCGATTTAAAAGAAGAACAAAAGATTTACCTTCAGGATAATTTTCCAACAATTAGGGTTGTTTCAATTGACTTGTTAGCTGTATCAGATTACGAAAAAGTGACTATTATCTATGGATGGTCTGATAAGCTTCCTTCATTGACTCATTTTCCTTCTTTAAAATGGTTACAAACTCTTTCAGCTGGAGTGAATTATTTACCATTAGAAGAATTGGCTAAACGAGATATTCTGGTGACAACAACAAGTGGTATTCATGGTCATCAAATGACTGAGAGTGTTCTAGGAATGCTGTTTAGCTATACTAGAAATATTCGCGAATCTATTTTAAAACAAGAAAAACATGAATGGGGGATAGTAAATACCGGAACTGATTTAGTTGATAAACGGGTGTTAATTTTTGGGACAGGAAGTATCGCACAACAATTAGCAAAAACGTTACAAGTATTTGGTTGTGATGTCTTTGGAATTAATCGAAGTGGAAGACAGGTGGATCATTTTACACAAACGTTTAATTATCAAGAGGGGAAAAGTAAGTTAAATACAATGGATATTGTAATTAACTTACTGCCTGGGACAAAGGAGACGTATCATTATTTTAATGACGATCTATTTTCTAATATGAAAGATGGTGTGGTCTTTATCAATATGGGACGTGGTACTTCAGTTAGTACAAGTGATTTAATTTCTCATATTAAGATAGAAAAAATAGGATTTGTAGCACTGGATGTTTTTGAAGAAGAACCTTTACCTAAAGACAGTGAGTTGTGGAATTTACAAAATGTTTTAATTACCCCCCACATATCCGGTGCAACGGATAAATATAATGACCGTGCATTTACTATTTTAACGGATAATTTAATTAAATTTATGAATCATGAAGAGTTAAAAAATGTTGTGGATTTAAATTTAGGGTATTAACTTAATTATAAGCAGGGAGCCTCTTATTTTTATAAGGGGCTTTTTGATAATGCTTTGTAGGATATGTCATATATTTTTGATAAAAAGTGTTTAGAGAATTATAGTTAATTTAGTCATATATATATGTCATTTTTTAGAGAGGAAATTATGAATCGCATAAAAGAATATCGTAAGCAACAAGGAGTATCACAAGCTGAACTGGCAAAACGTGTCGGAGTGGCACGTCAGACGATTAACTTAATTGAAAATACAACGTATAATCCATCATTAGAATTATGTATAAATATAGCCAAAGAACTTCAAACAGACTTGAATACACTATTTTGGAACGTAGAAGGTGAGGAATAAAAATGAAGAATATAGAACAAACATTACTTAAACATTTTGTTGGTTACATTGATGATAGAGATGAATACCAACAAAAAATGATTATTAAAATATTGGCAGATGCTAATATGATGACCTTTATTTTACTAACGGTTTGTATGATGATTAGTTTTATCTGGGATGCTTGGCATCATACAGTGTCATTAGGAACAATCTTTTTATTTTTAATTCAGTAATTGAATTCTTATTATATTTTAGTAAAAACAAAGAAATTTGATGTTCTTAAAACAGAAGTATTTGATGAAAATAGCTATAAAAAAGAATTGGGTAAAATTAAAAAAAGTGCCATTTTATCAGGCATTAACTGGGGGATTTCCATGTTCGCTTGGATGGAATTTTTATTTCCACTTATACTAAATGAGCCCATTGAATTAAAATGGTTTAATGTATGTGTGTGGTTTATTGCAAGTATACTATTTGGTGGATCAGTGTATGTAATTGGTAAAGGAAAATTGAAATTAATCAAAGAATAAAAAAGATTAGGTTATCCAATAAACTGAATAACCTAATCTTTTATTTATTTATTTTTTACACACACCACTTCAGGAGCAAAGACATCTTTTTGTAAAAGAGTCAGTAAGCCAGTTTCTTTGTTTCTTTCAAACAGAGTTAAGTTATCTGAATTTTGATTTGCTACAACAATAAAGTCTTCATTTTTTGATAGGTTAAAGTCACGAGGGAAATCTCCCTCCACTGAAATCCACTGTAATGTGTTTAGTGTTTTACCATCTTCTGATACTTCATAAACCACAAGTGAATTATGTCCCCTATTAGATGCATATAAGAATTTACCATTTTTTGAAATACGAATAGCAGCCCCACCGTTAAATTCAGTATGAGTTTCAGGTAAAGTTGAAATGGTTTGAAGTGCTTTAAAGCTACCAGTTGCAACATCGTAATCTAAAGCAATCACGTTGCTTGATAATTCACCGAATAAATAAGCGATTGGTTTTGTTGGATGAAATACAAGATGACGAGGTCCAGTGCCAGGAGTAGCTATAAATTTAGCTACTTCAGTTAATTTACCATTATTGTCGACATCATAGGTATAGACTGTGTCATTTCCTAAATCGCAGACTACTAATCGGTTATCAGGTGTTAAATCGGCATAATGGACATGAGGGCCGTCTTGATTTTCATGGGGACCGTTACCAGTATCTTGGATTTTATCAGCAAGTGAGACAGCCCCGTTTTCATCAATAGTATAAGAATATAAAATTCCTTGATGATAGTTTGCTCCGTAGACCACTTGTCGCTTATTATCAACAGCGACATAGCAAGGAGGAGCTCCTTCTACCATGACACGATTGATTAAAGTATACTCTCCATTTTCTTCTGTTTTGTAGCTAGCGACTCCACCTAGATTGCCTTCTTTTGCTACTGAATATAAAATCCCTTTGTTTGATACATCTAGATAAGTTGGGTTGTCTTCGTTTATTAAGTGATTTAAGTGAACAAGCTCTTTCTTTTTTGTATCTAATGAGATTTCATAAATCCCTTCACTGATTCTTCTTGTATATGAGCCTAATAAAAATTTTTCCACGTCACTCATTCCTTTCGCGTTGATGCGTTTATTATAACATTAGAATAAATTATACGCACTTTTGAGATAAAATATGAAATGAAATATTCTTTTGTTTATTAGATAATACTAGGAATCTATTGTTATGATGATAAAATTAGTGAAATTCCCATACAGAAGAGAGGATGAAAAAAGACGGTCAACCTTGTTTATTGGTTACTGATTGTAGTAAGATGATGAATGAAGGATATTATGTAATAAGGAAAGAGTAAGGTAGATAATGAAAAAAAAGACAAAATCACAACACATAAAACCTAAAAGTTTTCAAAGCACTCGTTTTACTGTCGAACAAGAGGATGAGTTATTACCATTTCTATTGACACACATTAATAAAAGTCGTAATGCGGTAAAATCTATTTTAACTAGAGGGCAAGTTGAGGTAAATAATACTCCGACAACAAAACACAATTATAAATTAACAAGTGGTGATGTTGTTAGTATTCAAAGTAATGAATCTTTAATGAAAGAAAAAGCGTTAATAGGCTTATCAGTTGTTTATGAAGATGATGATATTATTGTGATTGATAAGGAAGCAGGGTTATTATCAGTTGCCACTGATAAAGGAAATGAACCCACAGCACATAATCAACTAATGGGATATGTGAAAAGAGACCATCCTAAAAATCGAGTGTTCATTGTACATAGATTAGATAAGGATACATCTGGTGTCATGTTATTTGCTAAAAAAGAATCTGTGAAACATGCCTTACAAGATAGTTGGAAAGAGTCTGTTCAAGAAAGATTGTACACGGCATTAGTTGAAGGCAAAGTAAAAAAAGAAAATGACACGATTACTTCTTGGTTAACTGAAAGTAAAACCTTTAAAGTTTATTCAAGTCCGAATGACAATGGCGGGAAAAAAGCGATTACCCATTATAAAGTAACGCGACAAAATAATGATTATAGTTTGTTGGAAGTGTCACTTGAAACTGGACGGAAAAATCAAATTCGAGTTCATATGGAAAGTATTGGTCATCCTATTGTTGGCGATAAAAAATATGGCGCAACGAGTAATCCATTGAAACGGTTAGGATTGCATGCTACGACATTAGTATTTAGTCATCCCACTACTGGAAAAAAAATGGTGTTTAAATCTAAAATACCACGTTCATTTATAAAGAAAACACAAGTAAGTAAATAAATTTTTTGTTTTTCTACTAAGTAAATATTGAGTGGTATTTTAATTGATTAACAGTACATTATGTTAAGAAGAAAATAAATATAATAAAAAAAGAGTAACCATTAAACTTCAATTATAAGGTGTATGGTTATTCTTTTTTTTATTTAATTTTTCTTTTGCTTTAGTTGAAATATTATCTTTTTGAGTTTATTCCCAAGTAAGAACGCCTTTAATATCATTTACTTTTATTTTTAAATAAGCATGTTCTTTTAATGGTTTATCTTTGTAAGCATCAAATTCAAGTTCTTTTTCCGTTCCTTTATCGTCAAAACTAGCAAGATTATAAGCATAGATTGAACCCTGTTTAATCTCTCTATCATCTAGTGCCTCTTTAGTCTTAGAAGGTTCTTTCGTAACTTTTGTATAATAGTATGTACCACCTTGGTACTTGTGGTAAAGAGACATTGGTGTTGCAATACAGGCGATTAAAATAAGTGCTAATATTATTTTTTTGTAGTAGGTCATGATAAATCCCCCTCTCTTCAAACATTAGTATAGATAAAAATGTTATAACATTAATGATTACACATAACATGGAAGATGCTATAAAATATGGAAATCGCTTAGTCATGTTACATGAAGGGAAAATTGTCGTGGATATCAATCAAAAAGAAAGAGAAGGGTTGAAGGTCCAAGACTTAATGGATTTATTTCAAAAAAATAGTGGAAAATCATTGACAGATGATGCACTGATATTATCTTAATGTCTTATTTAAAAAACTCAAATCAAATTGATTTGAGTTTTTTTTTTCGTGAAATTTTTATTTTAATATTTGTGATTAAAGTTCTTTTATAAGCATTTTAATCAAATTTAATCTTGTGAAAACATTATAAAAAGGGTTTATTTAATGTTAAAAATATCACAAATAGATTGTGTAAACGTTATTTTATGATATAGTAGTTACTAAGGTAGCTACTAAAAAAGAGGTTGAAAAAATTATGGAAACAATAATACAAATAATGAAAAAATATCATTTTTCTGAGATGGAGACATTAGTGTACACCACACTGTTGGAACAAGATAAGCTAACAGGTTATGAAATAAGTAAACAATCTGGTGTACCACGCTCAAAAGTGTATAACATTTTAGAAAAGTTATTGAAAAAAAATTTAGTTATTGTGAATAAATCAGAACCAAAGTTGTATCGAGCGATATCTTCAGATGAATTTATTGAACGCTTAGAAAAGGATGTCAAACAGGATTTAGCTGTTTTGGATAAGCAATTAGGCGAGATAAAAGAAGCTGAAGAAGAAGAGTTATTATGGAAAATTGAAGGGTATTCTCATGTTTTGGAAAAAGTTGAGCATTTAATCAAGCACTCTAAAAAAAGTTTGTTGGTTCAAATATGGAAACAAGATATCAGTAACGAGCTATTATTTTTATTACAAGAAGCTGAGAAACGATTAGACGAGTGTGTGGTGATTCTATTTGATACAGAACATCATTATAATCTGCCATTAAATCATTATTATCAACATGGGTTTGAAGAAGAAAAATTAAAAGACTTTGGATCTAGGTGGATTAACATTGTTCGAGATGAAAAAGAAGTGGTGTTTGGTACATTATCAGAAGAAACAAGTCAAACAGACGTCACGTGGACAAAAAATAATGCGATGGTTAGTTTATCAAAAGAATACATTAAACATGATGCTTATACATTGAAAATTATTGAAGAATTGCCTCAAGAATTGCGTAGTAAATATGGTCACGAGTTTGAAAAAGTGCGTTCAATATTTAAGGGGGAATAGTTATGGTCAGAACAGTTTTATTAACATTAATTATATTAGTCAATGGATTTTTCGCTTTTACTTTTGTGAAAGATTTAATGAGTCATAAAGAAGAATTTAAAGAAGAAAAAGCGAATGTAAAATGGTTGCCTTTTACATCATTTATCATGTTTTTCCTATCAACATTTGGTATTTCAGATTTTGCAATAGGAACCGTTCTTTATCCAAAATTAGGTTGGGTAAATATGAAAAAATTACCAGGAACATTAAACACACAATGTGTTATACCTGTAGCAGCAATGGCATTATCATATATTTCAGGGGTAAATGTTGGGATTAAAACATTAGCCATTTGTATTGTGGCACAAGTTATTGGTGCTTATATTGGACCAAAATTTGTTGTAAAATTACCTGAAGATACCATAAAAAAATTCGTTGGTGTTGGGTTAATTATTGCCGCATTCTTAATTTTTGCGGGACAAGTTAATTGGATTCAATCAAATGGGACAGCAACAGAGTTATATGGTGGTAAACTAGTCCTAGCAGCGTTTTTATTATTTGTATATGGGGCATTAAATAATATTGGGATTGGGTCATATGCTTTGACAATGGTTACAGTTTACTTATTAGGAATGGATCCAATTGCCGCTTTCCCAATTATGATGGGAGCGTGTACCTTCTCAGTGCCAATCGGAAGTGTTCAATTCATTAAATTTGGTGAATATAGCCGTAAAATCACATTATTTACGTCAATATTTGGTGTTCTAGGGGTATTGGTAGCAGTCTTTTTAGTGAAATCACTAAATACTTATATGTTGAAATGGGTTGTTATCTTTGTTCTTTTATATAGCTCATATTCAATGTTAGCAGCACAACTTAAAAAAGGATCACAAACAGCTTAAGGGGGAAAAGAGTATGTTATTTTTGAAAAAAGAAGATATTGAAAAATGTTTTGATATGAGAGCGGCAATGGATGCATCACTAGAGGCATTAAAAATTTATTCAGAAGGTCGGGCAAGTATTCCGTTACGAACAAATATTCCAGTACCAAAAGCAGAGGGACAAAGTCTTTATATGCCTGGTTATGTTGAATGTGACAGTGGAAAAGATGCATTAGGTGTTAAAATTGTGTCGGTTTACCCAAAAAATATTGAAAAAAATATCCCAAGTGTTCCAGCGACAATGGTCGTTCTTGATGCGGAAACAGGGATTGTGAATGCGATGCTTGATGGCACTTATTTAACACAATTAAGAACAGGGGCTGTGCAAGGAGCTGCAACAGAACTTTTGGCGAGAAAAGATGCAAAAATAGGGGCACTGATTGGAACAGGTGGACAAGCTGAAAGTCAATTATGGGCGATGTTGACAGCAAGAGACTTAACAGAAG
This sequence comes from Vagococcus sp. CY53-2, assembly GCF_022604695.1. Taxonomy (NCBI): domain Bacteria; kingdom Bacillati; phylum Bacillota; class Bacilli; order Lactobacillales; family Enterococcaceae; genus Vagococcus; species Vagococcus sp. CY53-2. Next base: position 346,713 of record NZ_JALAHP010000002.1, read on the forward strand.
TACGTATCTTTGATATTGATTTTGAAAGAGCCTCTGTATTTGCAAAAGAAATGGCAGAAAAATTTAAGGTTACAATGATTCCAACTCAAACAGCACAAGAATGCGTTGAGGGTGCTGACATCATTACAAGCGTAACAACATCTAAACGTCCGACATTCTCTAGTGAGTGGGTGAAAAAAGGAGCTCATATAAATGGAGTGGGAGCATACACACATGATATGTGCGAAATTCCACGAGAAATCATTAAAGAATCTGACTTAATTATCTTTGATACAATGGACGGTGTGTTACAAGAAGCAGGCGACTTTATGCAACCACTAGAAGATGGCTATCTATCAAAAGATAAATATGCTGGTGAATTAGGAGAGCTTGGTTTAGGTAAATTAACTGGTAGAGAACATGATGAAGACATTACTATTTTCAAAACAGTTGGTTCAGCTGTACTAGATGTATACGTGGCGCAAAAGATGGTTGAACAAGCGAAAGAAAAAAATATTGGTTTAACTGTATAAGAATAAAAAATCAATCACTTATGTGGTTGATTTTTTTATTAGACAAAAATAGTTATAAAACAATCATATTTATTTATTATTTAAATGTTTAAATGAAAAGAATAAATAAGTAGAGGTGATTAAATGAAAAAACTAAGCAAAGCCATATTTATTGTAGGATTAGTAATAGTGATTGTTGCCATTTTTTTGCTTTTAAATATAATTTATTTCAAAATCCGGTCATCTTGAAAAAATTTGTTCATCGATTTGGCTTTTTTGGTCCAGTTATCTTTATTTTAATTCAAATCATTCAACCAATTGTGCCGATTATTCCTGGTGGGGTAAGTGATGTTGCTGGGATTTTATCTTTTGGTCCTGTTCTTGGTGTATTGTATGCTTCAGCTGGATTAGTAATAGGAGAAATCATATTATTCTTACTTGTGCGTAAATATGGTAGAAAATTTGTTTTATCAATCACATCAGATAAAAATATGCCCCGTTTAGAAAGGCTAGTTGATGTCGGAAATAAACACACTATTTGGATGTTAATTATTGTGTTTCTGATGCCATTTGGTCCAGATGATTTAGCGTGTCTAGCTTCTGGGTTTACAAAGATATCTTTAAAAGATTATATTAAAACGATTATATTATTAAAACCAATTTCTGTAGCTATTCATTGTTATTTATTGCTAGATGTTTTTAAAATGGTGAAAATAAACTAATAGTGCTAGTAATTTAGATAAAACATGTTACACTGATAAAGCTAAAATAAAGAAAATAGGCGAGTGGCTTATTTATGAAGGATGTTAACATGGTAAAAAATAAATTTAATCTATTTGGTATTGATGAGTCGATAATTGAGGCATTAGATGTTTTAGGTTATACAACCCCCACAGAAGTTCAGAAAGAAGTGGTACCATTACTTCTTGAAAAAAAAGATATGGTGGTACAATCTCAAACAGGTAGTGGGAAGACAGCCGCTTTTGGTATTCCTGTTTGTGATACAGTAGAGTGGGAAGAACGATACCCTCAAGTGTTAATTCTAACGCCAACTAGAGAATTGGCGACACAAATTCAAGAGGAATTATTTAATATAGGTCGTTATAAGCGATTAAAAGTCGTGAGTTTATTTGGAAAAAGTTCTTTTCAAATGCAGGTTAAACAATTGAAACAACGAACACATATTGTAGTTGCAACACCTGGTCGGTTGTATGACCATATCATGCAAAAAACAATCAACCTAAGTAAAATCAATCAAGTGATTATAGATGAAGCAGATGAAATGTTTGCGATGGGATTTATCGAGCAATTAGATCAAATCATGCCGAGATTACCTAAAAAAAGAAATACGGCGCTATTCTCTGCTACAATGCCAGATGCGGTGAAACGATTATCTAAAAAGTACCTACATAATCCAGTATATGTTGAAATAAAAAAAACGGATGACCAGAAGAAACGTATTTCACAATACTATCAATGGACAGCTGATGATGAAAAAAATGCGCAGTTTAAAGATACATTGATTGTTGAGAATCCTGAGACAAGTATTATTTTTTGTAATACAAAGGTTATGGTTGAAGAGTTAACGAAGCAACTAAAAAATCTAGGTGTTAATTGTGAGATGTTACATGGTGGGATGGAGCAACGAGATCGAACACGTGTGATAAAAGATTATAAACGTGGATACATTCATTGTTTAGTCGCAACAGATGTCGCAGCTAGAGGGATTGACGTATCAGACATTAAGCTAGTTGTGAATTATGATATTCCTGATAAAGTTGAAACCTATACGCATCGAATCGGCCGTACAGCTCGTTTTGAAAAAAGTGGGAAAGCTATATCATTTGTCAATTCGAAAGATAAATCCTCTTTTAAAGCGATTTTGGCTAAACAAGGCGATAGTCTTGAAGAAATGCGTTGTCCCAATCAAGAGTTAGTAAAAGAGATGAAACGTCCATTTTTAGATAGACAATTAGAATCTCCAAAATTACGTAAAGAAAAAGGGTTGTCTTTTAATGAAGACATTATGAAAATTCATATTAATGCAGGGAAAAAGCAAAAAATGCGTGCCGGTGATATTGTTGGAGCCTTATGTCAAATTGATGGTATGACTGCAGATGATATTGGTGTGATCGATTTATTAGATATTTCAACTTTTGTCGACATTTTAAATGGTAAAGGTGATTTGGTATTAAAAACACTTCAAACAAAACCAATTAAAGGACGTTTGAGAAAAGTAAACAAATCAAACGTTACAAAGTATGAGCAAGATTTACAAAAATATCAACGCTAAAAAAGAGTTCTTTTAAGAGAGCTCTTTTCTTTTTTCGAATGTTTATAGAAAGAAGGGTGTGATGATTGAATGGTTTTATCAAGCTTATTGTTTTTCTTAGGGGCATCTTTGGCTTCTTTTTTTGTATTAGTGGGTGAGAGAGTATCTAAACAGGAATCCATTGTCCTACCTAGGTCTCATTGTTCTTATTGCCAACATGAGTTAAGGTGGTCTGAATTAGTTCCAGTGTTTTCTTATTGTTTCTTGAAAGGTCGCTGTTTATATTGCTTTAATCATATTGGTCATGCTAGTACATTGTGGGAATTATTTTCAGGTCTTTTATTTATGTTATTATATAGTTTAGAGGTAAACACATTACAAGGTGTTTTATTCTGTCTAGTTTGGTTTATCTTACTATCAAGGTTGAATCAGACAGATTATTAAAAAAACTCTCTATGAAAAAATCTATTATAAATAGTAAAAAAGTATTTGATTGGATGATTTTTTTCTAAATTTACAGTATACTATCATAGGATAAACTAAGGAGAGTAAAATAAATGGCTCAATTATTTTTTAAATATGGTGCGATGAATAGTGGGAAAACGATTGAAATTTTAAAGGTTGCTCACAACTATGAAGAACAAAATAAACCAGTCGTTTTGATGACCAGTGGATTGGATACAAGAGATGAGATTGGTGTTATATCCAGTCGCATTGGATTACGACGAGAGGCTATTCCGATTTTCCATGAAACCAATGTTTATGATATAGTAAAAAAGATGACTGATAAACCATACTGTATCCTAGTAGATGAGTCTCAATTTTTAGAACAAGCTCATGTGGTTCAATTTGCTAAAATTGTGGATGAATTAGATATTCCAGTAATGGCATTTGGACTTAAAAATGATTTTAAAAATGAGTTGTTTGAGGGCTCTAAGTATTTATTATTATACGCAGATAAAATAGAAGAATTAAAAACAATTTGTTGGTTTTGTCATAAAAAAGCCACAATGAATCTAAGAATGGATAACAATAAACCTGTTTATACAGGTGAACAAATTCAAATAGGTGGCAATGAAGCTTATTACCCAGTTTGTCGTAAGCATTATGTGAATCCGCCGTTGTCAAATCGAAAGGATGAAGAAAATGTTTGATCAATTACAATCAATCGAAGACCGTTATGAAGAATTAGCGGAGTTATTAAGTGACCCAGATGTCGTCAGTGACACGAAACGCTTCATGGAGCTATCTAAAGAAGAAGCAGGAACACGTGAAACAGTAGAAGTTTACCGTCGTTATAAAGAAGTGATAGAAGGAATTTCGGATACAGAAGAATTATTAGGTGAGAAACTTGATGATGAGATGCAAGAAATGGCAAAAGAAGAGTTGTCAGAGTTAAAAACAGAAAAAGAAGAATTAGAAGAACGGATTAAGATTCTTTTATTACCAAAAGACCCTAATGATGATAAAAATATCATTTTAGAAATTCGTGGCGCTGCTGGTGGAGATGAAGCGGCATTATTTGCAGGTGATTTGTTTGAAATGTATCAAAGTTACTCTCAAAATCAAGGTTGGACATTTGAGGTGATGGACGCTAATATCACTGATATTGGTGGTTACAAAGAAGTGACTGTGATGATTACTGGTAATAGTGTTTTTTCTAAGTTAAAATACGAAAGTGGTGCACATCGTGTACAACGTGTCCCATCAACTGAATCACAAGGTCGAGTGCATACATCAACGGCAACAGTTGTTGTGTTACCAGAAGCAGAAGAAGTTGAATTAGATTTAGAAGATAAAGACATTCGTGTGGATATTTATCATGCAAGTGGAGCTGGTGGACAGCACGTTAATAAGACTGCCTCTGCTGTGCGTTTGACACATATCCCAACAGGCATTGTTGTTGCGATGCAGGATGAGCGTTCTCAGTTAAAAAACAGAGAAAAAGCAATGAAGGTATTACGTGCTAGAGTGTATGACCAATTACAACAAGAAAGTCGTAGTGAGTATGATGCAAATCGTAAATCGGCTGTTGGTACAGGGGATCGCTCTGAACGTATTCGCACTTATAATTTTCCACAAAATCGTGTCACTGATCACCGAATTGGCTTAACGATTCAAAAATTAGATCAAATCTTAGCAGGAAAATTAGACGAAATTGTAGATGCTTTAATTATTTATGATCAAACAGCTCAATTGGAGAAATTAAATGGATAAGCCTATTACATATTTTGAAGTCCTGAAATGGGCTTCTTCTTTTTTAGAAGCACATGATAAAGACGCTTCAATTGCTGAATATTTATTACTTGAGTATAATCAATGGACAAAAACAGACTTGTTGTTACATTTTAAAAAAGATGTTCCCCAAGATTTATTGGACAGATTATCAAATGATTTAGAAAAGGTCAGTCAAGATTACCCACCCCAATATTTGATTGGCTCATGTGAATTTTATGGTGAACGCTTTTTAGTGTCAGAAGACACCTTAATTCCAAGACCAGAAACAGAAGAACTGGTAGAATGTTGTTTAACAGAAAATGATTTTCAAAACAAAGTTGTGGTGGATGTTGGAACAGGAACAGGTATTATTGCCATTAGTTTGAAAAAGAACAGACCTAATTGGACGGTTAGGGCGATTGATTTATCACCCGAAGCATTGGAAATAGCACAAAAAAATGCCAAATATTTAGAAACTGACATTGAGTTTTATGAAGGAAATACCCTTGAACCAGTAGCAAATCAGATGTTTGATATTATATTATCTAATCCACCTTATATTAGTGTTGATGAATGGGAAGAAATGGATGAATCAGTAAGAAATTATGAACCAAAATTAGCGTTATTTGCTAACGATAACGGGTTGGCTATTTATGAAAAACTAGCAAAAGAAGCAACGCAATTATTAACAAGTGATGGAAAGATTTATTTAGAGATAGGATATAAACAAGGAAGTAGCGTAGCACAGATATTTCAAGAGTATTTCCCTAATAAAATAGTAGAAATTGTAAAAGATATGTCAGGACATGACCGAATCGTTAAAGTTTACTAAAAGGAAGTGTAAAGATGGGTACAACAGTATATCATCATGATGAAATAAAAGAAGCAGCAAAAATTATTAAGCAAGGGGGACTCATCTCATTTCCAACTGAAACCGTTTATGGATTGGGAGCAGACGCAACCAATACAGAAGCGGTGAAAAAAGTCTATCTAGCTAAGGGACGTCCCAGTGATAACCCTTTGATTGTTCATGTGAATTCAAAAGAGATGGTAGAAGAATATGTTGATACTATTCCTGATAAAGCTTTACAGTTGATGAAGATATTCTGGCCAGGACCATTAACGCTTATTTTTAATTTAGCACAGAACAATAATTTATCAACCAGTGTAACAGCTAATTTAAATACAGCTGCTTTTAGAATGCCTAATAACTTTGTCACACTGGAATTGATTCGTCAGTCAGCTACACCACTAGTTGGTCCAAGTGCTAATACATCAGGTAAACCAAGTCCAACTACTGCCATTCACGTATTGAATGATTTAAGCGGAAAGATTGAAGGGATACTAGATGACGGTGAATGTGAGGTTGGGATAGAATCGACTGTGTTAGATATGAGCAATCCTAACATGCCGACTATTTTAAGACCAGGAGCGATTACAAAAGAAGAGATTGAAGAAGTTATTGGTGAAATAGCGATAGATACACACTTAATTGATGAACACAACGCCCCAAAATCGCCAGGTATGAAATACAAACATTATTCTCCTGACACACCAGTGGTAATGATAGATAGTGAATTAGATAATTGGGAAGAAGCGGTTGAATATTACCAACAATTAAATAAAACAGTTGCTATTTTATCTAATAAAGAAATAGTGAGTCGTTTAGTGGATTATTCGGTATTTGCTCATTATATACTATCAGACAAAAAAGATGTTAAATCTGCTATGCATCATTTGTTTGGTGGATTAAGGGCCCTCGATGCTGAATTATTAGGATATAATGGTGTAATTTTAGCAGAAGGGTATCCTGAAGTAAGCCAAAATATGGGTTATATGAATCGACTAAAAAAAGCAGCAAATCAAACATTTTTTAGAAAATAATAGTAATCATAAAGAAATATGGTACAATAGTATAAAAAATCGGGAGTGTGTTTGCATATGGATTATAAAAAAGAAGATGCTGTTTTGTGGGATGCTATAGCGAATGAAAAACAAAGACAACAAGAAACAATAGAGCTAATTGCTTCAGAAAATTTTGTATCTGAGGCTGTTATGGCAGCCCAAGGAAGTGTATTAACAAATAAATATGCAGAAGGATATCCTGGACGCAGATATTATGGTGGATGCGAATTTATTGATGTGGTAGAAAATTTAGCGATTGATCGTGCGAAAGATTTATTTCAAGCTGATTTTGCTAATGTTCAGGCTCATTCAGGTTCACAAGCTAACACTGCAGCCTACTTGTCTTTAGTTGAAGATGGGGATACTATTATGGGAATGGACCTAACAGCAGGAGGGCATTTAACGCATGGCTCTCCAGTAAACTTTAGTGGTAAAACATATAACTTTGTGTCATATGGTGTAGATCCAGTGACAGAAGTTATCGACTATGAAGTGGTGAGAATTTTAGCAAGAAAACATCAACCAAAACTGATTGTAGCTGGAGCAAGTGCATACTCTAGAGACATTGATTTCAAGAAATTTAGAGAAATAGCAGATAGTGTTGGAGCTAAATTAATGGTTGATATGGCTCATATTGCTGGACTTGTTGCAACAGGTCTCCATCAAAATCCAGTTCCGTATGCAGATATTGTGACATCAACGACTCATAAAACATTAAGAGGTCCTAGAGGTGGCCTTATTTTAACTAACTCTCCAGAATTAGCTAAAAAGATAAATAGTGCTATTTTCCCAGGTATTCAAGGGGGTCCATTAGAGCATGTTATAGCAGGAAAAGCTGCGGCATTTAGAGAAGCGCTATTACCAGAATTTAAAGATTATAGTAAACAAGTATTAGCAAATGCTAAGGCTATGGCTCGTGTAATCAATCAAACACCAGGAGCTCGTTTAATTAGTGGGGATACAGATAATCATTTATTATTAATAGATGTGACAGGGTTTGAGTTAACTGGTAAAGAAGCAGAAGCTATTTTAGATAGTGTACATATTACAGTTAATAAAAATACCATTCCATTTGAGAGCCAAAGTCCATTTGTAACAAGTGGTATCCGTATTGGGACACCCGCAATTACAACACGTGGATTTAAAGAAGAAGATGCTAAAAAAGTAGCTGAATTAATTGTTGAAGCACTAACTTATCATGGAGAAGAAAGTGTGTTAGAGAAAGTAAGAAAAGAAGTAGCAGAATTATTAAAGAGCCACCCACTTTATAAATAAAATTTTTAGGGAATTGACTAGTCAATTCCCTTTTTTTCGGCTACAATAGATAAGAATAAAATTTAAAAGGAGAATCGCATTATGGGAAAATTTCAAGTGATAGATCATCCGTTAATCCAACACAAGTTAACAATTATCAGAGAAAAAAATTGTGGAACAAAGGTTTTCAGAGAAGTTGTTGATGAGATTGCTATGTTAATGGCTTATGAGGTATCTCGTGATATGCCATTAGAAGACATTGAAATTGAAACACCAATGGGAACGTCAGTACAAAAAACGTTAACTGGTAAGAAAGTAGCGATTATCCCAATCTTAAGAGCAGGTATTGGAATGGTTGATGGTATGTTAGAATTAATACCAGCAGCTAAAGTTGGACATGTGGGTTTGTATCGTGACCATGATACTTTAGAACCAGTTGAATATTTTGTTAAATTACCAGCAGATATTGCTGAAAGACAATTATTTGTTGTAGACCCAATGTTAGCAACAGGTGGCTCAGCTATTATGGCAATTGATTTATTAAAACGTCGTGGCGCAACAAATATTAAATTTGTTTGTTTAGTAGCTGCTCCTGAAGGTGTCAAAGCTCTTCAAGAAGCTCATCCAGATGTTGATATCTATACTGCCGGTTTAGATGAAAAATTAAATGAAGAAGGTTACATTGTTCCTGGTTTAGGGGATGCTGGTGACCGTTTATTTGGTACAAAATAATAAGATTTAAAAGAGATCAGACTACATATTCTGGTCTTTTTTTTGTGAAAAAATCTCTTTTTCCAATTGTCAATAGGACAAACCTATTAAAATAACTATTAGATTCCATAATATTCCATAATATTCTGTAATTTATAATCGGTTACCAATCATTATAAATTAAACTTATATTTTGCGAGAATATAATAAAATAAATATAAGAGAGAAGGTTATGGAAAATATTTGTATTAACTTAACTATTATCAACGTATTGTTATTCAATTAATCATTGTGATAACTATTGGCTCAGTATTAGGAATACTTTAGCTTAAAACACTTCATTTATGGCCTTTTGGAGGAAATCATTTAGGATTAGAGCATCCTATGCTAGGTATTCTAGGTGGTCAATTCGTTTATATGATGCCAATGCTATTTATGAATACTTTCTTTGATAAATGGCCAATGTCGTATTATAAAGAGAAATAATAGTTTAAAACCGTCAGACAGAAGGTTTTTTTCTTTGAGTAAAATTTAAAAAATGGTTACATCAATTAGTTATGATGTAACCATTTTTTTAGAAGGCTTTAGCTAATTCTTTTGTGTTTTCAATAATAGATGCCAAGATGTCATCAGATTTGTCTGGTTGATAGTCTAATCCCTCAATGATAATAGAATCTGTTTCTTCTACGCCAACAAAGTTAAAGATTTCTTTGACATATTTAGAGGAAGTATCTTCACCAGAGTGAATGCCCCCACTTGCTTGAATATGCAACATCTTTTTCCCTGGAACCAAGGGGATTTTACCAGTTTCAGTGTATTTAAACGTCTTGCCTGCAACAACGATGGTATCAATCCATGCTTTTAATTTAGTTGGAATATTTAAATTCCATAAAGGATTAGCTACGATAATTTTATCTGAATTCAGAAATTGTTCTGTCAATTCAGAAAAACGTTCAATTTTTTTGGCTTGTTCTTCCGTAATTTCTTTTCCTTCTCTTAAATTAGTCCAACCAGTTAAGATATCTTTATCAATTTCTGGTATGAAATCATCATAAACATCAACAAATTCAACCATATCTGTTGGGTGACTTTCTTTGTAAGATGTCAAAAAGGCATCTAATACTTTAAGGGTACGAGAATCATCTGTTGTTAAGGGGTGTGCTTTAATAACTAATACATGTGACATATAATTTCCTCAATTTATTTATATTTTACTTATTATTTATCAGTAAATATAAATATATAGTATTTTTTGAGAAATAGCAAAGTTTTTTTATTTGTGCTATAAACAAACAATTTATCATGTATTATTTTTAATAATAGAGTCCTTAAGAAAAAGTGATTTGAAATCGTTAACAATAACAGGTACTATTAACTTTATTAAAAGTAATATGAAGGAAAGAGGAATATTGCGATGTTAATTAATGAGTTATTAGGAATAAAATACCCAATTATTCAAGGAGCAATGGCCAAAATATCGACATCAGAATTAGTTAGTGCCGTATCAGAAGCAGGAGGACTTGGTGTTATTGCTTCTGGTGGTATGACAACGGAACAAGTAAGAGAAGAAGTCCGAAAAACGCAAAAACTAACAGATAAGCCATTTGCGGTTAATGTGATGTTGATGATGGAAAACCGAGATGACATTATTGATGTAGTGATTGAAGAAGGGGTTAAAATTATTACCTCAGGTGCAGGAACACCAAAACCATATATGAAACGTTTAAAAGAAGCAGGCGTTATTGTCATACCTGTTGTTCCAAATGTTGACATTGCCTTAAAGATGGAAAAATTAGGAGCGGATGCTGTGATTGTCGAAGGGATGGAAGCAGGAGGACATATTGGAGAAGTTTGTACATTTCCACTAGTGTCTGCGGCAACACAAGCGTTGAGTATTCCAGTTGTGGCTGCAGGAGGATTATCGAATGGCCAGTCATTAGCTGCAGCGTTAGCATTAGGTGCAAAGGGAGTCCAAATGGGAACAGTTTATCTAGCAACAAAAGAGTGCCCAGTCTCAGATGCGTATAAAGAACAAATCCTTTTATCTAATGAAGCATCAACCGTTGTGACAGGTCGAAAAAATGGGGCCCCTGTAAGAAACATCCGCAACGAGATGACAAGTCACTATTTAGAATTAGAGGATAAGGAAGTATCAAGAGATGAATTAGAAGCTTTAACCATAGGCTCCTTGTATAAAGCTGTTAAAGAAGGGGATATGGTGAATGGTTCGGTGATGGCTGGACAAATTATTGGGACAATTTCGACAATAAAAACAGTTCAAGAATTACATGATGACATTCTAGAGCAGTATAGAAAAGTATCACTGCCTAAAATATAGATAGAAAGGACGACTTACGTGAGTCGTCTTTTTTGTTTTGTGTATAATAAATGGTCAAAAGGTATTTTAAATAATAATTGAAAGTACAGATATTAGAAAGTAGATTAGCACCTATTGAGTGACTAATAATAAAGGTTTTAAAATGGTGGTATTATTTTGATGTAAATTATGAATCGAATTTAAACAAATGATGTATCTTTCTTTATGTTAATGTAGGGAGAAACCAAAATAATTGTTACGTCATAAAATCGTTCCAATAATCATAAATATTCAGAAAAGTAAAAAAACACATGATGCGTATTGTTTTAATAGTTAACTGATAGGTTGAACTTCTTTTTTAAGGCAGTGTTCTGTTTTTTTATTTTTTATTTGTTATACTTTAAAAGAAGGGGTGGGCAAATGTTATCACTAGATTATTACTTAAATTCAGGGACAACAACTGTTTCAAATTTATTGTTTAAATATTATAAAAAAATTGGTATGACGGACTCTGAATTGGTGTTTTATTTACAATTATTACAATGTAGTCAAAAAGGAAATGATTTTCCAACAATGGATATCATGTCACAATATATGGGCATAACAAATGAAATAGGCTATCAAATGGTTCAACAATTAATGACAAAAGGCGTTTTATCTATTGAAACGAGTCGTAATGAATTTGGCAAAACAGAAGATCGCTATGATTTAACGTTAGTCTATGAAAAGATAGAAAATGTTATGAATCAAGAAGCAGTTCAGACAACAGAAAAAATTCAAGAAGATAAAAAAGTAAATTTATTTAATAAGTTTGAACAAGAATTTGGTAGATCTTTATCACCAATTGAAATGGAGACTATCCAACAGTGGCTAAATGAGGATAAATATTCCGTTGAGTTAATTGAATTAGCTCTTCGTGAAGCCATACTAAATCAAGCTTATAGTTTAAAGTATATGGACCGAATTTTATTAAATTGGGAAAGAAAAAATTTGCATTCTAAACAAGCAATACAAAAGGATCAAAAACAGCGTTTAAAAGAAATAGATGAAAAAAAACTGACAACGACTGATGAGAAACTGCCAGAAATACCGATGTATAATTGGCTAAATCCACATGATAAATAGGAGAAGATATGTTATCTAAAAAAAGAACGATAGAAGCCATTGATTTGATGAAAGAACTCTATCCAAATGCTAAAGGGGAATTAAATCATGATACCCCATTTCAGTACTTGATTGCAGTGATATTAAGTGCTCAAGCAACAGATGTGTCAGTAAATAAAGCGACACCTTTTTTATTTGAGGCATACCCAACAGCAAAAGATTTAGCTAAAGCACCACTAGAAGATGTGATGAGGCGTATTAGAACAATTGGACTTTATAAGACAAAAGCTAAAAATATTATTAAAACATCTCAGATGTTAGTTGATAAATTTGATGGAGAAGTTCCTCGTACAAAGAAGGAATTAATGAGTTTACCCGGAGTAGGGAGAAAGACAGCCAATGTGGTGGCTGGAGATATATTTAATGTTCCTTCTATAGCAGTTGACACGCATGTCGAACGAGTTAGTAAACGGTTAAGAATTTGTAAGCAGTCTGCCACAGTTGATGAAGTGGAAGAAACATTGATGAAAAAAGTACCCGAAGAACGTTGGATAGATACTCATCATACGATGATTCTATTTGGTCGTTACCACTGTACAGCTAGAAAACCAAAATGTGAAGGATGTTTGTTATTAGATTTATGTGCTGAAGGACAAAAAAATATGAAAAAATAAAAATACCTTATAATGATTTTACTTGTAAAATCATTATAAGGTATTTATTAATTATTATTATGAGATTGAGAGGTTGTAGGGGAGGATGCATTGTTTTCTTCGCTATTATTCGTCTCATTATTTTGACCATCATTGTTATTCTGATTACCGTTATTTTGGTTGTTGTCATTAGTTGTTGGTTTTTCTTTAGTTGCTTCAGGCGTTTCCTCTTTTTTTTCAGATTTAGTCTCTTCTTTGCTAGCTGAAGGTTTTGTTGCTTTAGATTCTTCTTGTTGATAGTAGTTATAATTAGTTACTCCTTCTGATTGTTTATAGTAATTGTAACTTGGTTGAGTTTGTTGTGTGTAACCTTTAACATAAACCTCATTTCCAATTCTTACTACGTTAGAAGGTTGCTTCCAGTCTGTTGGTTCAATATTTTGGTAAAGATAAGACATAAATTCCCTGTAAATATCCATAGCTAATTGTTGATTATATAAAGTGATGGGTTGGAAATAATCGTCATATCCTGTCCAAACAGCTAGGGAATATTTTGGTGTATATCCGACAAATGTAATATCCGGACTTCCCTCACCCTTTACTTTGTAAAGCACATCGTCATCATAATTACTCGTTCCAGTCTTCCCAGCTTGAACCACACCATTTATTTGTGCCTGAGTACCAGTACCACGGTTAATGACATCTTTTAACATATCAGTAATGATAAAAGCAGTTGATTCCTTCATTGCACGTTTTCCTTTGGAATCAAAAGATTCTTCAGTTCCATCAGAATATACAACTTTGTTAACATAGCTTGGTTCATAATAGATTCCACCATTAGCAAACGCAGCGTATGCTGCTGCAAGTTTTTCAGAAGAAGATTCGAATCCAATAGCAGTTCCTTCATAAACTTTATTTGTTAAACCTAAACTTGAAATAAAGTCTTTTGACTTATCATCGCCTACTTCTTTCAACGCTTTTAAAGCAGGAATATTTCTAGAATCAACGAGAGATTCTCTCATAGTTAAGTTTCCACGATATGAACGATCATAATCGTATACCTCAGTTCCGTCAGAATATTGATAGGGCATATCGGCATAAATTTGACCAGATCCATAATTTAAATCTTCAATGGTTGGAGCATAAGCTACCAGGGGTTTAGCTGTTGACCCAATATTTCGTTTAGCTGTGACTGCTTTATTATCATTTAGAGCACCATCACCTAATTTTCGTCCACCAATTTGTGCGCGGACATCACCATTTTTTACATCAATTAAAGTAGCAGTTGCTTGAAATTCATCATCAGGAAAATTAATAGCAGATTCATCACTATTTACGAGATTATATAAATAAGTTTGTGCATCTAAATCCATATTTGTATAGATATCTAATCCATCAGTATACACATTTTTATTTGTTTTTGATTGTACTTCATCAATGACTTGTTTAACGTAGTTATCTGTCACAACTTGCGTGGTAGAATCTTTCTTTAATGGCATTAGACCATCTTCTACTTTTGTTCCTTTAGCTTCTTCATATTCTTTTTGAGAAATAATTTTATCTTTTAACATCTCACTTAAAACTAAATCACGTCTTTTTTTTGCCATATCTGGATGAGTGTATGGGTCATAATCAATTGGAGCTTGTGGCATACCAGCTAAAAGAGCATACTGGGCTAATGATAGTTCATCTAGATTTTTATTGAAATAGTTTTTTGCGGCTGTCTGCATTCCGTATATACCATTTGCCATATAAACTCTGTTAATATAGTAAGTTAGTATTTCATCTTTTGATTTTTTTTGTTCTAATTTAACTGATAGCCATGCTTCTTGGGCTTTTCGCTTAATTGTTTGATCTTCCTTTTTAGTTGAGAAGAAAGACAGTTTAATTAACTGTTGTGTTAAAGTACTACCACCTTGTCGGCTAGTTCCTTTTATGTTTGAAATAGCAGCTCCAGCAATCCGAATAGGGTCAACTCCTTTATGTTTTTCGAAACGTTTATCTTCGATAGAAATAATGGCTTCTTTTAACATTGGAGGAATTTGATTTGGTTCAATAATTTCACGTTTTTTCTCCCCAATTTCTAAAATCATATCTCCGTTCATCGCATAAATTTTTGAAGAACGTGTATCCTCTAATTTTTTATAGTCGAGGGTAGGTGCATCCTTCGCGTAATAAAAGAATAATCCAGCTCCGCCGATGACGGGTATAACGATTAGAGCAAGTAAGACAGCTAGGAAAATAAGTATCCCTTTTTTAACATTCCTTTTTTGTCTTTTTTGTGGCTCTTTTTTTCCGTTAAAACTATTTTTCATAAATAGAATCTCCTTTTAATATATAGTGATCAATAATTGAAAGATAAGGAACAATTGGCGCAACACCTAATTGTATTTCATACCCATAATTTTCTATCATTTTTAATGGTAAAGACTTTCGTTGCGTGTCACTATTTTCCCAATAATCAATGACGTGGTTGGCAGAAAGAAAAAAACATCGTTGCAACGAAGAAAACCAAATAAGGACAAAAACGATACCATGATGGTTAATACATTGTTTCATATGCTTAATCTGATGTGCATGAAAATTATGAAGTGGAAAAGATGTTTTATTTTTTGTTTCTTTTGCCTCAAAATCAAGATACCTACCTTTGTAAACACCATTATAATCTGTTGTAGAAGCTTCTCTAAAATAAGCTTCAGTAATAACAGCAGCACTTCTGTTGGGATAATTAACATGAACAATTTGGATAGGGGTCGGTTTTTTGTGAACAACTGCCATTTCTTTGGATAAATAGTATAAATTGCTTTGATTGATGAATTCTTCAAAAGACATGCCACGATTAGAAAAAGATGGTTTTTGCTTTTTTTTTATTTTTTCTTCTTTTTGGTAACGCTTTGGGATACCGTTAGGGTAATTAATAGTCAAAATACCACACTCCTTTGTTTATTATATCAAACCTTGAAATACAATGAAAAGAAAAACGAAGAATCTTATTAGAATGTTCAACAAATTAGTTAAAATTTTAATATTTTTATTAAAACAGTTGTGTTACAATATAAAACTGATTATAGTATAATATGGAGGGAAATATTTATCTAATCTTTTTTATCAGATAAATTTTTTATAACACTCAGTGATTTAGAAAGTATTTTAAAATGATATGTAGATGAGGTGTAATAAGTGACTAAATTAAATTTATCAGCAAAAGATATTTTGCAAAAAGAATTTAAATCAAAAGTTCGTGGTTACGATCCAGTTGAAGTTGACGAATTTTTGGATACCATTATTAAAGATTATGAAACATACAATCAAGAATTATTAGCATTAAAAGAAGAAAATCATCGTTTGGTTAACAAAGTAGACCAATTAACACAAAGTCAGGCAACGTTATCTCGTATGAAACAAGAAGTGCCAAATCCATCTTCTGTGACAAATTTTGATATATTAAAACGATTATCTAATTTGGAAAAAGAAGTTTTTGGTAAAAAATTAGAACAACCTTCTAGTTCATCTTCTGTTAGTATGAATGAGCAAGCTCGTGAGTCTTTATCTTCAGTTGCTCAAAAATTTTTAGACAATGAAGACTTAGGAGCAACACGTCGGTATTAAAATATAATAAATTGTAATTTTCGGATAATCGCAGTTTACTTTAAGTAAGGTGAGGAAAGTCCATGCTCGCACAGACTGAGATGTCTGTAGTGTTCGTGCTTAATGAAACCATAAATTAAGGTACTTCTTTTTAAAGAGGTAACGGCAGGAAAAATAGCTAAGGTTTATGCTATGCTAGAGTATCCTTGAAAGTGCCACAGTGACGAAGTGATTTTAGAAATAAAATCAGTGGAACGGGTAAACCCCTCGAGCGAGCAACCCAAACAATGGTAGGGGCACCTATCCCAAGGAAATGAACTTAGGGATGGGACAGAAAAATTTCTGTAGACAGATGATTATCGTTGATTAGTGTTACCTGGCAGTAATCAATACAGAACATGGCTTATAGAAAATTACAACATCAGGGTGCCTTCCAGTTTGATGGAAGGCTTTTTTTCTAAAATAAAGTTAATTGGAGTTACAAATATGACAGAATATAAATTAATAGCAACAGCAGCTAGTGGTATTGAGGCACTTGTTGGACGAGAACTAAGAGATATGGGAATTGAATGTGAGGTAGAAAATGGTAGAGCCATTTTTTATGGAGATATTGAAACCATTGGTCGAGCCAATTTATGGTTAAGAACAGCAGATAGAATTAAAATTGTTATCGGTGAGTTTGAAGCTAAAACATTTGAATCATTATTCGATCAAGTTAAAGCCTTGCCTTGGGAAGATTTTTTACCAATGGATGCTAATTTTCCAGTATCAGGAAAATCAATCAAATCAACGTTATTTAGTGTGTCAGATTGCCAAGCTTTGACTAAAAAAGCAATTGTTAATCGTTTGAGTGACTATTACTCAAGATATGGTCGCTTACCAGAAACAGGGGCACAATTTCCAATTGAGGTGGCACTTTTAAAAGATAAAGTGACGTTAACAATTGATACAACGGGGCCAAGTTTGTTTAAGCGTGGTTATCGTCTAGAAAAAGGTGGCGCACCATTAAAAGAAAATATGGCAGCAGCCATTATTTCTTTAACAACTTGGCGAAAAGATAGACCATTTTATGATCCAGTTTGTGGGTCTGGAACGTTTTGTATTGAGGCAGCTCTAATCGGTCGAAATATGGCGCCTGGATTTAACCGTGAATTTTTATTTGAAACATGGCCATGGGTAGATGAATCTGTCATGGAAACATTACGAGCTGAAGCGGATGCACAAGTTGATTATGAAACAGAATTAGATATTTTAGGGACAGATATTGATCCAAAAATGATTGACATTGCTAAGAAAAATGCGGAAGAAATTGGTTTGGGTGAAGATATTACCTTTAAACAAATGCAATTGCGTGATTTTACCACAGATAAAGAGTATGGTGTAATCGTTGCTAATCCTCCGTATGGTGAACGTCTAGGAGAAGAAGATGCGGTAAGAGAATTATATAAACAAATGGGAGACGTTTATCGTCCACTTAAAACGTGGAGTAAATATATCTTAACAAGTGATTTACAGTTTGAAAGTTTTTACGGGGCAAAAGCCACGAAAAAACGTAAACTATACAATGGCGCGTTACGAACAGATTTATTCCAATACTGGGGAACTCGCCCACCAAGAAAGCCAAAAAATGAAGGAGCAAACTAATATGAGTCAAGAACAAGAATTTTTAGCTTATTTGAAAGAAATTGCTTTATTAAATGAAGCGGTTGGTCTAGCTGAATGGGATAGTCAAACAGGTATGCCAGAAAAAGGTGCGTCTTATCGTGCTGAAATGTCTAGTTATTTAGCAGGTATGGCTTTTGATAAATCAACAAATGAGACAATGAGAAAATACATGGAGTATTTTTCAGATCATCCAGAAGAATTATCGGATTTTGGGAAACAAGTATTTGAAAAAACAAAAGAGAACTATGATTTAAACAATAATATTCCAGCTGATCGTTTTCAAGAGTTTTCTCGTTTACTATCAAATGCTCATAGTGTATGGGTAACAGCTCGTGAGAAACAAGATTTTTCAATTTTCGAGCCAATTTTAACCGACATTGTAGCAATGACGAAAGAATTCATTCCATTGTGGCGTAAAAATGAAGCCACAGACTACGATGTCTTACTAAATCAATACGAACCTGGTATTACAGTTGAAGTATTAGATAATGTATTTGACCAAGTAAAAGAAGGAATTATGTCGATTCGCAAAGAATTAGAAGAAAAAGGGACAGCACCTAACACGGATTTTATTAACCGCACAGTGCCAAAAGAAATCCAAAAAAACTTTGTGACACAAGTTGTGGAACAATTAGGCTATGATTTTTCTAGAGGTCGTTTAGATGATACGGTTCATCCATTTATGTTAAATCTGAATCGTAATGATGCGCGTATTACAACACGTTGGGATGATAATGACTTTATTATGGCAACTTTAGGTGTGATACATGAAGCAGGTCATGGGATGTATGAACAAAATGTTGATGCCAAATTTGACTACACACCACTTGCAGGTGGAACGTCGATGGGAATTCATGAGTCACAATCATTGTTTAATGAAATCATCATTGGGGGAAGCCAAGCCTTTTGGTACAAACAATTTGATTTATTAAAACAATTAACTGGTGATACCTTTGCAGATGTTTCGACTGAAGATTTCTACAAAGGATTGAAATTAACGCAACCAAGTTTAGTGAGAATTGAGTCAGATTCACTCACTTACCCACTTCATATTATTATTCGTTATGAAATTGAAAAAATGCTTTTCAATGGCGACTTAGAAGTGAAAGATTTGCCAAAAGTTTGGAATGATAAATATGAAGAATACTTAGGTATTCGTCCTGGAAATGATACAGAAGGTGTCTTACAAGATGTTCATTGGGCAGGTGGAAGTTTTGGTTACTTCCCATCTTATGCTCTAGGTTATATGTATGCGGCGCAACTTTATCATGCTATGAACAAAGATATTGATGTAGAAAACGTTTTATCAAGTGATGATTATTCATCCATTAGAGAGTGGTTAACTGAACATATCCATCAATATGGAAGCTCAAAAAAACCAACTGAACTAATAGTTGAAGCAACTGGAGAAAATTTAAATCCACAATACTTGATTGATTATATGCGTGATTTATATTTCAACGTTTATGAAATTGAAGCATAAATTTTTAAAAGTTACAGATGATTCTGTAACTTTTTTTGTTGAGAAAGTGTAGGGCAAAGGGTACAATAAGTCAATATGATTAGTTTAGAGGAGAACATATTACATGGAAAGTCATAAAAAAGGATTAAGAAGAATCAATACGGTCCAATTTATCACCCTGATGTTTTTAATTATTATTTTTATTGGATCTTTTCTATTATTTTTACCGATAAGTCATCAAACAGGGAAGCAGTTGACTTATATTGATGCACTATTTGTTGCGACATCATCTGTGTGCGTCACCGGATTAACTCCTATTAATATTTCACAAGTACTTAGTCCTTTTGGGCATATTGTTATGATGATTTTGATTGAAATTGGTGGTTTAGGATTTATGTCGATTGCATTAATCGTGGCCATGATGTTTCGAAAAAGAGTGTCATTGCAATCGCGTTTAGTTATTAAAGAGATGCTTAATTTAAATAACCATGGTGGCGTAGTAAAATTACTTAAATTTGTGGTGAAATTTTCTGTTAGTGTTCAGTTATTAGGTGTCATTTTATTAGGATTTCAGTTTATACCTGAATATGGAGTGAAACGTGGGATATTTTATAGTATATTTCATGCTGTTTCTGCCTTTTGTAATGCAGGATTTGATTTATTTGGTGATAGTTTATTGGGTTATCAACAGAATCCTTATGTGTTATTAGTTATTTCTGGACTTATTATTTCGGGTGGATTTGGATTTATTGTATGGTACGACTTAATTCATTGGCAAGATCATCGTCGCTTTTCTCTACATACCAAAATTGCTTTGATGGTTACGTTAAGTTTGTTGATTGGTGGAACAGTTCTATTTTCTATTACGGATAGATTTTATGAGATGTCGTTTGTAAAACAGCTTACTAATTCATTTTTCTTAAGTGTGACACCTCGTACAGCAGGATTTGCTTCAATTGACTATGGTTCAATGAGTTATGCAGGTCTCATTTTAACAATAGTTTTAATGTTTATTGGCGGAACATCCGGTTCAACAGCTGGAGGAATCAAAACAACAACATTAGGGGTTCTTTTGATTCAATTAGTCAGTACATTAAAAGGCCGAGATGAAGCAGAATGGCAAGAGCGTTCTATTCCACGAAATATTGTGATGAAATCTTTTGTCTTATTTTTCTTTGCGAGTTTATTATGTTTACTAAGTGCGTTGGTATTATCTATGACAGAATATAGTCCACAACATTCTGGGATAGAGTATGTCTTGTTTGAAGTAGTTTCAGCATTTGCAACAGTTGGTTTAACAATGGGATTAACACCTCATTTGACTCTATTTGGTAAACTACTTATTATGTGTTTGATGTTTATTGGTCGAGTAGGACTCTATACAGTCATGTATGCTTTATTAAGAAAAGAATTAAATGAACTAGGTAATAAGTTTAATTATCCAAAAGAAACTGTTTTGATAGGTTAAGATACCTCTTTTTTAAGAAAAGTATTTTTGAAAATTTTCAAATTTTAATTTAAATTTTTGTGTGTTATGTATTATAATGAGCATATTAAAATTAAAGGAGAATGTGACATGCTAGATGAAAAAACATTAACTATTATAAAGACACATCCAGGATTTATTGCAGCGATGGATCAGGGTGATTTGAGTACTCCAGGTGCTTTAAGACAGTATGGTGTGCCAGATGAAACGTATCAAACATCTGAAGAGATGCATAACATTATTCATGATATGCGCACACGTATGATTATTAGTGATGAGTTTTCGTCAAAATATGTATTAGGTGTTATTTTATACAAAGATGCATTAGAAAGAACTATTTTTTCAGAACCTGTACCAAACTATTTGCGGCATAAGAAAGGTATGTTGCCGTTTTTGAAAATTGATCAAGGTTTAGCTCCTCTTAGAGAGGGCGTCCAATTGATGGATGAGTTAACAGAATTTGATGTGCTTGTGGAAAAAGCAAAAAACTTCCCTTTTATTGGATTTAAATACCGTTCATTAATTTGTTCAGCTAATGAAGAGGGCATAAAGCAACTGGTCAAACAACAATTTGATTTAGCAAAAAAAGTGTATGCACTAGGTTATTTACCAATGTTAGAGCCTGATATTGAGTTACATATTCCAGACAAAAAGCAAGCAGAAGTTTATTTGAAAAATGCATTAAGAGAGGAATTAAGTCAATTAGATAATGACGTGAAAATCATGTTGAAATTGACGTTACCGACAGAAGCAGATTTTTATCATGATTTATTAGATTATCCAAATATTGTAAGAATGTTGGCTTCTTCCAGTGGTTTAAGACAAACAGAAGCGGACAAAAAATTAAGTGAAAATCATGATATGATTGCTAGTTTTTCAAGAGCACTAACAGAAGGATTGAGTTATCAAGAAAGTGACATGGAGTTTGATTTTCATTTAAGACAAACGCTACATGCAATTTTTGATGCATCAAATACATAGTCAATTGACAGACCATCTGAAATAAACAGATGGTCTTTTTATGAGAATGTTTTAGATTAGGAGAAATATATGAAAACTTTAGTAGTTATTGCCCACCCAAATTCACATGAATCGGGGTTGCAATCATTTTTAAAAGAGAGCTGTTCTTCTTTAGAAACAGTAAAAATATACGATATACAGGAAGATTTAAAAACATTTAATTTAGTTGAGGTACAAAAACTATTAAAAAAACAAGATAGAATTATTTTTCAATTTCCAATGTATTGGTATGCCGCTCCCGATATTTTGTATAAATGGTTGGAAAAAGTATTAACAAAATCATTGTATAAAGATTCTTTAAAGGGAAAAGAGCTAGGAATTGTTGTTAATATGGGACAGAAATTATCGTCTTTTCAAGCAGGAGCATCTGAACATTTCACTATTTCTGAACTATTAAGACCTTTTCAGGCAATAGCTTATAAGTGTCAAATGACATATCTGCCACCTTTTTCGATTCCGTTATTTTCTTACTTAAACGAAAAAGATAAAAAAAAATTGTTAATTAACTACCAACATTATGTGACCAAAGAAAATGATAGTCGATTTTTAATTAGAGAGAATTGGGCTATTGAACGTCTAATTGAATTAGAAAAGAAGCGAGTTATTAAAGATGAAGAAAATAGATTAACGTCAATACGGGATGCATTAGAAGATAACCGTCTAGAATTGGATAGTCTATTAATGTCTCTTGAAGAAATGAGGGATGAGTAGTGAATGAGAAAGAATGGTTGCTAAATGAATTATCTCTATTAAAAGGGGAAACTCAAACATATGAGGTGAGTGCTTTTTTAAATGAGTTAGAAGATATTTTAAGCGAACAATATAAACGAATTGAACAAGCAAAAGCTGAGATAGATGGCTTATTATGGAGTCCAAAGGAGTGGTAGTATTTATTTTTTAGACTAAATTTGTTATAGTAAAGAAAAACATATTTAATAGGAGAACCAATGAAAAATATAAAATACTTAATACTACTTCTATTTTTAGTTGGTCTAAGTGGTTGTGGAAATAAAAAAAGCAATACAAAAGAAACAACTGAGAGTACGGTTGGTATGGTAATTAAAGATAAAAAAAGGAAGCGCAGTACAGTTGTTAATAATATGCTTGTAGGTCACTCTAAAATTAGTTTTAATAATGAAAAATATGACGTATTATCTGAAGGAAAATTTAGTCAACAAACATTATGGGGAACTTTTCAACAGGAAAATAATCGAAATACTTATATTCAAATAGATGCGTTTGACAATACTCAAAAAATGTATGGTGATATCTCAGGTTATGTATTAGATGGTGTTAAGTGGGGAGAAGAAGAACCTGTTCAATATTTAGGAGTGATGGAAGAAGTTCTTCAGCCATCTAAAGATAAAAAAGCTCTGATGTATAAGGGGAGGACGGGAGATGTTATCTTTTCAGTAACGATGTTTGGAAAAGATAAATTAACCAATAAAGAAATACTAGATTTAAAAGAAATAGCTAAAAGTATTAAAGTTGAGTATGTAGCAGGTCAAATGACAACTGTAAGTGGTGAATAACTTCATCACTTTTTTTATATTTTTTTGAAAAAAATTCAAAATTAACCTTACTAAAAAAAACGTGAGTTTGGTAAACTGTGAGATGTAGCATATTAAATGATTTTTTTAGGAGGAACAGAATGGATACATTAGTCAATTTTAGAGATTTAGGCGGTATTGTGACCTTAGATAATAAAAAAGTAGTCAATCATCAATTTTTAAGAAGTGGTGAAGTAGTCCATATTTCAACAGAAGATAAAGAAGAATTAGTTAAGTCATATAATTTAAAAAAAATTGTTGATTTTAGAGGGGACACTGAGGTTAGTCAAAGTCCTGATGATATTATAACAGGTGTATCCTATGAGCATATTGATATTTTAGGTGAAACAGCTAATCAAGGAGCTAGTCTAGAAGAATTATTAAATCCCAAATATAATCCTCAACAAGCGATGATGACGATTTATGAAGAGCTTGTTTTATCAAAAGATGCACAAAAAGGTTACTCTAAATTTTTAAGTGATTTTTTGACTGAGCCAAATGAAGCAACATTATTTCATTGTTTTGCTGGAAAAGACCGAACAGGATTTGCAGCTGCTTTGATATTATCTAGTCTAAATGTATCCAAAGAGGCAATAGATGAAGATTATTTAAAAACAAATGATTCTAGAAAAGCGGCAAATGATGCCATTTTAAATGAATTGAAAGAAAAAGGAGCCTCAACTAAACAATTGGCTAATATGTTAGTGATGTTAACCGTTAATAAAGATTACCTTGATTATGCCTTTGAATTAATTAACCAACATTTTGGTAGCGTAGAAAATTATTTTACAGATATTTTAAAACTTCCAACAACATTTTCTAAAGATATGCAAACATTATATACAATCTAGAAAAAGGAAATCATTCGTGATTTCCTTTTTCTAATGTAATAAGTGATTGTTTAATCGTTAAGCCAAATTCAGATGTTCCAAAGTAGCCTGTTAATTGTCCTGATTGACTGATGACTCGATGACAGGGAATAATTATTGGAATAGGATTTTTTTTACAAGCTTGGCCGACAGCTTGATAGGATCTTGGTTGATTTATTTTTATGGCGATATCTTTGTAGGTACATGTTTGACCATAAGGAATATCTAACAGTGTCGACCAAACTTTTTGTTGAAAAGCTGTTCCTGTATTTAAGTCTAGTGGTACAGTAAATTGTTTTCTATTGTATGATAAAAATTCATGTAGTTCAATTAAACATTGAATTATTATGGAATCAGTAGGTTTATTAATATTTGATACGTCTGTAGGATGGATAAAATGGATACGTGATATTTTTTGATTTTTTTGTTCAATATCTAAAAAACAGTTATTAATTTTATAAGCCATATAATCGACTCCTTTAGTTATCATAATACCCAATTTTAGTGAGATATGATAGTATAAAAGATATGAGAAGGGATGCTAGTCATGAAAGAGATTATTCATTTATTACATACAAATGATATACATTCACATTTAGAAAGATGGCCTAAAATTCGTCGTTGGCTAAATGAGGAAACTAAAAATTATGAAAATCAAGGAAGCAATGTTTTTAGATTTGATGTGGGAGATTTTCTGGATAGAGTACACCCTTTAACTGAAGCAACAGATGGCATAGCAAATGTAAATTTGATGAATCAAGTTTACTATGATGCTGTCACAATTGGAAATAATGAAGGTATTACAAATAGTAAGAGAGTATTAAATCATCTATATAAACAAGCAAATTTTCCTATTGTTTTAAGTAATTTAAAAGATAAATTAACTCATGATTATCCAACTTGGGCAAAACCTTACACTATTGTGGAAACTACTCAAAAGGTAAAAATAGGAGTGTTTGGTTTAACGGCACCAATGGTACTGAGTTATAGTCCATTTGGTTGGGATGTGGTTGATCCATTTGTAGCCGCAAAACAGATGAT
Source organism: Vagococcus sp. CY53-2 (assembly GCF_022604695.1). Taxonomy (NCBI): domain Bacteria; kingdom Bacillati; phylum Bacillota; class Bacilli; order Lactobacillales; family Enterococcaceae; genus Vagococcus; species Vagococcus sp. CY53-2. The sequence continues at coordinate 372,318 of NZ_JALAHP010000002.1, forward strand.
TGATGAGCTTTCCGAAAAAGTAGACATTATCATTTTATTATCCCATTTAGGTATTATGGATGATAAGAAAATGGCAAATGAATATCCACAAATTGATATTATTTTAGGAGCACATACGCATCATCTATTACCAAAGGGATTAATCGAAAATGGTGTATTATTATGTGCCGCAGGTAAGTTTGGAGAATATGTAGGAGATGTATCGATTGAATGTCATAATGGAAAAATTATAAAAAAAACAGCTAAAACGATTGATATAAATCTATTATCACAAGAGATTTCGGATATAAATGAAATTACTAGTTACAAAAATCAGGGGGATCAGTTATTAGAAAGTAGGCATGTGGGCAACGTGACGGGTAAGCTAAATAAACGAGATTCTTTAATAAAAATAGCCTTAAAGGCCATGGAAAAAAGTAGTGGATGTGACGTGGCGATGGTTAATTCTGGATTATTTCTGACAGATTTAGGACCAGGAGAGATAGATGAAAAAGACCTACATGATTGTTTACCTCACCCAATGAATTTAATAAAGGTAACACTACAAGGAAAAGACTTAATTAGATTGGCTAAAGAGGTTGTGAAAAATCGTGATTTTTTACTTAAATTTCCTATTATCGGCATGAAATTTAGAGGCAAATATTTTGGTGAAATATGGTATGATGGCTTTAATTATAATGAAAAAACACATGAAGGATTTTGGTTAGGAAAGCCAATTGAAATGGATAGATTTTATAGTTTTGTGACAGTTGACCATTTAGCATTTATACCATTTTTTCCTACCATCGAAATAGCAGGCGAAATTGAAATATTAGGACCTAGTTTTTTAAGAAATAGTGTGGCAATGTACTTAAATAAACAAAATGATGATTAAAAGATAGAGGTAAGAATGATGGCGAAAAAAAATAAAAAAATAGAAGAAGCAGAAGATATCGACGTTCAGCCAGAGGAAGTAGATGAAGTTCTTTTGGAGATGTTAGAAAATTATCATCCAGATTCTTTCCCATTAGCTGATGGGACATATCGATTGGTAAAAGAATATCGAGATGGATTTGATTATGAAACAGTTATTAAACGATATAATGAAGTTTTATCAAAATATGATTATATTGTTGGTGATTGGGGTTATGATCAATTAAGATTGCGTGGTTTTTTTAAAGATGATTTTAAGAGCGCACCGCTTGATGCTAAAATTAATACATTAAATGATTACTTATATGAATTTTGTAATTTTGGATGTGCCTATTTTGTTATTGAGCAAATTGGAGATTTTAAACGAAAGGGGCGTTCTTCCACCTTTAAATCGTCTAAAAATAAAAATCAAGCACATACTAGTGAAAAAAAGTATGACACTAAAAATAATAAAAAATCAAAACCTAAAGGAAGCAATCAATCAAGAAACAGTCAATCGACTAATAAAAAAAATAATAAACCACCTAAAAGTAAAGAAGGCACTAAAGAACGTCACTTTAAAATAAAGAAAAAAGAAGATTAGGAGAGAAAAAATGACTTATAAAGGCTATTTAATCGATTTAGATGGTACCATTTATTTAGGAGACAAGCCAATTAAGGCTGGTAAGCGATTTGTTGATCGGCTAAAAGAAAAGAATATTCCTTTTTTATTTGTAACCAACAATACAACTAAGACACCTCATGTAGTAAAAAAAAGATTACAAGACTCTTTTGACATTGATGTTTCTACTGATACCATATATACAGCAAGTCTAGCTACAGTTGATTATATGAAAGATAAGGGCTTAGGAAAAAAAGTGTATGTGATTGGTGAAGAGGGATTAAAAGAGGCCATCTTTTCTTCAGGTTTTGTGTTAGATGAGGAACATCCTGATTATGTGGTTGTGGCTCTTGATACAGATTTAACCTATGAAAAATTAGCAGTTGCGACACTAGCTATTCAAAAAGGGGCACACTTTATTGGCACAAACCCTGACAAGAATATTCCAACTCATCGTGGTCTGATGCCAGGAGCTGGAAGTTTGATTGCAGGAATTGAGACAGCAACGCAAAAAAGTGCAACTTATATCGGGAAACCAGAAGCCATTATGATGGAAAAAGCTTTAGAGCGGTTAAAATTAGCTGCGAATGAAGTCATGATGGTGGGCGATAATTATGAAACGGATATCCGAGCAGGAATTGATAATGATATAGATACATTATTAGTTTTAACAGGATTTACAAAAAAAGAAGATGTGGTAACACTTCCTATTGCTCCTACAAAGGTCATTGATTCTTTAGATGAATGGCAGGTATAGTTAGTGGTAAAATCAAAAGAGATAGTAAACAGGGTTGTCTTAATTCTATTTTTATTAAGTCTAGCGATTACGTTGACGATTAATGCTAGATGGTTATACGTGTTTGATATTCATTATTTAGGCATTACAGAGTACACAGAATATAGTAAACAAACTATTTTATCTAACTATGATGATTTGATGCGATATTTAAACTTCTTTTGGGTAAAAACACTATCGATGAAAGATTTTCCAACTTCATCTGAAGGGGCATTTCATTTTTTTGAGGTTAAACGGTTATTTCAAATGAACTATGCTATATTGTTGATTACGTTAGTGCCAAGCCTAAAATATTTATACCATTTATTTAAAGATAAGATGGTTTGGACTCTTACTACAATGATACAGGGTATTTTACTAAGTTTAGGAGCATTGGCTTTTTTTATGGTTGTTGCTTTCAATCAATTTTTTGTCTTATTTCATGAAGTTTTCTTTAATAACGATGCCTGGATTTTTTACCCTGAGATAGATCCTATTATTTTAGTTTTGCCTCAGGACTATTTTTTCCATTGTTTTATTTTGTTTTTTGTTTTATTTATTTTCTTTTTAATGATATTATTTATTAAAGGAAAAAAAGAATTAAAAAAAAACCAGTGATGCGTAAAGTATCACTGGTTTTCGTTTAGTCGATCGGGTTCAGAGTGAGCTAGACGACTTGCTGCAGCAGCTGCGATAGCTCCGACAATATCATCTAAAAAGGTATGAACTTGATTTCCTCCATGTGAATTCAATTTTTCTAAAATACCTGGTTTGACTTTATCTATGTAACCATAGTTAGTAAAACCGATTGAACCGTATATATTAACGATAGATAATGCTAATATTTCATCAATTCCATATAAACCTTCATCAGTTTCAAGAATTTCTTGTAAAGGTTCTAACACTTGATGATTTTCTGTGGCGATATCAAGTTGAATCCCTGTTAAAATAGCATTTTGAACTTCTCGTTTATTTAAAACAGCCTCAACGTTTTCTAAACACATATCAAGAGTTAAATCTTGTACGTATTTTTCTTGTAGAAAGTAAACTAGCTCTGCGATGTCTTTAATTGTTACACCACGATCTAATAATAATTGTCGAGACATTTTTTTTAGCGTTTCTTTTTTTATTGTCATTATGTCACCTTCTTAATTTGTATTGTTAACTAGTATAACCTAGTGTCAGAGTTGTAACAAGCATGAACTATTGGTCAAATAAACTAGTACTATGCATTGGTTGAATACGTTCTTTAGGATTTATGTGGTTTACTGCGTGGTTAACGGCAATCGGTGCTTCACCAAATCCAGTTGCGATAAGTTCAACTTTCCCATCATACGTCGAAATATCCCCAATCGCAAAAATACCATCAACAGACGTTCTAGTAGCAGAATCCGTTACAATTGATTGACGTGTTAATTCAATTGGCCAATTCTTTATTGGCCCTAGTGAAGAAGAAAAACCGTAATTAACGAGTAAATCAGATACGTCAATCGTTTTTGATTCATCTTCTTTTGGATTAAATAGGGTAACACCTGTTAAGTGTTCTCCATCTCCATGTAATTCTTGAATAACAAAAGGCGTTTCGATTTCGACACTGGATTGTTCTAATAAGCTGATACTATGTTCATGTGCTCTAAACGTTGGACGACGATGTACCAGTTTGACAGATTTAGCAACATTTTCAAGCATCAATGCCCAATCAACCGCAGAATCACCACCACCACAAATCATGATATCTTTTCCTCTAAATTGTTCCATATCAGTCACAAAATAGTGTAGTCCTTTTCCTTCATAATACTCATGACCCTCAGTTGTTAATCGTTTTGGTTGAAACGCACCATTACCGGCAGCGATGATTACCGTTTTGGAATAATGTGTGCTTTTTTTTGTAATAAGTTTAAACATGTCATCTTCTTTTTCAATTTGTAACACTTCTTCATCTAAACAAATCGTTTGATTAAACGGTTTAATTTGTTCAACTAATTGATCGACTAATTGTTGTGCTTTTATATTTGGAAACCCTGCTACATCGTAAATGAGCTTTTCCGGATAAAGTAAACTAAGTTGTCCTCCAAGTTGTGGTAGAGATTCAATAATTTTAGTTTTAGCTTGTCTCATTCCAGCGTAAAAAGCAGCGAAAATCCCAGCAGGTCCACCACCAATAATTGTAATATCGTATATTTCTTTTGTCATGTGAAACTCCTTTACTAAATCAATACACAAAGTATAAATGACATTTTTAGATAAAGAAACTATTTTGAATTTTGAAGTGTTTTTAATTGTTTTATGACACAGTGTCATATACAATGACACTATGTCATAAAACAGTTAGGAGGTAGATTTATGCCAAGTCCTACATTTTTTCGTTTAGAAGAAGAAAAGCAGCAAAAAATTATTGCAGCATGTGAAAAAGAATTTTCTGATGTTCCAATCCATCAAGCATCAATCGCTAATATTGTAAAGTATGCTGGTATACCAAGAGGAAGTTTTTATCAATATTTTGAAGATAAAGATGATGTCTTTTACTACATTTGTGATAATTTAGTAAAAGAACCTGAAACAACATTCATGGCATTATTTAAAGAAAACAAAGGAAACTTATTTTTAACCATGCAAGAATTTTTTGATTATTTTATTTATTTGATTTTGAGAAGTGATCATGCAAAGTTATTAAAAAATATCTTTATGTATATGGATTACAAACGTTCAAGTGAAATTTTTGATGAATTAAATATTGATCGAAAAACAGAAAAACATTTGAGAGGTCGAAAAAAGCAACGTTATCACCAATATGAAGAATTAATTGGAAATATTGATTATTCATACTTAAAAATATCTAATGCAAAAGAATTAAAAGTATTATTAAGATTATTGTTTTATACGATGCACGCATCAATTAATGAAATTTATCGTTCAGAACAAATGGGAAAAAAAGTAAATATTGAAAAAGCGAAAGCGGAGTTTAATATGAAGTTAGATTGGATAGCTTACGGGGTAATTGAAGATAAATAGGAGGATAGAAGCATGTTAAGAATCATAAAACGAATGTCTCTACCAGCAGTTTTAGGGGCTATTTTATTCATCGTAATTCAAATTACGAGCGATTTGTATTTACCAACGCTCACGTCAAATATTATTGATAATGGTGTTACTAAGGGAGATATCTCATACATCTGGCGCGTTGGTTTTGTGATGATAGGTATCTCATTTATCGGCATATTAGCATCTATTGCTAATACCTTTATTGCCACAAGACAAGCGCAAAAACTAGGAAAAAAATTGCGTTCTGAGATTTATGAAAAAGTAGAATATTCATCTCAACGTGAATTTGACAAGATTGGAACAGCGTCTTTAATTACCAGAACAACCAATGATGTTAATCAAATTCAAATGGTTAGTCAAATGTTCTTAAGAATCATGATTAATGCACCAATCACATTAATAGGTGCAAGTGTTTTGGCTTTTTATCGTGACAGAGAACTGACAAAAATATTTTTATATGTCATTCCAATGATTATATTAGTTGTGGGCGTCACAATGTATTTTGCGATTCCATTATTTAAAAGTTTACAACAAAAAACAGATAGACTGAACTTAGTATTTCGTGAAGGACTAACAGGTGTACGGGTTATCCGTGCATTTAATCAAACAAAATTTGAAGAGCATCGTTTTGATGATGCTAATAAAGACTACACGAATACTGCCATAAAGGTAAATACACTGATGTCATTCTTATTACCTGTGATTACGTTCATTATTAGTGTGACAAATGTATCTATTATTTGGTTTGGTGGTCATAATATCGCGGAAGGAACGCTTGAAGTAGGGAACATGATGGCGTTTATGACGTATGCTATGCAAATTTTAATGAGTTTTGTGATGATGGCGATGATTTTTGTATTTGTACCCCGTGCTCAAGCATCAGCTGTTCGTATTAATGAAGTACTTGATATGAAAGACGATATTAAAAATCCAGATTCACCAAAAGCATTTAATTCAGATAGTTCATTAACATTTAAAGAAGTTAGTTATAGCTACAGTGGTGCCGAAAAACCTGCTTTATCTGATGTTGATTTTACCGCAAAAAAAGGTGATACGGTTGCGATTATCGGAGGGACTGGTTCAGGTAAATCGACGTTGGTCAATTTAATTCCACGTTTCTTTGATACAACAGAAGGTGAGATATTAGTGGATGAATGCAATGTAAAAGATGTCTTGAAACATGAACTAAGAGAAAAAGTCAGTTTTGTACCACAAAAAGCAGTGCTATTTACCGGAACAATCCGATCAAATATGCAATATGGGAAAGAAAATGCAACAGACGACGAGATTTGGAAAGCTTTAGAAACAGCACAAGCAAAATCATTTGTTTCTGAATTACCAGATGGTTTGGATAGTAAAGTTGAGCAAGGTGGAACAAACTTCTCAGGTGGACAGCGTCAACGTCTATGTATAGCTAGAGCACTTATAAAAGACGCGTCAGTTTATGTATTTGATGATTCCTTCTCAGCACTTGATTTTAAAACAGATGCTGCTCTTAGAAAAGCATTGAAAGAGTCGATTACTGAAGCAGTAGTCGTCATAGTAGCGCAAAGAATTAGTACCGTGGTGGATGCTGATACGATTCTCGTATTAGATGATGGTGTCATGGTAGGTCGTGGCGATCACCAAACGCTAAAAGCAACAAATGATACCTATCAAGAAATTATTTCATCACAGTTGAGTAAGGAGGAAATAGCATGAGACAGCACGGACCTGGTGGAGTAAAAGGAAAAAAAGCCAAACCAAAGAATTTTTGGAAAACAACCAAACGATTGATGTCATATATGTTAAAACGATGGTATTTAATAGCATTAGTGTTTGTGTTAGCTACCGCCTCAACAATATTTCAAATCCGTACCCCTAAAATATTAGGGGAAGCAACAACTGAAATTTTTTCTGGGTTAATGAAAGCCAAACAAACGATGATGAGTGGTGGAAAAGTAGGGAAAATCGATATCGATTTTGATAAAATTGCTAGTATTTTAATGATTGTTCTAGCGATGTATATTGCTTCTGCTGTTTTTAGTTTTCTACAACAGTTTATTATGACACGAATTTCTCAACGAACAGTGTATCAATTAAGAAAAGAATTTAAAGAAAAAATGGGACGTGTCCCTGTTTCTTACTATGACACGCATTCAAATGGTGATATTATGTCTCGTGCGATTAACGACATGGATAATATTGCTACAACCCTCCAACAAACGTTAACTCAGTTTGTAACAAGTATTTTAATGTTTTTCGGGGTACTGTGGATGATGTTAACAATCAGCTGGAAGTTAACAATTGTTGCAGCGTTGACAGTGCCACTAAGTTTAATCATCACAATGATTATTGCACCAAAATCTCAACGTTATTTTGGCAAACAACAAGCGAGTTTAGGTTTATTAAACAATCAGATTGAAGAAAGCTATAGTGGACATGCAGTTGTTAAAAGTTTTAATCATGAAAAAGATAATATAGATGTATTTGAAATTCAAAATCAACAGTTATATGAATCTGGTTGGAAATCGCAATTTATTTCAGCGATTATTATGCCATTGATGAACTTTGTAAAAAATATTAGTTATGTCTTTATTGCTGTATTAGGTGGGATTCAAGTAGCAAATGGATACATGCCTTTAGGGGACGTACAAGCTTTTATGCAATACACTAACCAATTTGCTCAACCTCTAAGTCAAATGGCGAATCTGTTAAATACAATCCAATCAACAATTGCTTCGGCTGAACGTATTTTTGATGTATTAGATGAAATGGAAATGAGTGATGCAATAGTTGATGATTCACTTGCTAAACCAACAGATGCAGTTGTGTCATTCCAACATATGGCATTTGGGTATGATGATAGTGAATTATTGATGAAAGACTTTAACTTAGATGTATTTAAGGGACAAAAAGTTGCCATTGTAGGACCAACAGGTGCTGGTAAAACAACGATCATCAATTTACTTGAGCGTTTTTATGACGTTTCAGGTGGATCGATTTTGTATCAAGGAAAAGACACTCGTAATATTAAACGTGAAAAACTACGTTCTCATTTTTCAATGGTTTTACAAGATACTTGGTTATTCACTGGTTCAATTGTTGATAACATTCGCTATGGAAAAATGGATGCTAGTGAAGAAGATGTTATTCGTGCAGCAAAAGCAGCACGTGTAGATGAATTTGTTCGTCGTTTACCAGAAGGATATGATACCGTGTTAAACGAAGACGCATCAAATATTTCTCAAGGACAAAGACAGTTAATCACCATCGCTCGGGCTTTTTTAGTTAATCCAGATGTCTTAATTTTAGATGAAGCCACTTCAAGTGTTGATACAAGAACTGAAATATTGATACAAGAAGCAATGGATAGATTATTAGAAGGTCGTACAAGTTTTGTTGTGGCTCACAGATTATCAACGATTCGCGATGCAGATAATATTATTGTGATGGATCAAGGGGACATCGTTGAAACAGGAAATCATGATCAATTACTTGAAAAAGCCGGTTTCTATGCTGAATTGTATAATAGTCAATTTTCAACAGGGGTAAGTATTTAATAAAGAAAATGATATTCATCTAATTTTCTGAATATAATAATGGAATTTCTTGGATAAAAGGTGTTACAATGTAAAGTGATATTGAGGGAAAAGACATTGATTCGAAAATTTAGGGGGAAATGAATATTATGGTTAACTTTTCATTAAATCCAAACACCAAATTAACTTCTGTTGCCATTAAGGTAAAAGATTTTGACAGAATGTTAAGTTTCTACCAACAAGTTGTTGGGTTTGATTTGATTAATGAAGAAAATGATATGGCGATTTTAGGTATTGGTAGCCAGAAAAGAAAATTGCTGGGATTGATTTCGACACCAGATGGCGTGGAAGGGTCAAATATTCAGACAGGATTAAACCATACATCGTTTGTTTTTCCAACTCGAGACGATCTTGCTCGTTTTATTAAGCATCTCATGTTATTAAATTATCCAATTGAAGGCGAAAGTGATCATGGTTTTTGTGAGTCAGTTTATATCAGTGATCCTGAAAATAATCGTTTAGAATTTAGTTGGGATAAGCCAAAAGATGAGTGGCCAATGGTAGATGGTAAAATAGATGGTGTAACAAAAGAATTAAACATTCAACAATGTTTAAACAATGTGAAAGGTGAATACACATCAGTTCCAGATGAAACAAAAGTGGGACATGTTCATTTATCAGTATCGGATTTAGAAATGGTTTATAATTTTTATGCTGAGACATTAGGATTCAAAATAAAAGATGATGATTTTAGTTCAACTCATTTATTGTCAGTTAACGATTATCATCACCAGCTAGCCATTAATGAATCACAATCAAATGACATGTCACCTGTTATTCGTGATACTGACTTAGGAGTAGACCATGTAACGTTTGATGTCCCAACAATGGAGGATTTACTTTCATTAAAGGAGAATCTTGAGACACTTGGTAGTGACTTCTACTATAATAAAGGCAAGAGAATTATTGGATTATATGATCCAAGTGGTATTCATTTGTGGTTTATTGTATTTAAAAAAGAGAACAAAAAATAGCAATAAGGCTGATAATCTCTACTGGTAAGACTAGTTAGAATTATCAGCTTTTTTGTGGATAAGAAGGAGATAGAATGTATTCTAAAACCATTCAATTTATTGAGTCATTGTGTAAAGAAAGCATCATTCCAGGTGCTAATTATTTGTTTTTTAGTCAAGATAATGTTGTAAGGGGAAGTACGGGGTATAAACAATTTTTACCTGTTAAAGAAAAAGCAACCTCTAATGTCTTATATGATATGGCATCACTTACGAAAGTTATGATGACTAATACTGTCGTATTAAAATTAATTGAACAAAATCAACTAAATATTGATGTGCCTTTTAACACGTATTTACCCATATGGCATGAAGACAAGGTGACGTTAAGACATCTGTTAACGCATACCTCAGCTATTTCAGGGTACATTGATAATAGAGATGAGCTATCAGCTGAAGAATTAAAAGAGGCGTTGTTGACGTTACCAGTAGATTATAAAAAAATGGGCAGAGAAAAAAAATATACAGATACGGGAACATTATTAATAGGATTTATGCTTGAAGAGATTTATAGACAGAATGTTCATAATATATTTGAAAAGGAAGTTTTAATCCCCTTAAATATGGTGCATAGTGGTTTTAGTAAAATAAACACTTCTTTATGTGCACCAACAGAGTTAACGAAAAATAGAGATTTAATTAAAGGAGAAGTACATGATCCAAAAGCATATCAATTAAAGGAACACTGTGGCAGTGCGGGGTTATTTAGTAATATTGACGATAGTTTTAAATTTGTTCAAATGATGTTAAATAAAGGAAGGCTACCAAATGGAGAAGTATTTTTAGAAGAAGAAACAGTGATGTTATTATTAAATGATTTTACACCGAATAACGATTTATCTCGTTCACTAGGTTGGGATTTAAAGTATCATTTAGAAAAAAAACATCCGATATTATATCATACTGGTTATACTGGTACTTTTATGTTGATAGATATTATTGAACAAGAGGCTTTTATTTTTTTATCAAATCGAGTCCATCCTTATGATAATAGACAAGATTATTTAAGAAAACGTGATGAATTAATTGAAGTTTATCAAAAAGAACAGACGAATTAAACAAGAAATGATATACTATTTTTATCAATATAGATGAGGTGAGGGGAAAAAGATGGCAGAACCATTATTTTTAAAACCAGTATTCCAAGAAAAAATTTGGGGTGGAGAAAAATTATCGACTGAGTTTGGTTATGAATTAACTAGTAAAACGATAGGGGAATGTTGGGCAATTAGTGCGCATCCTCATGGTGTTTGTACGGTTGAAAATGGGGAGTTCAAGGGAGAAAAGTTAGATGATTTATGGAAAAAACATCCGGAACTTTTTGGTAATCCAAAAGAAGACGTATTTCCATTACTGACTAAAATTTTAGATGCTGAAGATGACTTATCTGTTCAAGTCCATCCTGATGATTTTTATGGGTTAAGTCATGAGGGAGAATTAGGAAAAACGGAATGTTGGTATATCATTAGTGCAGAACCTGGAGCGGAAATTATTTATGGTCATCATGCTAAATCAAAAGAAGAATTAAAAAAAATGATAGACTCAGGTGAGTGGAATCAATTATTGAGACGTATACCTGTTAAAAAAGGTGATTTTTTCTATGTTCCTAGTGGGACCATTCATGCCATTGGTAGTGGGATTATGATTTTAGAAACGCAACAAAGCAGTGACACAACTTATCGTGTATATGATTATGACAGAACAGATGATAATGGAAACACACGTGAATTACATATTCAACAATCACTAGATGTGACGACTATTCCTCATATTGACCCTAAATTAGAAATAACGCAATTAAATGAGAATCAATCAAGTGTAACAACCTTTATTGAATCAGATTATTTTGATGTATTTGAGTGGAATGTCGATGGCATATTAGATATCAAATCTCATGCACCATACACATTAGCGAGTGTTATTGAAGGGTTTGGTTATTTAAAAATCGGTGCTAATCAAACGTATGAACTCTCAAAAGGAATGCATTTCATTATTCCCAATGGTATTGACACATGGGTATTAGAAGGTGATATGGATATCATCGCATCAGAGCCTGGAAAAAAGAATAGATAATAAAAAAGACATCATGTTGCAAAATCAACATGATGTCTTTAGTTTCATTATAATAATTCTGTGATTGGTTTATAGTCATCTAAACGATTTTGATCTTCAGCAATTACGTTTGAATTTAAACTACCATTGTATGTATTAAATCCATTTCTTAGAGCTTCGTCAGTTGCAACAATTTCTTTTAAAGATTGATTAGCCAACTTAACAATATATGGTAACGTATTATTTGTTAAAGCAAGAGTTGATGTGCGAGCTACTGCACCAGGCATGTTTGCAACTGCATAATGAACAACGTCATGTCTAATATAAGTTGGATTATCATGGCTTGTTACGTGGTCAGTCGTTTCAAAAATACCACCTTGGTCAATTGCAATATCAATGACAACAGAACCAGGTTTCATTTGTTTAATCATATTTTCAGTAACAAGTTTTGGTGCTTTACGTCCAGGTATTAAAACGGCACCAATAACTAAATCAGCTATTTTAACTGATTTTTCAATGTTATGAGAATTAGAAATAACAGTTTCAATGTCATTTCCAAAAATATCTTCTAGTTGTGCTAATCGTTGTGGATTAATGTCTAAAATTCTTACTTTGGCACCTAAACCAATGGCAATTCTAGCAGCATTCATACCAGCAACACCACCACCAATAATAACGACTTGTCCTTTTTCAACACCAGGAACAGAAGACAATAAAACACCTGAACCTTGGTTAATAGATTGTAAGAAGTATGCACCAGTTTGTGGCGCCATACGACCAGCAATCTCCGACATTGGTGTTAATAAAGGCAATGACCCATCGGGTAAACGAACGGATTCATAAGCAATTGCTGTAATCTTATTTTCTAGTAAAGCATCAGTTAATTCTTTATTAGGGGCTAAATGAAGATATGTAAATAAAATTTGATTAGGTTTGAATAAATGATATTCAGATGCTAATGGTTCTTTAACTTTTAGGACCATATCAACATCCCACGCGTCTTCTTGATTTTGAACGATGGTTGCACCCATTTCTTCATATGCACTGTCTTCAAAGCCAGCACCTACTCCTGCTTGAGTTTGTACGAATACTTCATGCGACTTTTCCACTAAAATTTTGACAAATGGTGGAGTCAAAGCAACACGGTTTTCATTGTTCTTAATTTCTTTTGGTACGCCTATTTTCAATTTTTTTCACTCCTATTCTGTCATAACCTGTTAAGATTACGATGGTATCATTATACATAAAATGTAAGAATAATGCTAATAATATACTATTTTTAAGAAAAAAGAACACTAGTTTTATCTTGTGTTCTAATTCAAATCATCCAAAGAAAACGTGACATGATATTTTTTTTTCATAGCCATATTGATTAATCTCAGTGCTAATTGCTTATTTTTTGCTAACAAGGGACCATGAAAATAGGACCCCATGACATTTTTATAAACAACCCCTTCAGTTTTGTCTTTCCCATTATTTCCATATCCTTTTACAACTTCTCCAAGAGGTTTTTCACCTTCTCCTAAAAAAGTCATACCATTATGGTTTTCAAAGCCGTAATATGTTTCATCAAATTCTTTATTATAAATCTCAATATCACCGATAAAACGGTTATTATCCTGGCTAAGAGTATAGTGGGGAAGAGCGGAGATTCCTTCAATTTTTTCACCTTGAGCGCCGATGTAATACTCACCTAATAATTGGAAACCTCCACAAATAGCAAGCATGACACCATCATTTTCAATGTAACGAGTGATAGCGTCTTTTTTTGTTTGAATGTCTTCAGAAACGATTTTTTGTTCATAATCTTGCCCTCCACCGAAAAAGACAAAATCATATTTCGTCTCATCGAAGTCTTCAAACACACTGATGATTTCAGTATCAATTGTAATACCTAATTTTTTTGCGTAGTAATTTAGTAAAAGTAGGTTACCATTGTCACCATATGTATTCAATAAATTTCCATACAGGTGACAAAATGTTAAATGATAGTTTGTCATACTAGGCTTCCTCCTTGATAAACCCTTGTTGGATTAATTCTTTTCTTAAGCCTAATACTGCAGTGTATGTGGCTAAAATATAAACATGTTCAGTTGGTGCTGATTTTATTTCTTCGATGACTTGTGTAAGTGACGATGTTTCAACTAATTTTTCTTCGTTAATACCGGCTACTTTTAATCGAAGTGACATATCACTCTGACGTTCTCCACCTGAGATGACTTTAGGAATATTTAATTCACCTAACACTTCTAATTGACTATCCCAAATCCAACTGACATCAATTCCATCAGCATAGTTTGCATTAAGTAGTGCAGTCAGTGAAAACGGATAAGGAGATAATTTCATCGTATCAATCACTTGATTTAGCCCAACTGGATTTTTAACTAAAACAAGGGTGCATTTTTTATCCCCAATCTCAATGACTTCTTGACGGCCAAATACTTTTTCGTCGTACGCTAAACCTTTTCTGATTTTTTCTGATGAAATATTATAATGTTTCGCTACAGCTGTTGCTGCTAGTGCATTGTAAATATTGTACATACCACCTACTTCAATTTGGTAGTCATGTTCATCAATCGTAAAGGTAGAAGAGACATTAGTCATATGTTTAATGTCAGTTAAAGCAACATTAAGTTCAGGACGTTTGAAATCACAATTAGGGCAATAATAATCACCCAAGTTACTGTAAGTAATCATTTTATAGTGAAGAATGTGATGGCAATGAGGACACAGAACACCATCAGTATTATAATGAGCCATCTGTTCTTCATCATCAGCATGACTAAATCCATAATATTCTCTTGGGTTGATAGTGTCGATAGAGTTAAATATCGGTAAATCACCATTCATTAAAATAGGTGCATTTGGTGCTTTTTTCGCCCCATCAACGATTAATTGATAAGTCGTGTAAATTTCCCCATAGCGATCCATCTGATCGCGAAAAATATTGGTAAATAAGAATAACTCAGGTGTTAAAAATTCTGTCACTTTATTTAAACTGGCTTCGTCGATTTCTAAAACAGCGACGTTTTTGCCATGCTTATTTTTCTTTCCTTGAAGGAAGGTTGATACAATACCTTGTAACATATTTGCTCCTGTTGTGTTCGTAACAACAGAATCGAATTCCTCTTTTAATATATTAACGGTTAAAGCAGTAGTTAATGTTTTACCGTTTGTTCCTGTCACAACAATCACATCATAGTCTTTTGCTAAACTTGAAAGAATTGTTGGATCTATTTTTAAAGCCAATTTTCCAGGTAAGCTACTGCCACCTTTGAAAAACGTTTTTAATAGCCATTGTGAAGATTTACCAACAGTTGTCGCTAATCCACTTTTAAAACTCATATACATTCCTCCTGTGTATACATTAACTTAATCATGATACCATAAAATAAGAATTGAAAGATTAAAAAAATACATAAGATTCTATGATAAGATAACAAAAACTACTTAGAACATGAAAAAATATGTTCTAAGTAGTGACATTAGCCAATAATAATTTTTTCAGTTGGATAAATATAGCCACGGTCATGTTTTTCTTTTGGAATAAAAATCATTAAGGTGTAAAGCATGCCAATACGTCCAACAAACATTAAAATGGCAATAACAATTTTACCAATTGGGGAAAGAGAAGAGGTAATGCCTAGTGATAATCCTGTTGTTCCAAAGGCAGAAGCGACTTCTACAATTAACGCAATCATTGTTTCATTTTCTGTAATCGTTAGTATCATAATAGACAAAAAACACATAAAGACAGATAAATTAAACACAACGATGGCTTTTTTTATGTCTGTTCGATCAATTCTTCTATTAAATATAGTGACATTTTCTTGTCCTTTTATAAAGCTATACATATATAATCCTAATATCGCAACGGTTGTTGTTCGCACACCACCACCAACAGAACTGGGGCTACAACCAATGAACATTAGCATTGAAAAAAGTAATAGGGTAGGTGTTTGAAAATCATTTAGATTATTTAATTGTAAACCAGCATTTCGTGTGGTAGTAGAATAGAACATAGACGTCAGCCATTTTTGTTGTTCGCTCATATCAATAAATAAATGGTTTTTTTCTAATAAATAGATTAAAATTGTTCCAACGATAAATAATACAATATAGATACTAATCGCTAATCGACTGAATAGGGAAAAACGAAAAGGTAACTTATGATTGTCTCTTCTATAAAATAACCACTCTTTTACTTCCATTAAGACTGGAAACCCAATCCCGCCAATCATAATAAGTAGCATCAAAATAGGTAAAAAGAAAAAGTCGT
The DNA here is from genome assembly GCF_022604695.1 of Vagococcus sp. CY53-2. Classification (NCBI taxonomy): domain Bacteria; kingdom Bacillati; phylum Bacillota; class Bacilli; order Lactobacillales; family Enterococcaceae; genus Vagococcus; species Vagococcus sp. CY53-2. Next base: position 388,573 of record NZ_JALAHP010000002.1, read on the forward strand.
TTTTATAAGGGGTGACCGACTCACCTGTTACATCAAACCCAGAGTTTGTTACTGCTGAGATGGATTGATAAAATCCATGGAACAACGAATCAACTAAATCAAGATGATGTTCGGCAAAATAAAAATGGGTAGAAAAAACAAGACCAAATAGCAATTGTATGACTAATACAGTCAGCATAGTATTTTTGATTAATCGAATACTTCCGCTAAGCTTTGGAGAGTTCATATCAGTCATGATTAATTGTCGACGCTTTAGAGAAATTTTCTTTTTTGATAAAATGAAGAAAAAAGTTGACACCATCATAATACCAAAGCCACCTATTTGAAAGAGAATTTCAAGTAAAATAATCCCACGTTGGTTAAATACTTCATTAATATTGAAAGTACTTAAACCTGTCACACTAACCGTACTAATAGCCATAAAAATCATATCAAAGGTTGAATAATTAGCATTATCTTGATGGAAAAATGTTAAATTAAGTAAAAAGTAAGCGACAGTTGTAATTAACACATAATATAGAAAAATAATTTGGATACTCGAAAGGTGTTGGTTAATGTACCGAGTGCTTAGGTGCTTTAATTTCATATACGAAAACTCTAAACGAGGCATAGTATTTCCTCCTTGTCTGGTAATATCTCAACTAGTATAACAACTTATGTCTGATTAAACTAGTCTTAACAAAAAAGACTCTAAATTTGGGTGCTTCTATTTATGACTCTTAGTAATAAAAAATAAGTGATAACAATTAAAAAAAAATAATTGTTATCACTTATTTTTTATTACATAATTGGTGAAAATAATCGTGCTGTTTTTTGTTTGAATTTCAACCAAATAGACATGTCATCAATCATTTGCTGTGTTAATTCTTTGGATTGCTTTAAGTCTTCTGTAAAATAATGAGATAAAGCACTATTGATAGATTTATCATACATAACAGCACTCGCTTCAAAATTCAGTTTATAACTACGAATATCTTGATTAGCTGAACCCACGATGCTTACTTCATCATCCATAATAAGAACTTTAGAATGAAGAAATCCACCTTCATAAATAAAGACATCAACATCATGTTTCATAATCACTTGAGCAAAATATTGTGTTGCCCTATAGATAAAAGGATGATCTGGTTTATTTGGAATCATAATTCGTACATCTACACCGGACTGTTTAGCAATTTTTAAAGCATCAAGAATTGTATCATCTGGTATAAAGTATGGTGTTTGAATCCAAATCCGTTTTTTAGCACTGGTGATAAGTTTTGTAAAAGCTAATTTAATTTGTTGCTTCTCATCATGTGGTCCACTAGCAATAATTTGAATATCAGTTGTGGCTTTCTCATTTGGTTTTTCATGATATAAATAATCAAGCTTTCCAATAAGTTTTTTATCATCAGGGACGGAAACATTCCAATCGGATAAAAAGCGTAATTCTAAGATAGAGGTAGCGGGGCCGTCAATTCTAAGATGGGTGTCACGCCAGTAGCCAAATTTTTTAGTTGTTTCAACGTACTGATCTGCGATATTAAATCCACCAACATAACTAATTTTTCCATCGATTACAGCGATTTTTCGATGGTCATGATAGTTGACACGAAATTTTAAAATAGCCTTCTCACTGGTAACAAAAGTTTGGATTCGTCCACCAGCTTCAATTAATTTAGAAAACTTTGTTTTCTTAACTCCTTTAGAGCCTAATTCATCATATAATAGGCAAACTTCTACCCCTTCTTTTACCTTTTCAGTTAATAGATCAACTACTCTCATACCCGTTTTGTCTGTCACAAAAGCATAATATTCAATATGGATAAACGTTTTAGCGTGTTTAATATCATTTAATAAAGCTTCTAATTTTTTCTCTCCATCGGTTAATATGGTGACGTTGTTATGGTGCGTTAAAGGTGTATGATTTAAATTAGACATGAAGTAGGCAAGCTGAGCATATTTATTATCTGAAGGTGTATCATCATATAATTGCGATGTTGGATCGTAAATATCATCTAGCGAGCTAAAATCCATTGTAATTTGATTTTTAATTTCATATCGTTCCTTTTTACTTAGCCCAAGACCAAAAAATAAATATAAAATAAATCCTAAAAATGGGATAAACATAAAGACTAATAACCACGCCCAAGTAACACTAGTATCACGCTCTCTATAAAATATTAAAAACAGAGCAAATAGTAAGTTGATTAAATATAAAATGATTAACAGGACACTCATGAATATACCCCTTTCTTTGATACTTTATTTTAGCAAAAAAATAGCGATATACCTAGCTAATTATTTAGGACTCTTTTTTTGACGTTTTAATTCTTTTTTTAGTGCTTGTTTAGCATGATGGTCAGCCATTTTATTTGATTCTTGTGGAATCCATTCAATCATTAAATCGCTAAATTCCTGACTTAAAACAAGTAATTTTGATAATAAAGGTAGAAAGCGATCATTTTTTACATAACGTTTATGAAATGATTCAACCACAATCCTACTGTCAGAATAAATAAAAATTAAGTCTTTTTGCCAATTATTTTGTAGACAGTATTCTAAAGATAGAATCATGGTCTGAAATTCTGCTATATGGTTATCTGTCGCATCTAAAGGAAATGTTTCTACGATTGTCTGATTTTCTTTTTTTATAATAAAACAACCAGCACTTACTTGGTATTTAGGATGTGTTGAAGCATCAGTATTAATTTTTATCATAAAATTCCTCATTTCATTTTTTTATTCGTATATATTGTGTTAAGATTATATCCTAGAGTAAAGTGATTGTAACGGAGGTTAGTGATGAGTGAGAATAAAATTCACATATATAGATACCAACCAATACTAGCTGATACAGTGATTTATTGGTCGTTGACCTTTGTATTATTTTTTGCCAGTATGATCGGTTTATTAGAAGAACAAGGGCGGATTAATCTATTTAGTATTGTGACATTTTTTATTTTTTTATTTTTTTTCTATTTAGGAACAAGGAGAAAATTAATCTTAACTCAAGAGCAGATTAAAGTGAATGCGGTATTAAAAAAAAATGAATACACGATAGATATTAGTAAAATAAAAAAAGTGTTAGTGGGGAAATATGGCTTTACACTAGTCACAAATCAACATGAACGTTCTTATTTAATGCTACCATCATCTAAAACGAATTTTATTCATCATTTAGAAGAGTCAGCCCAGTTATCTTGCATGGTAAATGGGTATAAAAAATGAGTTGACGATTAATCAACTCATTTTTTTTCATCTATAACAGAAACGTTCGATGCTTGTAAGCCGCGAGCTCCTTCTTTAATATCAAATTTAACTTGTTGTCCTTCAAAAAGTGTTTTAAACCCATCCTGTTCTATTGCAGTAAAATGAACAAAGATTTCCTCATCTTGATCGTAAATAATGAATCCATATCCCTTTTTTACATCAAACCATTTCACTAAACCTTGTTTCATTTCACATTCCTCCAGGTTTTTTCTTGTCTCATACTGATTATTATACGTTTAGAACGAATATTCGTCAAATAACAAAAATTTATACAAAAGCATCTAGAAATAAAGTTTGTTCTTTCAAAAAAATGTTATATACTGTACTTATTGTTTAACTAGATTACAAGATATTATTTATCGATGAGGGAGATGAACCAATGTTTCTTTATATTTTTATTATTATAGGGAGTATTATTTTAGATCAATTAACTAAATTGATGGTGGTACAACATTTAGATTTGTATGATACAACGATGACTAATCCTATTTTATCCATTACCCATATCAGAAATGAAGGAGGAGCCTGGAGTATATTTGAAGGCCATATGTGGTTTTTTTTATTAGTTGGAGTGATTGCTTTAGGTATTTTTTCTTACCTACTATATAAACATAGATATAAAAATAAATGGTTAACAGTGGGGCTAAGTTTTGTCATTGGTGGAACTATTGGTAATTTCATTGACCGATTTAGACAAGGGTATGTGGTGGATATGTTTCAAACAGAGTTTATTAGATTTCCAATTTTTAATGTAGCAGATATTTTTTTAGTTATTGGTGTTTTGTGCATCTTTATTTATATTCTACTTTATGATGAAGAAAAGTCTCATAGATGAGTATCTTGCGAAAATCAATAAAGAGTAGTAGAATGGAATTAATATAATTTGTGAGGATGATGCTATATGTCAAAGGATCACTTAGTTGACGAAGCGATTGAAAAGTTAAAAGCAGCTGATATAAGAATAACGCCACAGAGATACGCTATTTTGGAATATCTAATCGAAAGTCACACACACCCTACGGCAGATGATATCTATAAAGAGTTGGAACATCGTTTTCCAAACATGAGTGTGGCGACTGTTTATAACAATTTAAGATTGTTTACTGAGATTGGTTTTGTTATCGAAATGACATATGGTGATTCTTCAAGTCGGTTTGATTTTACAACGGAGAAACATTATCATGCCATTTGTGAAAAGTGTAAAAAAGTAGTAGATGTTAATTATCCTGGCTTGGGTGATGTTGAAGCGGCTACTGAAAAATTAACTGGTTTTAAGATAAATGATCATCGTTTAGAAATGTATGGTATTTGTCCAGATTGTCAAAAATTAGAAGAAGAGGTTATATAAAAAAGTCCATATTTCTCTTTATGAGAAGTATGGACTTTTTTATTAGTTATTACCTGACATATCAAGTAATTTATTTTTTAAATCTTCTTCCATCATCGCTAATTCTAATTCAGCATTACGGCGTTTTTCTTTGCCTTCTTGTTGAATTTTAAGTGTTTCTTGGATGGTTTCAATTAAATCATTTTGTGTCTTTTGTAGTGTCTCAATATCAACAATGCCACGTTCGTTTTCTTTTGCTGTTTCAATAGCTGAAATTTTTAGCATTTCAGAATTTTTAGCTAACAAATCATTTGTTGTTTCAGATACTTGACGCTGAGCTGTAACCGCATCTTTTTGCCTTAAAAGAGTTAAAGCAATCGCCACTTGATTTTTCCATAAAGGAATGGCTGTATTAATAGAAGCTTGTATTTTCTCAGCTAGTGCTTGATTTGTATTTTGAATCAAACGAATTTGTGGTGCTTGTTGAATCGTAATCTGTCTCGCTAGTTTTAAGTCGTATGTTCTTTTTTCAAGACGATCAACAAATTGGTTTAAGTCATTCACAATTTGTGTATCCATTTGGTCACCAGTTTTTTCAGCTAAAGCCATTGCTTCTGGAATCGTTTTTGTTTGAAGTTCTTCAATTTTTAATTCCCCAGCTGCAATATAGATATTCAAGGCATCAAAGTAGTCCTTATTTTTATGATAAAGTTGTTCTAACATGCTATTATCTTCAAGTAATCCATTTTTTTCATGATCTAGTTTAACAGCTATTTTATCAATCTGAGCACCAATTTTTTGATATTTTGCTGTTGTTTCATAAATGGATTGCTTTACCTTTCCAAACATGCGTTTAAATAGATTTCCATCTTTTGCTTCAAGTTCACTAGGACTTGCTTCATTTAAACGATACATTAATTCAGTTAGAGAATCTCCCATTGGACCAATATCTTGTGTTTGAACATGATTCAACATGGTATGTGAAAATTCACTTAATTTTTGTTGTGCCGCAACACCATAGCTTAAAATGGATTGGCTATCATTTGTATCGATTTGATTGGCTAATTCTTGTGCTTGTTGTTTTCGTTCATCTGATAGTCTATCAATGACTTTTGTTGACGTTTGGGCTTTTGTTACTTGTTGTTTTTTTTCAGCCTGATTTAATAAGTCAGATTGTTCCAATTCTGAAAATGGATTACTTAGTAAATCATCTAAAGTATTATCAATGGGTTCAGCTTTTTTTAATTCATCCGACATTACAATTCCTCCTGATCATCAGATATATTGTGTTTAAAGGCTTCTTTATTAGCATTTTGTTTGGCAATTGAAATTTCTACTTCTAAATCTTCGATATCATCTGAAACAAAATTTTCATAATCTTCTATGATAAGACGAGAGACATTTTCGATTGCACCAATACTATTATTTAGTGTATCATATGTCTCTTTACTTTTGATTTCATGATTAGAAATGTCTGCATATTTATTCGTCATTTCAACTAGATTAGGCAAATGAGTATACAAAAATTTATCTGCCAAATGAAGTTTTTTAGGTTCTTTAACAATTTCTTTGAACATCGCTTTTGCTACTTTCAATGTGTCATATCTCAAGTTAATGGCATTTAGCTTCGGAATATTATAGAAGTTTTTTTCTAATTGATCAATTTGTCCTTTTGTTTCTGATAGCGTTGTTCTAAAAAAAACAATCTCTTTGTCAGACATGCCAGCTTCATGATAATGTTCTTGTTTCTCTCTAGTCAGTTCAGGAACGACTTCTTTGTTTTTTCGTTTAGAAATCTTTCGATAAATTATCCAACTGATAGCAATTAAGATAAATACGGTACCAAGATTTTCATTAATATCCGTTAAAACGCACATTCCTATTAAAAAACCAATAACACCGACGATTGTGTATTTCATTCTCTTCATTTTGTCACTCCTCTTTTCAAGTATTTTTTGTATAGTATTAGTTTAGCATAAGGAAGTAAAAACATTATCAGTCCTAAGTTTGATTTATAAATAAGTATTAAGGATACAGCGAGTTTTGTTGAAATAACGACTCTTTAAAGGTATCATAAACATAAATAAGTGAATTGACAAGGAGCAGGCATGAATGAAAGATAAATTTAATGAAGAAACGCTCAAAAGAAAAGAGGTATTCAAAGGATCAGTGATTGATGTGTGTGTTGATACGGTTGAATTACCTAATGGGAAAACATCAAAACGTGAATTGGTTTTTCATAAAGGAGCAGTTGGTATTTTAGCCATTACACCGATGAATCGCATTGTGTTAGTCAAACAATTTCGTAAAGCAATAGAAAAAAGTATTTTAGAAATACCAGCAGGAAAAATTGAAGCATATGAAGATAACCCGTTAGAAACAGCTAAGCGTGAACTAGAGGAAGAAACCTTTTATCAATGTGATTCAATGGTTGAAGTGGCCGATTTTGTTACATCTCCAGGTTTTTGTAATGAAAGAATGGTCTTATTTCAAGCTAATGGTATCAAAAAAGCCGATAATCCTTTACCAAGAGATGAGGATGAATTTTTAGATATCGTGGAGTTATCTTTAGAGGAAGTGAAAGAGTACATTCGTCTTGGTACAATTTGTGATGCTAAGACATTATATGCTATTCTATTATGGGAAATGCAAATGAAATAAGGAGTTTATCATGTCGAAAGAAAAACAAAAGAAAGTAGAAACAACGTCAAAACAAATTTTAACAAGAAGTCGTGTAAGAGAACATAATAAAAACGAACAACGTAATGCATGGTTAAACCGAGCGATTGTGATTATCGTCATCTTATTAGTCATTATGTTGTATGCTATTTTTAAACTGTAAGGGAGTTTATGTATGAAAATTGGAATCATTGGGGCAATGGAACAAGAAGTTGTGTTATTAAAAAACCAACTAGAAAATAAAAAAGAATGGCATGAAGCAGGTGTGTCATTTTATTCAGGAAGTATTGGAACACATGAAATTGTAGTAACACAATCAGGTATAGGCAAAGTTTTAGCTGGGTTAACAGCGACGTTACTAATTAGTCATTATCATGTTGATTGTTTAATTAATTCAGGATCTGCTGGTGGTATTGGTAAAGGTTTATCGATTGGAGATATTGTCATTTCTGATAAATTAGCTTATTTTGATTCGGACGTTACAGCATTTGGTTATGAATATGGGCAAATGCCACAGATGCCATTATTTTATGAAGCAAGTAATCAACTCATGAGTGTAGCGATAAAAGCAGCTGAGGATAAGCAATTAGCAACACACATTGGGTTGATTGTTTCAGGAGATACCTTTGTCCATAGTCAAGAACAAATAGCCCACATAAAAAAACATTTTCCTGACGTTTTAGCTAATGAGATGGAAGGCGCGGCGATTGCTCAAGTGGCGCATCAATATAAGTGTCCATTTGTTGTGATTCGTGCCATTAGTGATGTAGGCGATGAAAATGCTAGTGTAAATTTTGATGAGTTTATTATTGAAGCAGGAAAAAAATCTGCTGAAATGGTCGTTGAATTAGTGAAACAATTAAACTAAGGAGAGAAGACATGAAAGCTTTGATATCAATAGATTATACAAATGATTTTGTTGCAAGTGATGGAAAATTAACGACTGGTGAATTCGGTCAAGCCATTGAAACAGAGATGGTCCGTTTAACTAACCAATTTATTGACGATGGAAATTACGTTGTTTTTGCTATTGATTGTCATGATGACACAGATAAGTATCATCCAGAGAACACTTTATTTCCTCCTCATAATATTATTGGAACAAAAGGAAGAGAATTGTATCAAGGATTAAATGATGTGTATCAAAAAAATAAGGAGAAAGATACGGTGTATTGGATAGATAAGCGTCACTATTCAGCTTTTAGTGGCACAGATTTAGATATTCGATTAAGAGAAAGAAAAATCGATACAGTTCATTTAGTAGGAGTGTGTACAGATATTTGTGTGTTACATACCGCTATCGATGCTTATAATTTAGGATACAATATTGTAATTCACGAAAAAGCTGTCCAAAGCTTTGATCAGGTTGGCCATAAATGGGCTTTAGGCCATTTTAAAAATACGCTTGGTGCGACAATTGTTTAAATCAAAAAGCAAGCTCCTATGATTTTAGGGCTTGCTTTTTATTTATTAAATGGATAATAATTTTATTAAAGTAATGGCAACAATCGTTTGAACAATTCCTACACTTCCAGCATACGCTAAAAATCGAGGGCCTTCTTTAAAAAATTCTTTTGCGTTAATACGTAATCCAATAGCTGCTAAAGCAGTAATTTCAAACCAGCCACTAATTGAGTGCGTTGTTTGGCTTAATATAGTTGGAAAATGAATGACACTATTTAAGACACAACAAATGATAAAGCCAATGATATACCAAGGAAGCGGAAATTTTTTCTTAGCCTTTTCTTGTATTGTTAGGTTGTTGTCTGTTGATTGGTTAGCAATTTTTCCAAAAGCAAATACAACGACTACTAAGAACATGATCCGTAAAATTTTAAATAAAGTTGCCATTTCTACAACTTGTGAACTAACCATATTGGCACTGGCAATAACTTGACCGACTGATTGAAGCGTTCCACCGATTAAGGCACTTTTAGCCATCACATTATCTGTAAAAACTGTACCACCAATAATAGGAAGAGTCAGCATCATCACAGTTCCTAATAAATTGACTAAGGTAATAATTTGTCCTTTTTCTTTATCTTTAGCCCCAATTTCTGGTGCGATTGCACCAATAGCTGATGAACCACATACAGCATTTCCTCCTGCCATCAGTAATGACATCGTCTGGTTAAATTTTAATTTTTTCCCAATAAAGTAAGCTGATAGAATCGTTAGTGTCATTTGACACATAATAAATAGAATACCAGAACCCCCAATTTGTACAATAGTTTGAAAGGTTACGGTAGTTCCAAGTAGAACAATGGATAATTCCAATAGTGTTTTTTCTGAAAATTTAGTTCCCTTTTGCCAAACTGATTGATTAAAAAAAAGATTTCCTAATAAAATACCTAATAAAATAGCAATGGTTCCAGCTCCGAGTGACGGTAACCATATGGCGAGTATTTTTGATAAGCTAGCAATCGCTAGGGATAAGAGAAGACCAGGGTAGATAGTTTGTTTCAATTGTTTCATATTCATTCCTCCAAAGTTAACATAATTTGATTATACTGGTTTAGTTTACATTTTAAAAATAAATAGTTAGAATATTAACTATTACAAAAACAAATAGTAGGTGTAAAGATGTTTAAATTATTTTTAACATTTAAAGAAGCATATGAGACGAGAAACTTTACAAAAGCGGCTGAAAATTTATTCATTTCACAACCGGCTGTTTCTAGTCAAATGAAACAATTAGAAGAAGAACTAAATTGTAAATTGTTTATTAGAAAAACGAAACAAGAGATGTCTCCAACAAAAGAAGCAACTATCCTGTATACAAGGCTATTAAATTTAGAAGATGACTGGTTAGAAACCAAGAGGTTGATTAAACAGGTTGGAAATAATCCAGTAAAATGTGTTATTAGTGCATCAAATACTTTTTCTATCTATTACTTACCTGATTTAATGAGTTGGTTAGTTAAGAGATTTCCTGAGGTATATTTTGAACTTGATATGCATAATTCCGAAGAAGTTCTGGAAAATGTCTTACAGCATCGAGCGCATTTTGGATTTATTGAAAAACCATTGGAAACAGGTCCTGTATGCCGAAAAGAGTTTTTAACAGATGAGTTGGTGATTGCTGGTAATCTTGATAGTGATCTGTGGTTGTGTCGGGAAGATATTTCAGGTGTATATCATTATACCAAGCGATATTTTTTACAAGAAAACATTCAACCAAAGCGTTTATGTGTAAAAAATAATGAAATGATTGTGAGATTACTTGAAAAAGGTATTGGAAAAAGTATTATTTCACGTGTGTCAGTCCCTAAACATATGTTCTATCAAGAATTGGGTATGAATTATAAACGTTTATTTTATTTTTTAAAAAAAGATTATTTGACACATCCCACGTTTTTAGAAATTGAAGCAGTCATTGAACAGTACGCAAAAGAAAAAGGCGGAGAATGAAATCATTCTTCGTCTTTTTTTTGTTTTTCTTTAATGATGGTCTCTACTTTTTGAAGAAAGGTTAGGTTAAGTGGAAATTTTACCATAATAATGGGTGTATCTTTGTAGAGTGAATGTTTACTCGTTTCATGAAATGGCGTTAAGACAATATCTGTCTGCTCTTTTGAGTAAGAGTCTTGATAGTTTATTTGATGATTAAAATATAAATCCAAATAGTCTTTCATTTGCTTTTGGTGCAGATAGTCAAACGCTGGTTCTATATGAATCGATACGACTTTATATAGGTGTTCTGAATCAACAAAATAAAGAAAACGAAAAAAATATTGTTGTAAAAGAATCGTTAGTTGACTATTCGGAATAAAGCCTGTTTCAATCAAATGTTTTTTGATAACCGTTGTAAATTTTGCAGTGGTAAAAGGGTATTGTTCTAAATTATAGTGAACAGTGACACCATATTTATATTCGAATACTAATTGATTAAATACCATTGTAATAAAACTAGTATAGAAAATATCTCTCTTTATTAAGTAAATATCCTCATCTGATAAGGGGCGAAATAATGGAAATAAATCGCAAAAAATTAAATCAGTTATCGTCATTAGTTCTAATTGATTTTCATTAAAAAAATTGTAAACAAGATTGGTGTTCTGTTTTCTATTTAGCTCTTCATCAAGTGTCATAATATAGAAAAAATAAGCAATTTCTTTTTGATTAAAAACGTAATAATGATGGAATAATTCTTCAACATAAGGATAGATAGGATGAGAAGCTAGAAAGCGATTGAATTTATCACTAATGATAATAAGTTGATTAAAACTAATCCGCTGTAAATGAATTAAAAAAATATTGATCGTTTTTTGCTTTTTAACATCAGATATTTGAAAATTTGCTTTCTTAAAAAAATCATCAAAGTTCTGTTTTAGATCCTCATAATTTATACCGTCGAGTAAAAAATAAGCATTTCGACTAGCCATTGTATCAAATAAAGCAATGAAATATCTTATTTTACGTTCATCACCAACTAATTTTAAATGAACTAAATCAATTCCATAAACGTGACAGGCTTCTCTAATTCGTTTGAGATTTTTTCTAACTGTTGTTTCACTTAAAAAATGCATTTGGCAATAGTTTGTTACGGAGACGATTTGTTGATTAATGATGTCATTTAATAGAATCATAGTTTGACTACTTTGAACAACGAATTTTTTAAAATCTTCAAAGTCATTTGAATAGTCAGTAATTTTTATTCCTTTCATTTTTAGATAATCAATAGAAAGTTGATTCTTTGTTATTAAATCATACTCTTTTTTTCTTTCTAAAATGTCTTTTATGTAATGTTGGACTGTCCTTTCAGAAATCGCTAATTCTTTAGATAGGTAGGAGGTTTGTGTCCAATCGTAATGATTGTAAATGATACTAATGACAGAGATAGTCGTTTTTATTTTTGGTTCAAGTAATAAATCAATCAATGATGTCATTCCTTTCAAGAAAATAAATCAGACATACTAGTGAAACAAGTATAATCTGTTTTATAAAAAAAGACAATTCGCATAAAAATTAATTTTAGGTCAATAAAATCAAAGTTTTTTAGTTTTCTTTTCATTGGATGTTCTAAGTTAAGTATGAATTAAGCGATATACTTATCGTTGCTATAGAGATAGAAGATAGATTAATAACATGAATACTTACAATGCTATTTAATATTTGATGTATTGTAAAGAAATTTAACAAATCAGTTATTTCTAATGTTTAGTAGAGAGGATTTAAATCATGCAGAATACAAAAAAATTATCTTTATTCAGTTTTTTTGCCATGACGGCTTCGTTATTTATCACGGTCTATGAGTACCCAACGTTTGCTGAATCGGGGAAGACACTTATTTTCTTTTTATTAGTATGTGGTCTATTCTGGTTTTTACCAGTTGCCTTATGTGCAGCAGAAATTGGTACTGTAGAGGCGTTTGATGGAGGGGGGATTTTTGGATGGGTAGGTAAAACGTTAGGAGAAAAATTTGGTTTTGCTGCCATTTTCTTCCAGTGGTTTCAAATCACAGTGGGATTTGTCACAATGAGTTATTTTATCATTGGTGCGTTATCATATGCGTTAAAATTTCCAGAGATGAATGACAATAAGCTCATTAAATTTTTAGTGGTAGTTTTAATTTTTTGGTTATTAACATTTTTACAATTTAAAGGGACAAAAACCACATCTCAAATTGCGAAAGCAGGTTTTGTGATAGGCATTATTATTCCTGTAACTGTCTTATTAATTTTTACTATTAAATATGTTGCTACAGGTCATGCTGTAACACATTCATTTTCAGATAAATCATTTTTCCCGAATAAGCAAACCTTCTCATCATTGGTGACTTTTATTTTAGCCTATGTTGGGGTGGAAGCTTCAGCATCCCATATTAAATCACTGGATAATCCACAAAAGAATTATCCGTTAATGATGGTTTACTTAGTTATTACAGGAATCGTATTAAGTACTATTGGTGGCACGACTGTTTCAATGGTCGTACCAGCAAAACATCTGTCGTTAAATAGTGGGGTGATTCAAGCATTTGAAATATTGATTTTGAAAGGTAATCCTCATCTATCATGGTTAGTCGAAATCCTTGCGATTATGTTGGCATTTGGTGTGCTAGCTCAAGTTAGTTCATGGATTGTCAGTCCAACAGAAGGCTTGCGTTATGTTGCCGATCAAGGATTGCTCCCTAAAAGCTGTCAAAAAATTAATAAAAATGGAGTGCCAACTTCTTTACTAATCATACAAGGTGTTATCGTGACCATTTGGGCTGCCGTTTTAACTTTTGGTGGAGGAGGAAATGCTGTGTCATTTTTAACCGCCATTTCATTAACCGTTGTGATTTATTTATGTGGCTATTTATTATTTTTTATTGGGTATTTCGTTTTAATTTTTAAGAAATCAAATCAAGCATTAAAAAGAGCTTACGAAGTACCAGGAGGAAGAAAAGTAAAAGCGTTGTTAGCAAGTTTGGGTATGGGGATGTCTTTATTAGCATTAGTTTCTTCCTTTATTGCGCCAAGTGAATTAAAAGAAAATGAAGCGAAAACCTACTTAATAACATTAGCTTTTAGTTCTGTTATAACCGTATTGTTACCATTTGTGTTTTATCACATATATGGGAAAAAACATTCGATTAATTTAAACAATGAAGAAAGAAAGTGATTAACGTGCAAATGATTAAACAGGAATTTAAACAGTTATTTCATAATAAAATACTACTAATTTCTGTGATAGCTATCTGTTTTATTCCGATATTATATTCGAGTGTATTTGATAAATCTGTTTGGGATCCATATAACCGTTCGAGTCATTTGCCTGTAGCCGTGGTAAATGAAGATCAACCAGTTGAGATGTTAGGCCAAAAAGTTGATGTTGGGAAGAGTGTCATTGATGAATTAAAACATAACAAACAACTTAAATGGGAATTTGTTGATGAAAAGCAAGCAATGGATGGCATGAAGGACTTGAAATATTACATGATTGTCACGATTCCAAAAGATTTTTCAAAAAATGCGACGAGTCTTTTAAATCCTTCTCCTAATCAAATGGAAATTCAGTACACAACAAATGGTTCGCTAAATTATATTGGATTGGATATGGCTCAAATTGGAGCCAAAGAGTTGGAAGCGAAAGTGCGAGAAAGTGTCACCGCAGCTTATGTTAAAACAGCGTTAGCACTTGGTCAAAAGGGTAAACAAGATTTAATAAAATTAACCAATGGCTCAAAAGAACTTGCAACAGGCAGTAAAAAACTCGATAACGGTTTGGGTGAATATACGAATGGTGTGTCTACTGCAGCTGATGGCTCAAACACATTAGCAAACGGTGTAAACGAGTTAGCATCTAATGTTTCTCCGTTAAAACAAGGGGTAACGGAATTACAAAATGGTGCGACACAATTATCCAATGGACTCAATGAAGTCAATGACAAACTTCAACCACTTTCAGGGAAATTAAATGAAGTTGGAAGTGGTGTGACAGATTTATTAAATGGCACAAAAGAGTTAGAAGCCAGTTTAAGAAATGTGGAAAGTAGTTTATCAGGATCTTCAGCTAGCCTGTTAAAACAAGATATTGAAAAGATTAACCACCAAGTTGAATCAGTTTTAAATGATTCAAAAGAGTTGAGTGGAGTTTCTAGTGTGTCGACTGCTTTGTCAACTGATCTAGTGGGATTAAGTAATCAATTATCAGGGTTTAGCCAAGTGATTGGAAAAATCAACCAGACAGTCTCTCGGGACACACAACAATTTGAACAAGTGTTAGAAGGCATTATTCAACAAAATAGCCGACTAAGTGATGACATTAAACAAGAATTAATCGCACAACTATCACAGCAAGTTACTAGCTTCTCAACACAATTAGTGACAGATATTAAAAGTTCTTCAGCTGACATTGATAATATTGTTGATCAAGTTCAAACAGGGCTAAATGATGCAAGTCAGCAAGCAAAATCATTATCACAACAAGCAACGATGATGAGCCAATTAGCCAAAGGATTGTCAGAGAACACTGGAGGAATGAAAGAATCCATTTCAAATATAAAAGCAGGGACCACCGATTTGTTGGAAAGCCTTGGTAACAATGTCAACTTAGCCAACACACAAAATGTGTTACATGAATTAGAAACAGGATTATCCCAAGTAGATAACCTAGTGAATGAAGCGCCTGTTGCGTTAAATGGCATGAATCGTTTGTCTGTTGGAAGTGATGCCTTAACAAATGGACTAAATACTATGTCAAGTAAAATGCCAGAGCTAATATCAGGTGTTACACGTTTAGATGGTGGAGCCAATGAATTAAGTCAAGGACTCACAAAATTAACCGATAACACACCGAAATTAATGAGTGGAGCCAATCAACTAACAGTAGGTGCAACAACAATGGCAAGTGCTTTAACACAAGCAGATAAATTAGTTAGTCGTTTGAAATTTAATAATAAAAACGTCAAAATGTTCGCAGCACCAACAGGGTTACAAAATATTGAATACAGTAAAGTAAAAAATTATGGACAAGCTTTAGCACCATACATTATGTCACTTGCGTTATTTGTTGGCTGTATTGTATTCAACTTTATCTTCCCAATCAGACGTGTTTCAATGGAAGGGCAATCCAGTCGTGATTGGTGGTTAAGTAAAGTTGCAATGGGATTTGTCGTATCAACGATTATGGCAATTATCGAAGCGACTATCATGTTGTTATTAAAATTACCCGTCGATCAAGTTGGAAAACTTTATCTAGTGGGAATTGTGACTGCGTGGAGTTATATGTTCTTGATTATGTTTTTAGCTATGACATTTGATAATCCAGGTCGATTTGTTGCGATGATTTTATTGGTGTTACAACTAGGAGGAGCTGGAGGAACATTCCCATTACCATTGCAAAACAGTTTCTTTAATGCCATTCACCCTTATTTACCAATGACCTATTCCATTTATGGATTTAGGGAAGCAATCTCAAGAGGGATTGGTGCACCAATGTTTAATAGAAGTATTATCACCTTATTATGTATTTTTATTTTCTTTGTTATTCTTTTAAGATTTTCAATGGATTACTTACAAAGAAAACACTTGGAAAATATATCTGCTTTAAATGATAATCAAAAACTACAAGCTTTAGAAAAATAATGTTTTTTAAATGAGATACTTATCCCATTTTATATAATTTAAAATTTTTAGGAGGTCTAGTTATGACTAGCGAAAAAAATCAATCAGTCGTACCAATCTTTGGATCAAATGCATCAGAAGAAGCAGTAATGTTAGATAAAATGAGAATGGACCCAATTAATCCATCTATTGCTTATCGTTTAATAAAAGACGAATTAATCAATGAAGGAAATGCTCGACAAAATTTGGCGACATTTTGTCAAACTTATATGGAACCAGAAGTGACTGCTATTATGGCAGAAACAATGGAAAAAAATGCTATTGATAAATCCGAGTATCCCCAAACGGCTGCTATGGAACAAAAATGCGTGAGAATGATTGCTGATTTATGGCATGCACCAAACCGAGATCGTGTGATGGGAACTTCAACTGTTGGCTCAAGTGAAGCTTGTATGCTCGGTGGGATGGCGATGAAATTTAGATGGCGAGATCGTGCTAAGAAAAATGGATTAGATATCAATGCAAAACGACCAAACTTAGTTATTTCATCAGCTTATCAAGTATGTTGGGAAAAATTCTGTGTATACTGGGATATTGAAATGCGTGAAGTCCCAGTTGATAGTGAGCATTTAAGTATCAACACAGATACTGTCATGGACTATGTTGATGAGTATACGATTGGGATTGTCGGTATTTTAGGTATTACTTATACTGGAAAATTTGACGACATTAAAAAATTAGATGAGCTGGTTGAAGAATACAATCAAACACACAATCAAGACTTAGTGATTCACGTGGATGGAGCAAGCGGTGGTTTATTTGTACCATTTATCGAACCAGATTTATTGTGGGATTTTAGATTGAAAAATGTGGTGTCTATCAATTCATCTGGCCATAAATACGGCTTAGTTTATCCTGGAGTTGGATGGGTGTTATGGAAAGACGAAGAGTATCTACCAAAAGAATTGGTTTTTGAAGTGAGTTATTTAGGTAGTGTTATGCCAACAATGGCGATTAATTTTTCTAGAAGTGCTAGCCAAATTATTGGGCAATATTATAATTTTTACCGCTTTGGGTTTAATGGATACAAAGAAATTCATGAGCGAACAAAAAAAGTAGCCATGTCTTTAGCTAAAACAGTTGAAGAAACTGGACTTTTTAAAATGTTTAATACAGGAGAAAATTTACCAATCGTTTGTTTCACGTTAAAAGAGGATGCTAATGTAGAATGGTCACTGTATGACTTGTCTGATCGTTTACAAATGAGAGGATGGCAAGTTCCATCTTATCCATTTCCTAAGGATATGCAAGGCACGATTGTTCAACGATTTGTGTGTCGTGCAGATATGGGTCAAAATATGGCAAACGCTTTTGCAAAGGATTTTAATGCGGCGATAAAAGAATTGAATCATGCAAGAATTTTATGTCACGAAGAACCAAAAAAAACAACAGTTAAACCAGAACACTAAAAAAGATATTGAATAAATTGTGAAAATGTATCTCATCATGTATCGAAAAAATAGAAAACATTATTCATAAATTAGATAAAATTAAAAAATATAATACTTGTATTGAATCAATTAAATAACTAATTATTATTAGACATTAGTTAAAATCAGGAGGAACAATTATGAAAAAAACTGCATTATTAAGTGTCACTGTCGGAGCAACATTATTATTACTTTTAGGTGGCTGTGGATCAAAAGAAGAAGTGAAAGGAACAGTTGAAGCTGGAACAGTTGCTTCTACAACAGAAACACTAAAAGACGGTGAAAAAGTTGATGTAGAAAGCGTGAGCCTTAAAGATGATGGCTCATTTAAAGAAATCATCAAGGGTGAAAATGATCCAAAAGTAAAATTAGAAGCAAAATATGATACTGACTGGCAAGATAAAAGCTGGGAAAATGTTGATTTTAAAATCGGTAAAGTAAAAATCGTTGAAGTAGATAAATACAAAGACAAAGAAAATAACGAATACAAAGGTTTAATGTCTATGGACTTTACATTAAAAAATGATGGAAAAGAAGATGTAAGCATTCACCCAAGTGATGCTGTCTTAGTCTTAAAAGATGGTACAGAAATCACAGGTAAACATTTTAGAGATTACTGGGAAGATATTTTTGCTAAAGATAAACAAAAAGACGGCCATGTTTATTTTACCTTTGATAAGTTAGAACAAGCTGACCAAGTCAAAGAAATCAAATTAACCTTCGATGGACACAAAAAAGGTGATGACAGCGAAAAAGTTGAACACACTTATGATGTGAAATTACCTCTAGAACTACAAAAATAAGGAATAGGACGTGTTAAAAATGACAGACTATGACAAAAAAGAAGAAAAAGTAATCAATCAAATCTCTAATATTTTAACAAATTTAGATGAAACATTAGCTAAAATTGACGATGAAATGGAAAAAGGTCATGAGAAATCAGTGAAATGCTGGTTTGAAGAAAAGAAAGCCATTCATGAAATTAAAAAGATTTTACACGAAATTGATAAATATGATAATTATAACGAAAAAGAATTAGACAATCTTGTTGATGAATGGGACTAAAAAATAAATGACAGTTTAGTCGACATTTCTTTTGAACATACCTTTTAACCAAGCGGAGTAATGAAAATTATTCCGCTTGATTTGTACCTTTTGCTTGGTCTGTTACTTTTTTTACTGTCATAAGGTATAGGAGCTATTGAAATATGGAAACAGATTTATTTATGTTATTAAATGCAAATAGTCGAAATATTTTATCTATTTTTTCAATCATATCAGAAAAAAATGAATGGTATAGCATGCATGAGATTAGTGAAAAATTGAATGTGGTGGAAAGAACTATTCAACGCTATGTGATTCAATTAAAAGATTGTATTGAACAGTTTAATAAAGATGAAAAAGAAGAGGACAGATTGTATTTAAGTTATGAAAAATATAGAGGTGTCTACCTAGAAACCCCTAAAGGTCAAGGATTGAATAGATTTAAGCAATTAGTCATAGAACAAGATGAAACCTTTATGATGTTAAAACAAATATTTTTTGAAGAGTTCCAATCAGTGACCAAGTATTCAATGGATCATTTTATCAGTGAGAGTAAGGTCAGAAAAGGACTTAAAAAAATACGCCATTATTTAAAAAGATATCATTTGTCTTTATCCAATATTAGTTTTAGGATAGTGGGAGAAGAAAAACAAATTCGATTGTTGACTTATTATTTAATATGGTATGGTGTTAAAGGAAATGTCTGGCCCTTTAAACAGGTTAGTCAATTAAAGGTTTATGAAGTAGTCGATAGTTTGAATCAAGCGTTAGAGATGCGTTTGACTCAAACACAAAGGAAACAACTTGCTTACATGTTAGCTATTAATTTGTTCAGATTAGGCAAAAATCACGTGGTTACATTTGAAGCTGAATGGAAAGACTATGTCAATATTAAGCAAATTTTAAATCAAGCCCCCTTTTTAGAACTTCTTTTTTTTAAAAGACAGCAAAAATTAACAGCTGAAATTTATTTTTATCTACTACTAATTCAACTTAGAATGAATATCTATCAATGTGATAATTTAACAAGACAAGTGTTGTCTTATCATAAAAAAAATAACTCGGATGTATTTGTTGTAACCGACTCACTAGTTAAAACATTCCATCAAGAACTATTGCCTATTCCCAAAAACTATTATGAGTCTTTTTTTCTAACAACATTTTGTACCCATTTATTTTGTAAATTATTTCATCACGTATCTTTGACAATGGATGGTCGTTATATGTTGGATGATACACAGGAAAAATACACAGTACTATATTCAGAGTTACATCGTTTAGTGGATAAGGTTTATAATCAAACTAATGATTCGATTTTTTTACAAAAGCGTTTTTTAGTTCAAAAATACATGCTATTATTTTCTATGATTAAACCATTGACCTATTTTGAGCCAACCATATGTATTTTATTAGAAAGTGATTTGCCATATTTAACGAAAGCGTTATTAGAAAGAGATATTGCATATCATTATTCTGGAAAATACCATATTGAATTTATGGATACATATGATGTTAAAGAAGCAGATGTTATATTGACAAATGTTTCAAATATTTTTGATTGTAATAGTTGTATGACTTCAACGATCCGATATTTTGATTTTCCATTAACTTTAAGAGATTACGAAGAATTGGATAAATTAGTTAAGAGCATATATCAATGTAAATACGCCATGATAGTTTAAATAAAACATCTTTTTAAATAATAAATGAAAAAAGTCTTGTTTTCATTAAAAAAATAAGTTGTGAAATAATTATTAATTTTTTTCTTGTTAAAATAGCATATTTAGGGTATTATTTTCTAAGTATGTTAGTAATTTAACAATTAAAAAAGGGGATTAGATTTATGAAAAGTAAACTATTCAAATCATTAACCATTAGTTTTGCCACTTTAATGATGCTATCTGGTTGTGGGGGACAAAAAACTGCAGAGAAGACATCTCAAAGTTCATCGACAGAAGCAAGTACATCAGATGTAACTTCTGGTGCGTCAGAACAAAAATATACTGACCCAAAAGAGTTAAAAGATGAGTACGATATTATTATTGTTGGTGCTGGTGGAGCAGGGATGTCAGCTGCTTTGCAAGCGAAAGAAGAAGGTAAAAATCCAGTTATTTTAGAAAAAATGCCAGTAGCTGGTGGGAACACAATGAAAGCTTCAAGTGGGATGAATGCTTCAGAAACAAAATATCAAAAAGAAGCTGGCATTAAAGATTCAAATGATAAATTCTATGAAGAAACACTTAAAGGTGGACACGGAACAAACGATAAAGAATTATTACGTTACTATGTTGATCATTCAGCAAGTGCTATTGATTGGTTAGACTCAATGGGAATTAAATTAAACAACTTGACTATCACTGGTGGGATGAGTGAAAAAAGAACTCATAGACCTGAAGATGGCTCAGCAGTTGGTGAATACTTAGTTCATGGATTATTAAATAATATTCATGAAAAAGACATTCCAATTTTTGTTAATGCTGATGTAACGGAGATTTTAGAAAATGATTCAACAGTTGATGGTGTTAAAGTAACGGTTGAAGGCAAAGAAAAGGAAGTGCATGGTAAAGCTGTTGTTGTGACAACTGGTGGATATGGAGCTAATCCAGAATTGCTAGAAAAAGAAAAACCTGAACTTAAAGGGTATGTCACAACAAACCAAGAAGGTAGTACCGGTGATGGTATTCGCATGATTGAAAAACTTGGCGGACAAACGGTTGATATGGATCAAATCCAAATTCATCCAACTGTTCAACAAGACAAAGGGGTATTAATTGGTGAAGCTGTTCGTGGTGAAGGTGGTATCTTAGTTAGTCAAGAAGGTAAACGATTCACAAATGAAATGGGCACACGTGATAATGTATCTGCTGCTATTACTGCTTTACCTGAAAAATCCGCTTACTTAATTTTTGATGCTGGAGTGAAAGAAAGAGTCAAAGCAATTAACTTTTATGAAAAACAAGGATTTGTAAAATCTGCTGATTCAATTGAAGCATTAGCTAAAGAAATTGATATGGATGGTAAAACACTTGGTACAACTGTGACTGATTGGAACAAAGCAGTTGAAGCGAAATCCGATACAGAATTTTCTCGTGAAACTGGTATGGATCATGCATTAAATAAAGGTCCATATTATGCGATTAAGATCGCACCAGGTATCCATTACACAATGGGTGGTGTAAAAATTAATGATAAAACAGAAGTGCTGAATAAAGACAATCAACCAATTACTGGATTGTATGCTGCAGGAGAAGTGACTGGTGGATTACATGGAAGTAATCGTATTGGTGGAAATTCAGTCGGTGATATCATTGTATTTGGTCGTCAAGCTGGAGAACAATCAGCGAAATTTGTTAAATAATTAGTATTTTAAGAGTCTCGATAATCGAGTCTCTTTTTTTAGTGATTAGTTTTTTTTACAACCGTTTTATATAAAAGAGACATAAAAAAGCGATTTTAATTTTGCTGTAATAATACACTAGTATACAATGATAGTAGTGTGTCATTTATAGGAGGAAACAAATGAAACGAATTGATCAGGTTTATGATTATGTTGTTAACCAAACAAAGAATCTTTCCCCTACCAATTTAGCTAGCGAATCTGGAGTTACAACAAAAGAAGTTGCTGAATTTTTAAAAATTCAGCGTAGTAATGCTAGTAAAGATCTAAATACATTAGTAAGAGAAGGAATTGTAGAAAAATTAGATGGTAGGCCAGTCAGATATGTTGTCAAATCGATTTTTCAACATGAACCCTTATCAAAGTATGTTCCAAGTTATCAAGAAGAAACTGATGCGACAAAACTTTCTAAATCTAATTTAATTTATTCCGACGATATTTTTAAACGAATTATTGGTATTAAGGGTAGTATGAAGAATGCTATTATGCAAGCAAAAGCGGCTATTTTATATCCACCAAATGGATTAAATTGTTTGATTACAGGTCCAACAGGATCTGGAAAAACCTACTTTGCTCATACTATGTTTCAATATGCTAAACAGCAACAGATAATAGATGAGAATAAAGAGTTAGTAGTATTTAATTGTGCAGACTATGCTAGTAATCCAGAATTATTAATGAGTCATTTATTTGGTCATATAAAGGGAGCTTTTACAGGAGCAGATGAAGAAAAAGATGGTTTGATGACTTTAGCAAATGATGGGTATTTATTTTTAGATGAAATTCATCGATTGCCACCAGAGGGACAAGAGATGATTTTTTATTTTATGGATAATGGAAAATATTCAAAATTAGGAGAGTCGACTAAAACAAGAGAAGCAAATGTCCGTATCATCTGTGCCACAACAGAAGATCCTAACTCAGCTCTGTTGAATACATTTGTTAGGCGGATTCCTATTACGATTAAACTTCCAAACTTTAAGGAAAGAAGTGCAAAAGAAAAAGTCGAATTAGTAAAAAATATGATGATTATTGAAGCACAACGTATTAATCGGCGAATTATTTTAACGGAAGACGTGATAAAAGCATTAATTGGAAGTGTGTCATATGGAAATGTAGGGCAATTGAAATCGAATGTTCAACTTGTCACGGCACAGTCATTTTTAAAACACATGGATCAACAGGATGTCACGATTACGATGGATGAGTTAAATGATGGGATAAAAGAAGGGCTCGTTCATTTGGCCAGCGATCGACATACAATGGCTGAGTTGACACAGTTATTAGAATCAAAAATGATAATTTCGCCTAATGAATCGTTTGAGACTTATGAAGGGGATAGTTATGAGCTACCCTACAATTTATATGAAATCATTGGTGACAAAGCAGCATTATTAAAAGAAGATGGGTTTAACCAAGAAGCCATCAATCATTTTATTACAACAGATATTAACGTTCACTTGAAATCATTTTACCGTAATCATGGCTTTAATTTTGATTCAGAAAATAAATTAGGAGAAATCATTGATAGTAAAGTTATTAAAACAACGCGTATGTTGTATCAATACGCTGTGGAACAAGTAGGTTACAAATTTGAACAAAACTTTTTATATGCAATCGGCCTTCACATTAGCTCTTTTTTAAATCGTTATAAAGAAGGTATCCAAATAGAAACTGGAAATGATGAAAATATCATTAAAATGATCGAAACATACCCGAAAGAACATCATGTGGCAAAAGTATTTAAGCAAATTATTGAAGAGGAACATCAAGTTATATTGCCTCAATCAGAAATCAATTATTTAACTGTTTTGTTGATTTCTTTAAATGAATCAGCGAAGGATGGGAGAATAGGGATTGTCGTTGCAGCTCATGGTAGAAGTACTGCTTCAAGTATGGTGGAAGTTGTCAGTCAGCTGTTAAAAGTAAATAATATTCGTGCCGTAGATATGCCTCTTGACATGTCTCCTACTGAAGCATTAGATAAAGTCATACATGAAGTAAGTGAAGTAGATGAAGGAAGCGGAGTATTGTTGCTAGTAGATATGGGATCTTTGACAACTTTTACAGAGGATATAAAAGAAAAAACTGCTATTAATGTTAAAATTATTGACATGGTGACAACAGCATTAGTTTTGGAAGCTGGTAGAAAAGCGAGTTTACTTGAAGGGGATTTAACAGATTTATATCAATCTCTAAGTTATTTTCACGGATACCATGCAAAGGATACATCTGAAGTAAGCGTTGAAAAGAACAAACCACAAGCAATATTGGCTATTTGTGCATCGGGGCAAGGGACAGCACAGCGAATGAAGGAATTAATCAATGATTACCTTACTTTATATATGGAAGAAGATATTGAGGTAATTACCATGTCAATAGTAGATTTAGAAACGACATTACCATTGGTACAGGAAAAATACCATTTATTAGCAAGCACAGGAATTAAGAATCCTAATCTATCCGTTCCGTTTATTACAATGGACCAACTATTTTCTAAAGAAGGCCCATCGTTTATTGGAAATATCGTATCGAATACATTTACATCTGACGAAGAATTTACGTTAACTGAAGATAAGGCTAAAAAAACATGTGTAGATTATATTAATGATTATTATACCTTTATCAATGCCACTAAATTAATTGATCCATTGTGGACAATTTGTCAGAAAGTTGATCGAGATATTTTATCAAATAAAAAAGAGTATTCTTTTTATATCTCTTTAACCATGCACTTATCTGGAATGGTTGAACGCATATTAAGGAATGATACGCTATCAGCAACTACCTCAGAATTAAATCAATTAGAGAACAAGAACTACATTGACTCACTAAAATCAAGCCTAAGTTTATTAGAACAATTGTTTCAGCTAGAAATACCAAATGATGAGTTAGTGTATGTTGTCAATATTATAGAGAATCAATTAAGCTTATAGTATATATACACTAAAGATACACTGTGCCGAGTGTATCTTTTTCTTATTTTATTAATTGGTTTAATAGTATTTTTGAAAGTTGGCATGAATTTTGCTTATATATTTATAGAATGTTTAAAATGAAGAAAAGGAGGCATCATATGGATATTCGATTAGTTCGTATTGATGACAGATTGATTCATGGACAGGTTGCTACAGTCTGGACAAAACATTCAAAAATAAATCGTATTCTTGTTGTTAGTGATGATGTGGCACAGGATGCCCTTAGAAAAACATTACTTATTCAAGCAGCGCCACCTAATATTATTGTTAATGTGATTCCAGTGAAAAAAATGATAGGAATCTATCATGATCCACGATTTAATGATTCTATTCAAGCAATGCTATTATTTACGAATCCTTCAGACGTTAAAAAAGTGGTAGAAGCTGGTGTGAAAATTGAAACACTCAATGTTGGTGGAATGAGTTATCAAACTGGTAAACATATGATAACAAACGCTGTGGCAATAGATGACAAAGATGAGGAAGCTTTTGTTTTTTTAAGTAATCAAGGAATAACTATTGATGTCAGAAAAGTTGTTTCGGATATTCCTGTTGATTTGATTCATTTATTAAAAAAGAATCAATTAAAAACTGACAAAAAGAAAATGATATAAAATAGGAGGTCACAAATATGGTTGGAATTATTTTAGCAAGTCATGGTGAGTTTGCTAAAGGAATCTTGCAATCTGGTTCAATGATTTTTGGTGAACAAGAAAATGTTAAAGCCGTTACATTGATGCCTAGTGAAGGTCCAGATGATGTTAAAAGAAAAATTATCGAAGCAATTGACACATTTGATCAGCAAGAGGAAGTCCTTTTTTTAGTTGATTTATGGGGAGGTACACCATTTAATCAAGCAAATACACTATTTGAAGAACATAAGGACCATTGGGCAATTGTCAGTGGATTAAACTTACCAATGTTAATTGAAGCATATGCGATGAGATTATCAGAAACAAGCGCTCATAAAATCGCGTCTCAAATTGTAACAACAGGAAAAGATGGGATTAAAGTTCGTCCAGAAGCTCTTGAACCAGAAGAAGAGAAAAATGAAGTTGCTCAACCAGAAGCACAAATGGGTTCTATCCCGCCAGGAACAGTCATTGGTGATGGAAAAATCAAATTTGTGTTGGCACGTATTGATTCACGATTATTACATGGTCAGGTGGCAACAGCTTGGACAAAAGCAACCAATCCAACACGTATCATTGTGGTATCGGATTCAGTTGCAAAAGATGATCTACGTAAGAAATTAATCGAACAAGCAGCACCACCAGGAGTAAAAGCAAATGTTATTCCCGTGAAAAAAATGATAGAAATTGCAAAAGATCCACGTTTTGGTGGAACGCGTGCGTTACTGTTGTTTGAAAATCCGGCAGATGTTGTTCGCGTTATTGATGGTGGCGTGAAGATTGACGAAGTAAATGTTGGATCACTTGCCCACTCTGTTGGAAAAGTGGTAGTAAATAAAGTCCTTTCTATGGGACAAGAAGACGTTAAAGCTTTTGAGCAATTAAAAGCTGATGGTGTGAAGTTTGACGTACGTAAAGTACCAAATGATTCACGAGCTAACATGGATGAGTTGGTTAAAAAAGCAAAAACTGATTTAGGAAAATAAACCATTTATAGGAGGGATATCATGTCTGTTATATCAGTCATTTTAGTTATTATTGTTGCCTTTTTCGCAGGTATGGAAGGTATTTTAGATGAGTTTCAATTTCATCAACCATTGATTGCATGTACATTAATTGGATTAGTTACAGGTCACTTGGAAGCAGGAATTCTTTTAGGGGGGTCACTTCAAATGATCGCTCTAGGTTGGGCAAATATTGGAGCAGCAGTGGCACCAGATGCAGCACTTGCTTCAGTAGCATCTGCTATTATTTTAGTTAAAGCATTAGGAGCTCAATCAATTTCTGTTAAAGATGCAGTGTCATCATCAATCGCAGTGGCTATTCCACTAGCAGTCGCTGGATTATTCTTAACAATGATTGTACGAACATTAGCTGTACCAATCGTTCATATGATGGATAAAGCAGCCGAAGAAGGAAATATGGGTAAAATTGAACGTCTACACATTATGGCTGTATGTATGCAAGGAATTCGTATTGCCATTCCAGCAGCAGCACTGTTATTTATTCCAGCTGAAACTGTACAACACTTTTTAGAATCAATGCCAGCTTGGTTAACTGAAGGTATGGCAATTGGTGGTGGAATGGTTGTAGCGGTAGGTTACGCTATGGTTATTAACATGATGGCAACAAAAGAAGTATGGCCATTCTTTGCAATGGGATTTGTTATTGCCGCAGTTTCTGATATTACATTAATGGGCTTAGGTGCATTAGGTGTGGCCTTTGCATTAATCTACATTAACTTGTCTAAAATGGGTGGTTCATCAAATTCTGGTGGTGGAAGCAATACTGGTGATCCACTAGGCGATATTTTAAACGATTACTAATTTAGGAGGAAAGAAAAAATGGTAGAAAAGATAGAATTATCGAAAAAAGATCGTATGACCGTTGCGTGGCGTTCAACATTTATTCAAGGTTCTTGGAACTATGAACGTATGCAAAATGGTGGTTGGGCATTCTCAATGATTCCAGCAATCAAAAAATTATACAAAACAAAAGAAGAACAATCAGATGCATTAAAACGTCACTTAGAATTCTTTAACACACATCCATATATTGCTTCTCCTATTTTAGGTGTAACATTGGCGTTAGAAGAAGAACGAGCTAATGGATCTGAAATTGATGATGTAGCAATTCAAGGGGTTAAAGTTGGGATGATGGGACCATTAGCTGGTGTTGGAGACCCAGTTTTCTGGTTTACATTACGTCCAATGCTTGGAGCTCTTGGTGCATCTCTTGCACTAGGTGGTAGCATTCTTGGTCCAATTATTTTCTTCGTGGCTTGGAACTTAATTCGTTGGGGATTTATGTGGTATACACAAGAATTTGGTTACCGTGCTGGATCAAAAATTACAGATGACTTATCGGGTGGTTTATTGCAAGATGTTACAAAAGGTGCTTCTATTTTAGGGATGTTTGTTCTGGCAGCATTGGTTGAAAGATGGGTGTCCATTGATTTCAAACCAATTGTGTCAAAAGTGCCTCTTGATAAAGGAGCCTATGTTGACTGGGCAAATCTTCCAAATGGTATGGCTGGTGTGAAACAAGCGTTTGAAGAAGTTGCTTCTGGTCGTGCGTTAAGTGATGTTAAAGTGACAACATTACAAAATAACTTGGATCAACTAATCCCAGGTTTAGCACCGTTATTATTAACATTCTTCTGTATGTGGCTACTTAAGAAAAAAGTAAGCCCAATTGTTATCATCATCGGTTTGTTCGTTGTTGGTATCTTAGGTCATGTGATTGGCTTACTGTAAAAAAATAAGTTTTAAGAGGTCTTATATAGGCCTCTTTTTTTAAATAGCAGCTATTTTTTGATATAGTGTTAAAAGAAAAGTAAAGGAAGTGACTTGATGGTTCAGTCTCTTAATACAAAAATTGATCTAGTAATAGATGCAACAGCGTTTACTGGTTTGACAGATTATGGGGAAATTATGATAGGTGATAAAGGATTTGAATTTTATCATGGGCGTGATCCAAGAAAATTTATTCAAATACCTTGGGAAGAAGTTGATTATGTTATTGCTTCTGTCATGTTTAAAGGGAAATGGATTCCAAGATATGCTATTCAGACTAAAAAAAATGGAACCTATACTTTTTCTTCTAAAAAACCCAAAGTGGTCTTACGTGCTATAAGAGAGTATGTTAATCCAGAAAGAATGGTTCAATCGCTTGGATTTTTAGATGTTGTTAAACGGGGGATTAGAGCGAAATTTGGTAAGAATAAATAATAAACCTTTCGGCAAAATGAATGTAAACTCATTTTGCCGAAAGGTTTATTATTTATGAAATGAAAAGCTGTGCCAAATGGTTATTTAAAAGTCTTTCAATATAGTAAAATAAATCTCTTATAAATTAAATTTGAAATATTATTGATTTTACCATCAAAAACATATATTATATTCATTTTTTTATTATATTTTTTCTAATTTAATTTTAAAAAAAGGGGGGAGCACTAGGTGAAAAATAAAATGAAGTATTTATCAATGTTTGTAACAGTTTTAACGTAAGCGGCTTGTGAAAGCGATGTAGTAAAAACTAAAGATAGCACAAGTGGGAAAGAGGAATTAGCAGATGAACCTACAGCGGCTTTTGATATAACGATTTAAGCACAAATTATTGAATTAATGAAAGATATTCAACAAGAAATTAAAGCCTCTATTGTTTTTAGTGCACATGATTTGGGTGTTGTAGTAAATGGCGTTGATAGAGTAGCTGTAATGTATGGTGGTAGAATTGTTGAAATTGGAGCATCTGATGAGATTTTTTACAATCTTCAATATCCTTTGAAAGTACGAGATATTATAGCAGAAGACATTGATATTCATAAGTTAGCCAAAAATGTAGGTGAACGAAATAAACGAATAGATGAATTATTAAAACTTGTTGGTCTTGACCCAAGTCATGGGACACGTTATCCACATGAATTTTCAGGAGGTCAACGTCAACGTATTGGGATCGCACGAACTCTTGCGATTGACCCTAAATTTATTATTTGTGATGAACTAGTTTCTGCTTTGGATGTTTCTATTCAAGCACAGGTTGTCAATTTATTACAAGAGTTGCAAGAAAAACAACAACTGACTTATTTGTTTATTGCCCATGATTTATCAATGGTTAAATATATCAGCAATTGTATAGGGGTGATGTATTATGGAAAATTGGTAGAAATTGGAAGTGCAGAGGAGATTTATAAGTATGGATTACATCCTTACACAGAAAGCTTATTATCCGCCATTCCATTACCTGACCCTGAGTATGAACGTCATAGAGTAAGGACTACTTACAAACCTGAAAAAACAACTGCTACAGATTTATCATTAAGAGAAATTAGTGACTTGAAAATTTAGATAGGACAATAGAATTTGGTATTTAAAAGGATACTATGTCATTATTTGTTATTTATATTTAGAAAATAATTGAAAAAGCATTAGAAAACAATAAACTGATGATAGAAATGTAAGTGAACAACGTATAATAAATTTATTAAATTGGGCAAAAGTTTTATGTTTTAGTTATCAGTTTTTTAATCGATTGTCTTTACGGTATATACAGAAATAATTTTTCTAGAGATATTAAAAAGCCGTCAGCGGAAACGGATGGCTTTTTTTATTTATAGATTAACAATTGTTTGCGGTCTTTCACCATTTAATATGGCCAAACATGAATCAAGTGCACCTCACACTAAATTTGTGACAGCTGTTTCAGTGTAAAAAGCAATATGGGGAGTATAAATAATATCATCTCGTTGTATTAATTCTTCTAACACCGGGTCATTAATCGATTTATTATTAAAATCTTTTGTCACAAAAGGCATTTCATTTTCGTAAGTATCAAGTGCACAAGATGCTAATTGATTTGAGTCCAGAGCCTTAATTAAATCGTTTGTGTTAACAATTGCACTGCGAGAAGCGTTAATTAAAATAGAACCAGGCTTCATTTTTGCAAAGGTTTCTTCATTAAATAAATGATAATTTTCTTCTGTTAGAGGCATATGAATAGAAATGACATCACATGATGCTAAAAACGTATTAAAATTATCTTCATATGTTAAAATAGCTTCCAATGATTTATTTTTATAAAGATCATAACCAATCAACGTTGCACCAAAGCCTTCGAGCATCTCAGCCGTCAACTGACCAATACGACCAGTCCCTAATATTCCAATCGTTAATTCTCTGACTTCTTTAGACAAGATTGATTTATCCCAACTAAAATTATGATTTGTCACTCGTTTAATAATTAATTTTGTATGTCTTAAACAATTTAGAGCGCTTCCAACTACAAACTCAGCGACAGAGTTTGGGGAGTAAGCAGGTACATTCGTAATTAAAATATTATTTTCTTTTGCAACATCTAAGTTATACATATCAATACCGGCTGACCGTTGAGCAATTTGTCTAAAGCCATCTTTGCTCAGTTGGGTATAAATATCATTTGAAATCCCCATTGTTTGTTGGAGACTTAAACCATCAAACCCTTTTAACAAGTGATAAGTTTCTTCATTAAGTACCTCATTAGTTAAACCAACTTCAACATTATTTTCTTTAGCCCATTTATCAGCAAACTGTTTTTCATCTTCCCTAGCGCCTATCATCATAATCTTTTTCATTTTTTCCTCCTTGTATCTTTATAAGTACAGTATAAGATGAAGAGGATTATTGTTCTAATTAGTATAATTGATAGGCCTATAGATTTAGTTAATCATTTATTATTTTTTGACTGGTAAGGAATTCTAAGCATAATGCCGATGCAGGGCTAAGTGGCGTGTTCTTCTTATGAATCACGACAATATCAAATGGTTTAATTTTATCTTTAATAGGTACCCAAGTTAGTGGATAATCGTCATAAAAATCTTTTAACTGAATGGGTAACAGAGCTAACGTATTATTTTTCATAATATTATTGACTAATACTTCATGATTATTACTCATAATATCAATTTTTGGTATAAAGCCAACATCTCGTGTCATACCTTGAAGCACATGTCATAACACATAGTCTTTGCTCATAGATGAGAAGGTATCGTCTTTTAAATCTTTTAAATTGAGAGGTTTTTTTGATGCTAACGGATGATCATCCATCATTAAAATTGACGCATCATATTTCATAGTATGAAAAATATTTCGTTCAATTTCTAAATTTTCTTCTTTAATAGGAAATGACATAATGCCTATTTCTAATTCACCTTTACTAAAAACAGTGGATAAATTCATACTAAAATAAAAAATAGTTTTTATTTTGGTATGTATCGATTCTATTCTTGTTCATTTTATCAATTAATATAAAACATGTTAAATGAAATTTTTTTATTCATAATGTTACTTTTATTTATAAAAACATGTTTTTTAAACTAAAAATTACATATGCATATGAATTTTTAGAGAAATTTAAATAACAAAATATGCTATCTTTATGAATTTTCATTTAAAGATGATTAATTATCATTTTTTACGTATTGTTAGGTAAAGTTTGATATGGCGGGTTTTTTAAAAAAACGATATAGTATGAACATAGCCAAGAAATGAAATGCACCAAAAATTTAATAACAAGATAATAGGGGGTAGGAGCTATGAAAAAAATAGGATATGTTTATGCTTCTAGTGAGGAAAATTATGTGAGAGAACAAATCGATGGGTTAAATAGTTTAAATATTGAAACTGTATCCATTGAAAAAGAAACGAATGAGGAAATTTCACAAAGTGACACAGTATTGACTGATATCGTGGCTAGTTTAGAATCAGGCGATCAATTGGTTGTATATGAATTAAGATGTTTAGGGAAATCAGTTATTCAATTAGCAGAATTTTTAGGTCAATTAAAAGAAAAAGGCATTGGATTAGTAGTAGTTAAAAAAGGTGAAGCATACAGTGACATTGATGATGCAGCATACTTAGAAATGGTTTTAAAAATTGCTGAAATGGAAAAAATGATTATTAGAGAACGAACTACTAAAGGCTTACAAGAAGCACGTCGTAAGGGTCGTGTAGGCGGACGTCCAAAAATCTCTCAAGAAACAATCGACCAAATTAGATTTTTATATAACAACAATAGATATACATTAAGACAAATTGCAGAGGAATGTAACATTTCTTTGGGAACAGCTTATAAATACGTACAAGAAAGATAAAACAAAAAGACTAGTAAATGACATTTAAAACATTTACTAGTCTTTCTTTGTTTATTTTAATTGAGAGAAGTCATTGAAGTATTGTTTGTAGGATAAGTAACTGGCAATCATGGTTGAAAATCCAGTAGTCGCAATTAGCATAAACATCACAACGATTTGATATCTAATGGCAGTTGTTGGATCAATACCAGCAAACATAAGACCAGACATCATACCAGGTAAACTGACTAAACCAACCGTTTTTGCACGATCGACACTTGGTGACATCGCAGATTTAATGCTTTCTCTTACGATAGGTAAAGTGGACTGTTTTTTTGTTGCTCCTAATGCAAGTTTTTCTTGTACTTGTTGACGTTGATCTTCAAATTTAGTTGACATTGTACGATAGCCAACCCCAACGGCAGTCATCGCATTACTGGCAATCATTCCGGTTATTGGAACAATTTGTGAAGGTGTCCATTTTAAAGTTCCAGATATAAATAGAACAAACAGTGATAAAATTGTACCAAAACCAATTGAAATCAGAGAAATTTGAAAGGCTTTATCTAAATAGTTTGCACGTTTTCCGGCATGATGTGCAGCATTTAAAATAATAAAAGCAACCATGACTAAGGTTAAAATCATATTATCCAGTTGGAAAACAAACCCTAAAACATATCCAATGATGAATAATTGAACCACTGTTCGAATGGCAGAAACGAAAATATCTTTTCCTAATCCTAGTTTTTCTTTGTAATCAATAATTAAAGCTATCACAATTAACAAGCTTGCTAATAATAGCGATGTATTTGAAATATTTAAATCAGTCATATTATTTTTCCCCCAATTTTCCGTCAATAATGGTAATTTGACGTGTCCCTAAGCTAAATTCATTACTATCATGTGTCACCCAAAGAATCGTTTTTCCTTTTAACTCATTTAAAATAAATTGTTGGATAATATTTTTATTTTCGTCATCTAAAGCACTAGTGACTTCATCTAATAACAATACATCTGGTTCAAAAATGAGATTTCTAACAAACGCAACACGTTGTTTTTCTCCACCAGATAAATCTATAATCTTTTTATTTAAGTAAGATTCATTAAGTTTGAATGTCTCTAACAGTTTTGTTACTCTAGATTTGTCGAATTCTTGATGTCGAATATCAAATGGAAATATCAGATTATCCATAACAGTCTCACCAAATAGAGTAGGTTGTTGGAAAAAATAAGAGACTTCTTTCCTATAATCAGTAATATTTTCTTTGTCAATTTCTCTATTTTTATAAAGTAATTTTCCAGAGGTAGGTGTAATCATTGATGCTAGCACTTTTAGTAAGGTGCTCTTACCACTTCCAGATGGACCGCTAATAGTGATGAAATCTCCTGAGTTGATTGATAAGTTAATGTCGTTTAGAATCGTTTGATTTTGTGGTTTAAAAAAAACGTTTTCTAAATTAAATAATGAATGCATAAGTAATCTCCTTTTTTCTATTAATATATCTATAGTATATCATTATAATAATTATTATTTAATGTTAATGCTTAACTGATAATTATTTTATTTAGTCGTGATTCATTTACTTTATATTGAAATCATGTGGTTTATAGAGTAGGATATCAAAGAAGGAATAAAAAACGAGCGGGGGATATTAATGACGGCAGCAGAAAGTAGACCGATTGTCATAGGTGTGACTGGTGGGTCTGGAAGTGGTAAAACCAGTGTAAGTCGCGCGATATTAAAAGCATTACCAAATCACTCAATTTTATTGTTTGAACAAGATTCTTATTATAAAGATCAAAGTCATCTATCATTTGAAGAAAGATTAAACACAAATTATGATCATCCATTTGCATTTGATACTGATTTATTGATTGAGCATTTACAAGATTTAATGGGATATAAAGCGATTGAGAAACCTGTCTATGATTATGAAGCACATACGCGAAGTAAAGAGGTCATTTATCAAGAACCAAAAGAGGTTATCATATTAGAAGGTATTTTAATATTAGAAGACGAACGGTTAAGAGATTTGATGGATATTAAAGTTTATGTAGACACTGAGGATGATATAAGAATTATCCGCCGTATTAAAAGAGATATGCATGATCGAGGACGTTCTTTGGATTCTGTCATTGGTCAATATTTAAGCGTAGTTAAACCAATGCATCAACAATTTATCGAGCCGACAAAAAAATATGCGGATATTATCATTCCTGAAGGTGGGGAAAACCAAGTTGCAATAGACTTGTTAACAACTAAAGTAAGAAGTATACTTGAGAAATAATAAATGAGGAGGAATTATAAATGACAACATTTCCACAATTAGATTTAGAAAATGCTAAAGTAACAGCAACAATTAAAACAAATCGAGGTGACATTAAAGTTGCTTTATTCCCAGAACAAGCCCCTAAAACAGTTAAGAACTTTATTGAATTAAGTAAAAAAGGATATTATAATGGTGTAATTTTCCATCGTGTTATTCCTGATTTCATGGTTCAAGGAGGAGATCCAACTGGAACAGGTATGGGTGGAGAAAGTATTTATGGTGAAAAATTTGAAGATGAGTTCTCTAAAGAGGTATTCAATTTAAGAGGTGCTTTATCTATGGCCAATGCTGGACCAAATACAAATGGTAGCCAATTCTTTATTGTTCAAAATAAAAATGTTCCATCTAACATGCTATCTCAATTAGAAGGTGCTGGATTCCCAGAAGAAATTATTGAAGCATATCATAGTGGTGGAACACCATGGTTAGACTTTAGACATACAGTCTTTGGTCATGTCATTGAAGGTATGGATGTTGTGGATGAAATTGCTAGTGTCAGTCGTGATTCACAAGATAGACCAATGCATGATGTAACAATCGATGAGGTTTTAATAGAAGAATAAGATATTTTGTCACTTGCCTAGTTGGGTAAGTGGCTTTTTCTTTTTATATTGTAAAGAGTAGTGAATAGTCTAAGATGTTTATGTTAAAATGATGATTATAAGAAAATTTATTTTAGGAGAATTAAGGACATGACATTAAAAATTGGAGACATATTGATAGGTGAAATAACAGGGATTCAGCCTTATGGAGCATTTGTGTCTCTTGGAGATAATCAACAAGGTTTGATTCACGTATCAGAAGTGAAGCATGGATTTATTAAAAATATAGAAGAAGAATTGACAGTTAATCAAAAAGTGAAAGTTCAAATTATTGATATTGATGAGTACACAAAGAAAATTAGTTTATCGATAAGAGTATTTCAAGATGCACCACCTGTTTTATATAAAAAGAAAAAATATTTTACAAATAGATATAAGAATATAGGTTTTGAAAGCATTGATAAGAATTTATCACATTGGGTTGATGAGTTTTTAGATGATATTACGGAAAATAACTGATATATTTCTGAAAATATGTTATAATTGCATTTGTCGATTTATTATAACTATTAAATAAGAGGTGTGTAATATTGGAACAGTCTAGAGTAGCTGGGACAGTCATTCTTAATCAACAAGATGGTCATAAAAAATTTTTAGTGCAAAAAGATCAAGAAACAGTTAGTTTTATTCAAACAACTATTGATACCAATTATACAAGTTTAGCTTGCATATTAGATAAGTTGACTCAATCAGTTGGCTTGAATTCTGATGCTATGGACTTAGTCGAATTGACTAATATCAATATTGAAGATGAAAAATTACCACTTTTTGTATTTAGTTTAGATGAAGAGAATATTGAAACCAGGGCATTGAATTCAGAGTTTTTGTGGGAAGAGCCTTCTACTTTGCGTATGGTATTACAACATTTTAATGTAAGTGGTGTGCCTTTTTTAAATTAGTTGTTGACAAAAGTATTTACAGGATGTAATATATAGAAGTTGTCACAATAACGTTATTTAATAAAAAATATTTTTTAAAAATAATGTTGACAAAAAACAAACAACTTGTTATGATATAAAAGTTGTTACGGCAACAAAGTTTAGACCTTTGAAAACTGAACAAAGTAAGACGAACCAAATGTGTAGGGCGTTTCTATTATGTAGAAACAAACCATATTTAGTGAATACAATTCGCTAGCAAGTTTTAAAACAAATGAGCTAAACATCGCAAGATGTTATCAACTTTTTATTGAGAGTTTGATCCTGGCTCAGGACGAACGCTGGCG
>NZ_JALAHP010000020.1:0-1102 GCF_022604695.1 Vagococcus sp. CY53-2
CACCTTTGACATACACTATTTTTTATCAATAAAAGAATTATCCTAAATCATTTCAATTGAAAAATTAGTTTTTCAAAAAAAAAAAAATAAAAAACTTTTCCAAAAGTATGGAGAAGTTTTTCTACTTTGTCGTGTTGTTCGAAATAGTTTTCTGATTAATGGAAACCACTTTTTAAATCATCTAAAATATCTTTTCGAAGTTTTTCTTCTTCAATTTTTTCAAATTCTTTTTGTTTCTGAGCGTAAAAATCTGACTCATGTGTGCCAATTTTTAAACCTAATACTTTATCTTTTGCGACCCATTTTTCTTCTTGAGAAAGATCACCATTGTGTTCGATATTAAATATTTTTTGTCGTAAGTCTTCGCGTTCTCCTTTAGAAAAGTCATTAGCATTTTTATTTTCTGGTTTAAAAGCAAATTGGTAACCAACAACAGGTTTCCCACGTCCTTTACCATATTTCTTACGAATGGTAAGACCGCGAAATAATGGAGTTAATTCGTCTTTAATAGGCTTTAAGACTCTTTTATCAAGATTAGCAGGTTCTTTCAAATAACTTTTAGGAATATCTAAAAGCTCAAAAAAATCTTCTTTAGAGAAATATGCATAGCCCGTTGTTCGAAATTGTTTTAACAATCGAAACATGGTTTTTGAATAACTGCTTTGTAGGTCATTAAACTGTTGAAGAGAATAACGAACCCATTCGTCTAAGTCATTGAGTAAAGGAATAGCTTTTTCATGTATTTGAATTTCAGCATAAGGGGAATCTGCTTCTCCATTAATGTCGAATGAGCTAAATAAAACGAAACGCTCACGTCTCAAACCAGAGGCGCTTCTACGACCAAATCTCAAATCCATTAATTTGTCATACGTTTCTTCTAAGTCATCAATAAAACGATTATTGGCAGTTGCTTTATAATCACTTAATTCTTTAAGTTGGCTAAAAGAGAAGGTTACTTTATTTTGCCCCTTATCACGCATTCTAGAGATAATTGAAAAAAATAAATTCATTTGAACAGGGGTAAACTTTCTCAAAGGAATAGTATTTAATTCTGTATGATGTTTAACTAATTCATTAACCATAAACGCACCTCACATTAATA
>NZ_JALAHP010000021.1:0-953 GCF_022604695.1 Vagococcus sp. CY53-2
TGTATTCACTAAATATGGTTTGTTTCTACATAGTAGAAACGCCCTACACATTTGGTTCGTCTTACTTTGTTCAGTTTTCAAAGGTCTAAACTTTGTTGTCGTAACAACTTTTATATCATAACAAGTTGTCATCTTATTGTCAACACTTTTTTAATTTTTTTTGAGAAAAATCTCAAAATCGGGAAGACAGGATTCGAACCTGCGACCCCTTGGTCCCAAACCAAGTGCTCTACCAAGCTGAGCTACTTCCCGTATTAAATTAAACGCGCCCAAGAGGAGTCGAACCCCTAACCTTCTGATCCGTAGTCAGACACTCTATCCAGTTGAGCTATGGGCGCTATTAATGATGCCGAGGACCGGAATCGAACCGGTACGGTGATCACTCACCGCAGGATTTTAAGTCCTGTGCGTCTGCCAGTTCCGCCACCCCGGCTAGAACTTATGAAAAGCGGAAGACGGGGTTCGAACCCGCGACCCCCACCTTGGCAAGGTGATGTTCTACCACTGAACTACTTCCGCTTATAGATGCCGGCTAAAGGACTTGAACCCTCGACCCTCTGATTACAAATCAGATGCTCTACCAACTGAGCTAAGCCGGCATGTTCTATCAATACGAATTTTAAACAACAAAAAAATACTAACTTTCGTATTATGGCTTAATATAGTAATGACCCGTACTGGGCTCGAACCAGTGACCCTCTGATTAAAAGTCAGATGCTCTACCAACTGAGCTAACGAGTCAAAAATGTATGGAGGTTAACGGGATCGAACCGCTGACCCCCTGCTTGTAAGGCAGGTGCTCTCCCAGCTGAGCTAAACCTCCATCAATACAAAAAGCACGGCAACGTCCTACTCTCACAAAGGGAAACCCTTCACTACCCTCGGCGCTAAGAAGCTTAACTTCTGTGTTCGGCATGGTTACAGGTGTATCCTTCTTGCCATCGTCACCGCAC
>NZ_JALAHP010000022.1:0-280 GCF_022604695.1 Vagococcus sp. CY53-2
AGCTATGTATTCACTACTAGATAATATCCTATAAAAGATACTGGGTTCCCCCATTCGGAAATCTCCGGATCATAGCTTACTTACAGCTCCCCGAAGCATATCGGTGTTAGTCCCGTCCTTCATCGGCTTCTAGTGCCAAGGCATCCACCGTGCGCCCTTATTCACTTAACCTTTTCTAACCTTACGGTTAGCTTTTTTTCATTAACTATTAACTAGCGATAGATAATAGTTAATACATTTCACAGTTCTTTAAAAGAAACTGTTCAACGCGGTGTTCTCG
>NZ_JALAHP010000022.1:290-849 GCF_022604695.1 Vagococcus sp. CY53-2
GGCGCTCTCCCAGCTGAGCTAAGGCCCCTATTTAAGAGTAGACCTCTCAAAACTGAACAAAGTAAAACGTAATGTGTTTTCCGTAATTATCCTTAGAAAGGAGGTGATCCAGCCGCACCTTCCGATACGGCTACCTTGTTACGACTTCACCCCAATCATCTATCCCACCTTAGGCGGCTGGCTCCAAAAGGTTACCTCACCGACTTTGGGTGTTACAAACTCTCGTGGTGTGACGGGCGGTGTGTACAAGGCCCGGGAACGTATTCACCGTGGCATGCTGATCCACGATTACTAGCGATTCCGGCTTCATGTAGGCGAGTTGCAGCCTACAATCCGAACTGAGAACAGCTTTAAGAGATTAGCTAAACCTCGCGGTCTCGCAACTCATTGTACTGTCCATTGTAGCACGTGTGTAGCCCAGGTCATAAGGGGCATGATGATTTGACGTCATCCCCACCTTCCTCCGGTTTGTCACCGGCAGTCTCGCTAGAGTGCCCAACTAAATGATGGCAACTAACAATAAGGGTTGCGCTCGTTGCGGGACTTAACCCAACATCTC
>NZ_JALAHP010000023.1:0-810 GCF_022604695.1 Vagococcus sp. CY53-2
ATTAAGTTAGGGATTGCACCAATCGCTTGGACAAATGATGATATGCCGGAATTAGGTAAGGAAAATACGTTTGAACAATGTATCAGTGAAATGGCATTAGCAGGGTACACAGGAACAGAAATTGGAAACAAATATCCAAAAAATCCAGAAGAATTAAAAAGTTACTTAGAACCACGTGGATTATCAGTAGCTAGTGCCTGGTTTAGTGCTTTTTTAACAACCAAACCATTTGAAGAAACAGAAGAGGCTTTTATGTTACATCGTGACTTTTTGCATGCAATGGGAGCAAAAGTCATCGTTGTGTCAGAACAAGGACATAGTGTACAAGGTCAAATGGAGACACCTGTTTTTGATAAAAAACCTGAATTTACAGAAGATGAATGGGAAAAATTAACAAGTGGGTTAGATAAATTAGGCGAGTTGGCAAATGAAAAAGACATGTCTATTGTTTACCACCACCATATGGGGACAGGTGTCCAAACAACTGATGAAATCAATCGTTTGATGGCTGAGACAGATCCTAAAAAAGTGTCACTATTATATGATACTGGTCACTTAGTTTTCTCAGGCGAAGATCCGATTGAAGTGTATCAAACACACAAAGACCGTATTAAACATATTCACTTTAAAGATATTCGTAAGGAAAAAATGGAAGAAGTTAAAACAAACTCATTTAGTTTCTTAAAAGGTGTTAAAGAAGGTGTGTTCACTGTTCCAGGAGATGGCATGATTGATTTTACACCAATTTGGCAAGAAATTGAAAAAGATGGTTATGAAGGATGGATTGTCGTAGAGGCAGAACAAGATCCA